>CAXDOZ010000158.1:0-4915 GCA_963991145.1 uncultured Chitinophagales bacterium | reverse complement strand
CCTGTGTAGTGACCACTACCGGATGCGCCTGCTTTTGGAGCTACGGCGGCTTCTGCAGGAGCCTGAGTTTGCATGTAATAGAAGCCGGCTTCATTCTTAACTGCATCCGGGTAGTTTGCCTGAACCCATGCCTCAAACTCTGAGATCTCCTGAGAACGAGCTGCCTTGGCAAGCTCTTCTTTAGCTTTCTCAGCTTCGTAAAGCTTAAAGATCTCAGCTGCGTTGAAGTCTTCTGCATCTGCACCTTTTCTAAGGATGATGATCTCGTTCATCAAATCACCTTGCTCAATAGCATCAACTACATCCTGACCTTCAACAACGTGGCCAAAAACGCTGTGCTTGTTATCAAGCCATCCGGTTTCTTTATGTGTGATAAAGAACTGACTTCCATTTGTTCCAGGTCCGGCGTTTGCCATTGAAAGGATACCTGGTCCGCTGTGACGAAGATCTGGATGGAACTCATCTTTGAAGCTGTATCCAGGTCCGCCGCTTCCATTTCCAGAAGGATCACCACCCTGGATCATGAAATCAGCGATCACACGATGGAACTTAAGTCCATTGTAATAAGGTACTCCTGCGCTTCTGGCTGAGTTATCGATAACTCCCTCAGCGAGACCTACGAAATTGGCCACTGTTAGTGGCACTTTATCAAAATCCAATTGGATAAGAATATCTCCCTTGGTTGTTTTAATCAGCGCAAACATTCCATCTCCTGGAAGGCTCACACCATCAAATTCAGTTGGTTGGTTTTCCATTTCAGTTAATTGACTTTTTATTGATGAGGCTTGTTTTAATCCTGACTCGTCAAGCATTCTAAGTGCATAGGTCGTGTGAGGTGCAAGAGCACCTAATCCCCGATAATATAATTGAGAAACATACACCTGAGCTTGCGGCTCTGATTTGTAGTACTCAAGAAAGTAGTGAGACTTGTCCCAACGCTCAGATTTGAAAGCGGCTCTTCCGCTATCAATAGCTACGCACATATCAAATTTTGCTCTTGCGATCGAATCATCAGGAAAGGCCTGAATAATATCTTCGTAATAGAAGCTCGCTTGAGTAATTGATCCTTTCGAGAAAAGTTTATCTGCCTTCTTCATTAGCTTCTCCGGCTTAATATCCTGAGCAGAAGCACCAATGCTTAAAAGCAGTAGAAACAGTATTGAATTAATTGTTTTGATCATGAATCTTATTTTATTCCAAGTAATTGTACATCAAATACAAGAGTGGAAAATGGTGGAATAGCTCCCGGATATCCCTGCTCTCCATAAGCAAGAGAGTAAGGAAGAATAATTGTTGCTTCCGTTCCTACCTTGAACTTAGTGAAGGCGATATCCCATCCCTGGATCACCTGTCCCTGGCCAACTACAAAACTGAATGGCACTCCTCTTTCTACAGAAGAATCAAAAACTTCGCCATTTGTGAATTTCCCGGTGTAATGAGCATCGATCTTTTCTCCTGAAACTGGTACAGCTCCTGTTCCCTCCTTGGTGATCACGTAGTACATACCCGAGTTATCTTTTACTGCATCTGGATAGTTCTCTGCCACAAAGTTTTCAAAGTCTGCATCAGCTTGCTCCTTCAGCTTTGCTGAGTATCCAGCAATGCGGTCCGGGAGTGTAGACTGATAATGTTCGAAAGCAGTTTGGTCGCTATAAAAAGCTTGTGCATTAGCACCTTTTCTTTCAATGCGGATTGAATCAATAAGATCGCCTTGTGCAATTGCATCAACGATATTTTGTCCATCGATAACAAAGCCGAACACTGTATGCTTTCCATCAAGCCAGCTTGTTTCTACATGAGTAATGAAGAACTGTGATCCATTTGTAGCAGGTCCAGAGTTTGCCATTGAAAGAACACCAGGACCTTTATGCTTAAGCCATGGAGCAATCTCGTCTTCGAATTTATAGCCCGGTCCACCGGTTCCATCTCCATTTGGGTCACCACCCTGGATCATGAAGTCAGCAATAACTCGGTGAAACTTCATGCCATCGTAAAAAGGTTGGCCTTCTGCTTTGTATGTATTGTCCTTAGTTCCCTCTGCCAGACCTACGAAGTTTGCTACAGTAAGTGGAACAGCATCGTATTGTAGATCTACTCTAATGATTCCTTTAGTAGTGTAGAAAACAGCGATCAAGCTATCGCCATCATTTCTGGTCAGGATATAATCTCTGATTTCTTCAGTAAGCTGCACATCATCAGATGTATTTGCGTACTGATTTGATCGATTTAGATCTGATTCGCTTTCACCTCCCTCACTGTTGCAGGCAAAGATGAATGCGCTTATGAATAGTAGGGATAAGATTCTTGTTGTCATTTGAAGCTTATTTTGATTCTCAATTAAATATGTTGACGAAGCGTTCTACCGCTTCTTCTAATGTCCCAAACCATGCACCACCTGATGCATTAAAATGCCCTCCACCATTGAAGTGCTCTCTTGCGATCTTGTTCACATCTACTTCTCCTTTCGATCGGAATGAGATTTTAATTCTATCTCTATCCTGCTTGAAAAGCACCGACATCTTCACCGTTTTGATCTTCATCGGATAGTTCACCAGACCTTCTGTTCCTCCGGTTCCGACGTGGAATCGCTGAATATCATCCATGCTCAAAGCCATATAGGCGATGGAGTCCTTTTCGATCAATCTCATTCTGCGATCAAGGCAATAACCGATAAACTGAAGCTCATTCTTCCTGAAGCTATTATATATGAGATCGTGAGTTAGCTCAGGGCGAACACCTTTCTCAAGGAGCTCGGCGGCAATGCGGTGAACTTTGGGACGGGTAGCTGAATACTGGAATGAACCGGTATCTGTCAGAATCCCAACATAGAGATTCACGGCGATATCGTAATCGATCTCTCCTCCCAATTCCGTGATCACATCATAGATCAACTCACAGGTTGATGAAGCTTCGATATCTGAATACATCCAATCTGCAAAATCATCGGGCTGACGGTGATGGTCGACCATGATCTTATATGCATTCGAGCTTTCTACAAATTCCTGAAGTTCTTCAACTCTGCCAAGGGCATTGAAATCCAGACATGCGATGATGTCGGAATCCTCTAAAGCTTTGATCACTTCTTCCTTCTGCTTACCAAACTCCAGAACTTCATCATTTCCGGGTAACCAGTACAGGTTTTCAGGATAATCAGTTGGTGCAATAACAGTGGCTTTTTTGGAATTATCCTTTAGGAATTTCCAAAATGCAAGTGCCGAACCCATAGCATCACCATCGGGTTTACGGTGCACAATGATCGAAATGGAATTCGACTCCTCAATCTGCTTCTGTAACAAGCTGAAATCAGGCATGGGCCGCAAAGATGCAGATATTTTAGACGTTTCGCTACCCTATTTCAATGCCTGCTGAAATCATCAAATATTTTGCTGGATTTTAAGCAAAAAAGCTCTGCTTTTATCCTATGTTTGCCGCGAATTTCGAATTTGAAAACAATAGAAATGGCTGGAAACATCACATTAACAATGATCAAACCCGATGCAGTAGCAGACGGGCATTCAGGAGCGATCTTAGATCAGATCATCAAAGCAGGATTTAAAGTACAGGCGATGAAGCTTACTCAGTTAAGCAGAGAGCGTGCTGAAGAATTCTACGCGATCCACAAAGAGCGCCCTTTCTTTGGAGAACTTGTTGACTTCATGACAGAAGGACCGATCGTAGCGGCTATTTTGGAGAAGGACAATGCAGTTGAAGATTTCAGAGCATTGATTGGAGCTACTAACCCAGAGGAGGCAGCAGAAGGAACTATCCGTGCTCGCTTCGCTACAAATATTGAGCGCAACGGTATTCACGGAAGCGACTCAGACGAAAACGCCAATATCGAAGCTGATTTTCATTTCAGCGCAGATGAGCGTTACTAGTAAAAATTGGATATAGCAGATCACAATCCCGGCTTCCGAATCCTCGGAACGTCGGGATTTTTTTTAGTCACAATACTTCCCAAGTGACTTCCCAGCCTGAGCATAACCTAGCTCTGAGGATTTGAGAAGATCTATGCAGCCATTGTAGAGGTTGTTGGCCAGGATCTGTGACATTCCGCGATAGTACAAAGCATAGCTATCGACAGGCTCTAATTCCAGATAGAAATTAAAATCACGGATTGCAGCTTCATGTTCTGCAAGATGATATCGGGCGAAGCCCCGACCTCTGTAAGCTGGTAAGAAATACTGGTTGATCTCAATGATCCTGGAATAGTCTTTAAGTGCAGATCTGTAGTCTTTGAACTTGAGGAACATCGCAGCTCTTCCCGATAGCGCCAGGATATATTCATTGTCTAAAGAGAGTGCCTTATTGTAATTCTGATATGCCTTTTGGTCCTTACCCTGAAAGGCAAGACATTGAGCGAGATTGTAATAAGCCTGAGGTACCAGACTATCGATGGCGATCACTTTCAGATAATCCTTCTGGGCATCTTCATACATCCCAAAGGCGGAGTTAATATCTCCGTGAAGCATCTGTGCCTCGATATACTTCGGATTGAGCTTAAGGCTCTTTTCGATGTACTTTTGAGCAGATTTATAATTCTGCTGGTTGATCTCTCCAAGTGCTCGAGCAAGAAAGAATTCAGCCTTGATCATGCTGGTGGTGTCGATTACTCCATCAGGAGTAACTTCCTCATTGATGCTTACTTCGTCAACTGAGAATACAGAGTTATCAAAGTCTATTTCACCATCGGGTTGATTTACAACCTGCCCCTGATTTCCTTTTTTCTTGGAGCTTCCAGTCCCTGCAGCGACGGCAGCAGTGGTAGAACCAGATAAGAAAATCTCAGTTACCACTCCATCATCTTCTGATGTCAGATGCTCAGGATCATTTGGATCAACAAGGACTTCAGGAACATCTGTTACAGATCTGTCTCTTATACACATCTCCGAGCCCACGAGACAGGCAGAAATCT
>CAXDOZ010000157.1:0-4931 GCA_963991145.1 uncultured Chitinophagales bacterium | reverse complement strand
TCTATATACTGACTCTAAACCCATCCATTCAGATAGAACCTCAATGCCCCAAAGAACATCATAAAGCCAAAAAGTACCCTAAAAACCACAAGCGGGTAAATGGGTACTTCTCTCTGGATAATATTTTTTACAAATGATCTCACTTAGTCACCGTCGCTATCCTGATAGGTGATCAATATTCCAAGGGCAGATGTCATATCTACCTTGAAGTAGACAACCAGTTGTTGCATTCGGTCATAAGTTGACTGGACAGCTGGCTTGTTATTCAGGATCTCATTTTGAAATGGTTCATTTAGATTACTTAGCTCAGTTAAAATCAGTTGGAACTGATCATTGATCTTGACACTAAGATCTTCGCCATTATGGCTTGCTCCTACGGCATCGAGATAGTCATTTAGGCCGAGCCCTTCAATACCAGTAGGACTTATACCATTAAATGCAGTTTGCATTTGATTTAAACTCTCGGTGGCAAGTTCAATAGATATCTGCGAATAGGGAGTTTCAATTTTATCTAGCTGAGGGGTTCCAAGACTTCTGACGCCTAAAGGAATTCCCACCTTACCATCACGAATGAAACGCTCGTAATCCCGGTTCATCTCGTTGATCAAAAGTGATAGGCTGGAACCTACATCAGTTCCATTTCTCGAGATGAATTCTGCTCCGTAACTGTTTTGCCAATTAGTCAAAACATTCGTGCTAAGCATTTGAATTTGATCACTTATATCAATCAAATATTGACGACGAGCAATTGAATCCTGTTGATTAAAATATGGAAGCACATCCTGCTCTGTATTGCCTGTACCAAAAAGTAAAAAATCCATTGCCGGGAAGCCGGTAGCATCGATATTACTGGCAGCGTCAAGGTTGTAGCCTCCTGCTGAAATATTCGAATTGATCAGAGCAGTATCAGTGGGGAATGTATTTAAGTATGTTCTTAAAGCCACATCGGCCGCAGGCCCAAATTCAAAAAATGAACATGCCTGCCAGGCTAAATAAGAGCTTTGAAATGTAGCGCGTAGCGCTTGAAGATTGCTCAAATTAGGCACTGCCGTGAAATCATTCACAGCAGTGCTTAAGGCATTTGATTGATCTACCAGCGTTTGATACCGAGGTATGATCAGATTATTCGAATAGTTGGTCAGTAGTGCTGTTCTATCAAAACTCTCTCCAGGTCCGGCCCCATCCGAACAGCTATTCAAGCTGAATAACAGGGAGGAGATCAAAAGAATAACAAATAAAAATCGAAGTCCAATCCGCATGGTATTCTTCTTATAGTTGATCCTTAACAGAATCCAATCCGTAAATCGATGAAAGTTGATCCTTGATGGTATTTAGATCAGCTGTTGTAACATTCAGGAAGTTTGGAACCGAAGTAGGAGAACCCGGAGGAGTGAATTCCAGGTATCCTCTGATCGTACTTAATTGAGCATCTGTGATACTGCGATCGGAATTGTAATAAAGCGAGATGATGAATGCATAAGCCTCAGATAAAGCGTGGCCGCGAAGAGCATCATCAGAAAAGTTATTGATCGTGCTATTGATATAATGGATCGCCGTTGTTGCAATTACCATTTCCCATTCCACTCTCAATTGAGCTGCCGCTTCGTCTCTTGCTGTGTAGTCTTTGGTTGAAATTCCATGGCGACCTTTGATGAATTGGTCCATCATCTTGTCGACCGTATTTAGGCCTACATCATTTCCTTTTCCGGCATACTTTGCGTGGTAGCGAGCATCACCAGATGATAGATATGCCGCGAAATTAGCAGCAGTAAGATCGATTGGTGCACCAAAGTAACCGAAGGCCTCATCCCAATGATGTTCCATATCGGTTCCTTTTCCTGGCTCAACAGTTTCGTTGTCTACACCATTTCCGATTTTACCGTCACGGGTATAAGTTTCAGCCATTTGATAATAGAAAACAGCGCCCATTAAGCCTTTCTCGATCAGCTGAGTGTACTCTACTCCGTAAGCATCAAAGAAATATGCTTTAGATCCGCTAGTTGCAACACCGGCCTGATTCGGCGCCCATGTGTTTCCTGCCTGAGCACTAATGCTTGCCAGGTAACCCATCATGTATTCGAAAGTGGTGTTTGTCCATGCATCTCCACCAACACTGTAGGTTTTGTTTGCCAATTGCTTCGTGCTTGTGTTTAAGCTCGCATCTGCAAATGGAGTGTTTTCATTGCGGTACATGTCGATCAGTTTCTGTCCGTCAACTGTTCCACCTGAGTTAGAGTTCTTCATCTCTGCTGTCATCTCAGCCAACATGTTAAGGCGGTCTGTTTGTCCGCTGTAATTCACGTTGTAAAATTCTGCATAAGAGGAAGGAACCTGATTGTTGTCCTTCGAGCAAGCATTAAGTAGGAGTATGCCTCCAAGTAAGGCGAGCGTAATAATTCTATTCATTGCTAGTCATGTTTTTTAAGATAGCGCAAATGTAGAAAAGCAATTCTTTATTTAGAACTGGTCTAAATAAAAATTAGGGTGATGTTTGTCATATTTTTGGTGTGCTGACTTGCTAGTGTGCTAACCTGCTAACTTCCGTATGCGACGAGAGAGCTTTACTAAATAGGCAAATAGGCAAATCTAATTGATGTGCTCCTTCTGCGCCTGCGGCTCCAAAGGACGAAGTGATCTGCTCCCCCTTCGCCAAAGCTATGGGGGACACAGTGATCTGCTGTCGTGGTCCTGAAACTTCACGATCAGCTGCCTACTGAACTAAAGCACATTATCCGAATACCACACCTTGTCCTACGAAGCCTTGGCAAAGTAGGAATACCACATTAAACTATTTGGTCAGCTTGATATCATTCGTAAGCTTATTAGCAAAGATCTTCCTTCCCTTTTCCGTCAGTAGCATTCTTCGCTGATTCTGCCATTGAGTGATCTTGCCGCCATAGGCTCGCATTAGCCAGGTCGTAGAAATTGGGAACTGCTGCCCCCAATGGTAAGAGTGGTTCAACTCAGGCTGGGCTGAAAGGAGTCCTTTGAAAAGCTTTTTATGGAGTTTCGGTACCTGAGGGAAAAGCCAGGAATATGGTCCAGGGAGCTCGAAGGTTACCGAGAGATCCTCGTACTGGGTAAATGCCAATGTTGAGTTATTAGGTGGTAAAAAACGAATTCCTAGTGGAGCAGGTAACAAGCCCTTATCAGTCACCTTCAAAACCTCATCTACCCCTCTGTCCCAATCCTTTAGTGCAACTGCAAACTCCAGACTGGTTCCCTTCAATCGCTGACTGGTATACATACCGCAGGAATCTGGCTTGGAGAAGATCTGCGAGGGTAGAACAAACTTGATCTCGCGTGATCGACCGGAGGTGATCCTACAGAATTTTAAAAGCTGAGCATTAACAATGTTTCCAAAGAGCTTTCTTCTGGCTGGTTTTCCGGATTTTACTTTTGGATCTTCTTCATCGTCATCGTCTCCGTCGGTATCATCCAGATAAGCTGTATAATCTTTATTCTTTGTAACAGATTCCCAATCTCCATAATCGTGAATATCAAGCCCATCGTCCTCTGTAAATGCTGCTGCAGTGGTGGAAGGACCGATCTTTTCCATGACCTGTATAAAGGTTCCAAATTGAGAATCTCCATTCCGGTATGGATTCAATAAAATTGAAAAATGATAAGGTAACTTATCCTTGTCTGTCACCTTCGTTAATTTGGAAAGCTCACGAGCCAGATCAGACTGCGTCTTCGCGTTCATTAAGCTTTTGGCTTTTTTATTTTGAAACTGCCATGCATGATAGCGAAATGCATATTGATCAACTGCCTCGAGGATATATCCGTGAATGTGACCAAAGCAGCCAAAACTCACTACTGCAGCATCATACATTTCATCACTGGTAATTAGTCTGGCATTATCCAGCCAGGCCACTTTTTTAATTCCCGGATCGATCACCGGATCCCTTTCCTGCTGAATTAAGACATGCTCAGTTGTATTTGCCTGATCATCTAATGGGATTACAATATGAATAGCCTTGACATATTCGATCATTGAGCCGATCTGATTGGCAGATCCATGCGTGCCCGTTGAAAGAGCTCCCGCTAACTTCTGTCCATCACTTGCTCCAGTCGTTTTCAATGCAAGTCCCTTATCGAGTAGAGTTTTATTCAATGCCTTAATAAACACTCCTGCCTGCACAAAACAGAGCTTAGATGCTTTATCACTCGACTGATAGTTAGAAGCAAGCTGATTGGCATCCTTTTCCATACCCACCTTACAATAGTTCAGGCTTGCCGTGTCGCTCATATAGCCCTTGTTATATGCGATCTTGCTCAAAGACCATCGGGAGCCATAGGCACGAAGCGTGGTTCCATCTTTCATAGCGGTGGAGACGCAATCCATTATTCCCTTTAATCCCGATTTAAAATCAATATCCTGAGTGGTAGGGATATTTCCTTTCATCTCCTGACCGTCGGAAGGGTAGAATATCTTCTTGAACTTACCCCTTACATTTTTTGACTTGTGCCAGTTGATCCACTTCTTCGAGGCCTTGTAGTTGAATTTCGACATATCTCTCCGGTTTGAAATTTTTAAGGAATTGAATTCTACTATGTTACGAAGGATTGAGTCAATTTTCAATACCGCGATATGATGATTTGCTGATCTGCTAAATTGCTGATGTGCTGATTTCCGTATGCGGCGTGAGCTTTACTAAATTGGCAAAGTGACAAATCCTACTTCGCCGAGGCTTCGTAGGACGCAGTTGGCAAAATGACAAATGATGTGCTCCACCTTCGTCAAGACTACGGTGGACGAAGTGATCTGCTGGTGTACTGTCGTGAATCGATAGTTGGACGAAGAGCCTTCTAGTTAACTATATCCCATTATCCCAATATCGTAATAACACATTAGTGCGCAGCAGCCATCTGCTTGTCCAAACTCCTGTACTGTAACAGTCTCATCTACACATCTGACGCTGCCGACC
>CAXDOZ010000156.1:0-5093 GCA_963991145.1 uncultured Chitinophagales bacterium | reverse complement strand
GAATTTCTATCCGTTCTCAAGTGCTGCAGCACCTGCAACGATCTCGAGGATCTCTGTTGTAATTGCGGCCTGACGCTCGCGGTTGTAAAGAATCTTAAGATCCTTGAGTAACTCATTAGCGTTCTCAGAAGCTTTATCCATTGCTACCATTCTCGCACCGTGCTCAGAAGCAGAATTGTCGAGAATGTAACGGAAGAATTGAGTCTTCAGGATCTTAGGGATCAAGATCTTCAAAAGCTCTTCTTTCTCTGGCTCATAGATGTAATCTACGCTTGTTCCAGCAGCCTCTTCCTCTTTCTCAACCTTTGGAATAGGAAGGAATGGAACAGCTTCGATAACCTGTGTAGCGGCATTTTTAAACTCAGCAAAACTCACATACACCTTATCGTATGTACCGTTTAGGAAGTCATTCATGACACGCTCAGTGATCTCACTGATATGCGAAAACTCCTGATTGTTAAAGGCATCTACATAATCAGTAATTAGAGGATAGCTCTCGTTTTTGAAAGCATCAAATCCCTTCTTACCGATAGGCATGATCGTTACATTTCCGCTATTTGCAAGCTCCTGGTGCTCCTCGTTCAAGATTCTTTTTGCAGACTTGATCAGGTTACCATTAAAAGCTCCACAAAGCCCTTTATCACTTGTTAGAAGAACGATAAGTACATTCTTTGTCTCACGCTCATCTGCAAAGTTCAGGTCGATCTCCTCACCTTCAAGACTGTCCATCACATTGGCCAGGATCTCTGAAAGCTTGATCGAGTAAGGACGCATCTGAGTGATTCTATCCTGTGCTCTTTTAAGCTTAGATGCGGATACGAGTTTCATTGCCTTGGTGATCTGTTGGGTATTGATCACCGAGCCAATCCGCTCGCGTACCTCTTTTAAATTTGCCATACTTCTATTTTATGCTTCTTTCGAAGCGCTAATAGCTTACGCTTTGTAATTCAAGGCAATCTCAGCTGCCAATTGCTCTAGCTTATCTGTAGCTTCTTTCTCCAATTTCTTACCGGCAAGAGATTCAAGAACCTCTGGGAAACGGCTTTCTAATTGGCTAAGGAAATCAGCTTCAAACTCCTGTACTTTATTTACAGGCACATCCTTTAGAAGGTTGTTTGTACCTAGATAGATCATTGCTACCTGCTGCTCTACCTTCAATGGAGAGTACTGAGGCTGCTTAAGAAGCTCTACGTTACGAGCACCTTTTCCAAGGATCGCCTTAGTTGCTGCATCAAGGTCAGAACCGAACTTAGAGAATGCCTCAAGCTCACGGTATTGAGCCTGGTCAAGCTTCAATGTACCAGATACCTTCTTCATAGTCTTGATCTGAGCAGATCCACCTACACGTGATACCGAGATACCTACGTTAATCGCCGGACGAATACCTGCGTTGAATAGGTTAGACTCAAGGAAGATCTGACCATCCGTAATTGAGATCACGTTAGTTGGGATATACGCTGAAACGTCACCCGCCTGAGTCTCAATAATTGGAAGTGCAGTCAATGATCCACCACCTTTTACTTTTCCTTGAAGTGAAGGAGGAATATCGTTCATGTTACCTGCGATCTCGTCTGAGTCGTTAACCTTAGCTGCACGCTCAAGAAGACGAGAGTGAAGGTAGAATACATCCCCTGGGTATGCTTCACGCCCTGGAGGACGACGAAGTAGAAGTGATACCTCACGGTATGCTACTGCCTGCTTTGAAAGATCATCATAAACGATCAATGCAGGACGACCAGTATCTCTGAAATACTCTCCGATTGCAGCACCTGCGAATGGAGCGTAGAATACAAGAGGTGCAGGATCAGAGGCAGAAGCAGAAACGATCACAGTGTAATCCATTGCTCCGTTCTCTTCCAATGTCTTAGCGATCTGTGCTACTGTAGAACCTTTCTGGCCACAAGCAACATAGATACAGAATACAGGCTCACCTTTCTCGTAGAATTCACGCTGGTTGATGATCGTATCGATCGCTACCGCAGTCTTACCAGTCTGACGGTCACCAATGATAAGCTCACGCTGTCCACGTCCAATTGGAATCATCGCATCGATCGCTTTGATACCAGTTTGTAGTGGCTCGGCAACAGGCTGACGGAAGATCACACCAGGAGCTTTACGCTCGATAGGCATGTCGAAAGTCTCACCTTCGATTGGACCTTTACCATCAATTGGTTCACCAAGTGTGTTTACAACACGGCCAACCATTCCTTCTCCTACCGGAATAGAAGCGATGATTCCTGTTCTCTTAACAGTATCACCTTCTTTGATATCTTCTGAAGCACCCATTAGTACTACCCCTACATTATCCTCTTCAAGGTTAAGAGCGATAGCGCGGACGCCATTTGCAAATTCTACCAATTCACCCGCACGAACGTTAGAAAGTCCGTAAACACGAGCAATACCGTCACCTACCTGAAGTACTGTTCCTACTTCTTCTAGTTCAGTTGCGGTTTTAGCGTTTGAGATCTGTTCCCTTAGGATCGCTGATATCTCATCTGGTTTTACATCTACCATTGTATTGGATTTTAATCTTGGTTATTTAGCCGTGTATCTTGTACTCGTAAGTATTGTCTAAAATTTCTTTACTGATCCTCTTGATCTGACGTGAAACAGAAGCATCATACATTCTGTCGTCAAACTGAAGGGTGAATCCACCAATAATTTCAGGATCAACCTCTACAGTCAATTCAATCTTCTCTAATTGATCAGATTCTTCCAATCTCGATTTGATCACATTGATAGCATCTTGCGATACTTCAACTGCAGTTTTAATAGTGATTGGAGTAATGTGCTTAAGCTTGTTGTACTGATCGATGAATGCCTTACCGATTTCAGGTAAGAACTTCTCACGACCCTTACGAATAAGAAGGTGAACGAATTCAAGCGTGATCTCGCTGACCTTTCCTTTCATGATCTTATCTACAACCGCAGTCTTATCATCAGACTGGATCACAGGACTTCTAAGCATAAGCTTAAAGTCTCTTACATCAACCAGCTCGTTGAAGTAAAGTACATCCTCGTGCACTTTTTCAACCTGGTCTTTCTCCCTGGCAATTCCGAGGAGTGATTTGGCGTATCGTTCCGCAATTCTATAAGCTGACATCGAATTGGGATTTAGTTAGCGTTAGTTTCTTCAACTAAAGTAGCGATGTACTTTTCCTGAGCTTCTTTGTTGTCCAACTCCTTGCGAAGAATTGTTTCTGAAACTGAAAGTGCCATCATAGCAACTTCATTCTTAACCTCAGCCATTGCAGCATTCTTGCTGGTCTCAATTTCCTTCTTGGCATCAGCGATGATCTTAGCCGCTTCGTCTGAAGCCTTAGACTTTGCTTCATCTACCATCTTATTGGCAGTATCCTTAGCTTCTTTAAGGATGACGTTGCGCTCTTCGCGAGCCTCATTTAGGATTTGATCGTTCTCAGCAGAAAGGCGAGCCATCTCTTCACGAGCTTGCTCAGCTTTATTCAATGCGTCCTCGATTGACTTTTCACGGTTCTTTAGGGCTTTTCCAATCGGGCCGAAGGCCAATTTTCCAAGAAGGAACCAAAGGATAACGAAGATCACAACTGTCCAAAAGAACAAACCAAGATCTGGAGTGATCAAGCTGTTACCTCCACCTGATAAAAGAATCATTTCCATTTATATCGATTTAATTGAATTTTCAATAAACCCCGGCCCAGCCAACCGCTGGGGCGGGGAATGTTTTGGTTGGCTATTAAACCGCAGAATTAACCTGCAACGATAATAGCTACAACAATTGCAAATAGTGCAGCACCCTCGATCAACGCCGCAGCGATAATCATTGCAGTACGGATGTCACCAGTTGATTCTGGTTGGCGAGCGATCGCCTCCATTGCAGAACCACCAATACGTCCGATACCAAGTCCAGCACCAAGTACAGCCAAACCAGCTCCAATTGCAGCTAGTGGGCCCATACCTTCAAGTAAAATGGCTAATAGATCCATGTTTAACTTGTTTTTGTTCCCGAATACTCGGGAGTGATTAAAAATATATACCGAAAGAGCGGAGCACCTAGTGGTGAGCCGGCTCTTCTACAGCCTGTCCAATAAACAATGCCGACAACAGCGTAAAGATGAATGCCTGCAATGCCGCTACCAGAAGTTCCAGTAGACTAATAAATAGAGTAAGCGGTACAGCAAGTGCAGCTCCAGTAGCAGCTCCGCCTGTGCTTTCTCCAAAGTTTCCAAATACGAAGATCAAACCAACAAGAGACAACACGATGATGTGTCCTGCAGTGATGTTCGCAAACAAACGAATCATCAATGCGAATGGCTTGGTCAAAATTCCTATCAATTCAATAGGTACCAGGATAAGGTAGATCATGATCTTACCTGCCCATGGCATTGAGTTTCCTAGAGGATCCACAAGGTGCTTCCAGTAATGTCCGTTTCCAGATCCAACTGTAAGGATCAATGTGATCAGAGATAAAGCTAGAGTAACAGCGATGTTACCTGTCACATTTGGACTTCCGATAAGAGGAACTAAACCAAGCATGTTCAGGATCCAAATGAAGAAGAATACCGTCATTAAATAAGGCATGTACTTATCAGCCTTTTTCTCACCGATGTTTGGAATTGCGATCTCATCTCTCACGAAAAGGATCAAAGGCTCCATAAAGTTTTGAAGTCCGCTTGGTGCTTGTCCTTCGCGCTTCTTATATGCTCCAGCAATAGGAATGAAAATTAGAAGCATGATGATTCCGGCAAGGATCAGTCCTGCCACATTCTTTGTAATTGAGAAATCGATGTAGCTGGTATTCTCATTAACTGGTACCACTCGGCTATGAACCATCTGGTAACCCTCAACTACTGTTTCTCCTTCACCGTGGTGGGAGTTAAAGGCAGTTGACATAGAGAAGAAAAGCTCTCCATTATCCTGATTATAAATGATTACGGGAAGAGGAATGGTAACGTCACCAACCAGGTGCCATTCGTTTGCATCAGCGATGTGATGCATGATAATTCCAACTAGATCTCCACCTGCTTCCTCAGCAGTTTCTTCCGTTTGGATTTCCTCATTAGATACTTCTTCCTCAGCGGAAACAGATTGAACACTCAAAATGCCGAAAAGAA
>CAXDOZ010000155.1:0-5146 GCA_963991145.1 uncultured Chitinophagales bacterium | reverse complement strand
ATGAAAAAGAGCGGATGGGCTCATTATCAACCAGCACTTCTCCTTCAAAATCACGGCGAACGCCGTAAAATATGTGCAATAGGGTAGATTTCCCCTTCCCAGACGCCGATTGCACAAAGGTGAACTGGGAGGAGTCGAAAACCTGCTCGGTTCTCCAGATATCAGAAACCCCAACAGCGTCTTGCGCCATTGGGGTTGGTATAACTTGTTGCAGCTTTATCTGCATGAATTAGATTGGACTTGCATCGTCAGCCATCTCAATGATCTGATATAGAGAGTAATGACTGTCGTCTTTAAGTTTTAGAACCATAGATCCACTTTCAAAGTTCGATCTGCTCTCAAGGTAATCGAATTCCATAGCGAATTTGATAGCCATGCTAGTGAATCCGAATGGATCATCAGCGCTGAATTCATCCTCGATCATATCTTCCAAAGCTGGAGGAATATCAGTATCAATTCTGATGTAGGCTACTTCACCGTTCATTTTACCAAGAACATCCTGTGAACCAGTTGGGTAAGTACCACCAACATACTGTGCGATCTGTGACTCCTTGTTTCCAAGGTAGAACATGTCTTCAGTGATACCGAAATGAATATCGAATCCCTCTTCCATCATAACAGTCCAGTAATCACCATTATTTACGAGTACGAATTCATCTGAGAATGCTGCTCCAAACTCAAGCAGCTCAACGAATTCTGTCATTCCCTTTTGATCTCTAACATCCATAGCAAGAAGGAAAACAGGAAGCATCTTATCCGTTTCGATAGTTGGAGCCTTTCCGTCATCATCCATTGCCCAGTAGTCAAGCTCTCTCCACTTGAGCATTTCCACAGAAGAAACATTCATGTAGATGTTTCCGCCAAACCATCCGGTGATCTCAGCCATTGAAAGTCCAGCCATTCCCAGCTCGCCATCAACCATTTCAGTTACTCCGCAATTATCAAGGATGTTTTGGATCTCATCCGGAGCGATACCCATTGCCATGCTCGCTAGGGCCTCGTCAGAGTTAATGCTGCTCATTGGAGAAGCATCGAAAGGCTTGATCATATCTGCAATAGGAGAGCTTCCCATGATCTCATCCCAGTTGAAGACAGTCTCTAGAGCGATATCTCCTTTATTGAAATTCAGTGTGTAGAAGTACTGGTACTTGTCGAAGTCGATCGCCTCAAGGTTTAAAAGGCAGTTAAGCATCTCCTCATCGTCTCCGATCTCACCATAAACGTCATCCATGGCATCTGTCATTTCATCTTGAAGGCTTTCAGGGAAGTTCATAGCAAAGACCATATCGTCTTCGCGAGCGATAACTTCTGAGAACTTACCGCTTCCTTTCACGCTTCCTTCCTCACCTTGTGAGAACAGGCCAATTCCCAATTCCATTCCACGCTCATCAAAATCATCACCAGCTGCGAATACTGCATAATACCCATCGGTGAATACAAATAGGTCCTCGTCGATATTGGTGTGCTTGATCTTCGAGTCTTTGTCTTCCTTCATTTCAGGCATGTCCATTAGATCAAGCATAGCCTGGAATTTCTCCATGTCGCTGATCTTCACGATCATTCCTCCCCATCCTTCTTCGAAATCATCTGCCACAAAAACCATGATCTCCTGTGATGGGTCAATTCCCATGGTTGAAGGATCCTTGATGGCATTATCGATGAAATCACTCATGCCTTTTTCCGATTCTTCGGCAAAGCTTAGCATCATTTGATAGCTATTAAGCTTGCTCAGGTTCTCGTGTTCCATCTTCATCATTACCTGATCTACACGCATGGTGTAAAGAAGGAATGCTGATTCAGGGATAAGAGTGGCCGGATCTCTGTCGGCTCCTTCTTCACCTTTATTACATCCTGTAAAGATCGCTACTGTGCTAAGCGCAATCATTAGGAATAAGAATGACTTTCTCATGTATGGATTTTTTTGAATTTGTGGCAAAAATAAACATATAGGCCTTCAATTAATACCGATTTGACTCAAGTGGAAAAATTACTCGACAGGTTGGTACGGAAAAGCGAAGAAATAGTAAAAAGACAGGGACTAAATGGAGGCAGGGAGCTCTTCGAGCGCTTTTATATCTCCATTTTCAAGCAATTCAAATGCGTGATGCTCTTTCCCATTACTCAAAATGAAGTATCGAGCCTTTAAAGGAAGATTATAACGGAGAATTTGATCGAGGGTGGATTGATCAATATTGACTTCGGGAGCCTTGCATTCAAGGATGAGTTGAGCCTTTCCATCTCGATCGAAGATTGCGAGATCTGCGCGCTTGGAGGTGCCATTGACATTGAGGCTGATCTCAGAGCACATGCGGCCTTTAGGATAGTTGAGATCCTGGATCATGTATTGGATCCAGTGCTGACGCACCCATTCTTCTGGTGTAAGAGCTACAAACTTCTTTCTGAGAGGGTCAAAGATCTGTTGAGAACCTGAAGCTTCCTGAAGATTGAATTGATATTGCTGGAAATCTATCCGCACTTAACAAATTTAAGCCATCGCTTAATGCTCTAAAAGCGACGGTTAAAAACGGGCTTCGAATGTGGACTTTATTCTAAGGAATTTAGCAGTAGCCTTGACCCAATTTTAGATATTTGATGAATATGAAATCAAAAGCAGATATAGTACGCAATTGGTTACCGAGATACACCGGTGTAGCATTGGATGATTTTGGTCAGTACGTTCTGCTGACCAATTTTCAGAATTACGTCGACAAGTTCGCTGAGATGCACGGTGTTGAAGTGATTGGGATGGACAGAGCCATGCCATCAGCAACCGCAGAAGGCATCACAATCATCAATTTTGGGATGGGTAGCCCGAATGCGGCGACAGTCGTAGATTGTCTTTCTGCTATTGAACCAAAAGCTGTCCTTTTTCTGGGCAAATGCGGTGGACTCAAAAAGAAGAATGAGATCGGCGATTTGATACTTCCAATCGCGGGAATAAGAGGAGAGGGGACTTCGTCCGATTACTTCCCAATCGAAGTTCCGGCACTTCCATCTTTCGCCTTGCAGAAAGCGATCTCTACCACCATTCGAGATCACGATAGCGATTACTGGACCGGTACAGTTTACACCACCAACCGAAGAGTTTGGGAGCACGATGAGAAGTTCAAGAAGTATTTGAGAAAGATCCGTGCCATGGCTATTGATATGGAAACTGCTACGATCTTCTCGACAGCTTTTGCTAATAAGACCCCAGCTGGAGCCCTCCTGCTTGTCTCCGATCAACCAATGATTCCGGAAGGGGTAAAGACAGAGGAAAGCGACAAAAAAGTAACAGCGAATTACGTCGATTCCCATCTGCAAATTGGTATTGATTCGCTAAAGCAATTGATAAACAATGGCTTGACGATCAAGCACTTGAAGTTTTAGAATGACATTTGATGCAATTTCCAGGGAGCTAGATAAGAAGATCTATCACCCGATATATTTCCTGTATGGCGCCGAGCCGTATTTTATTGATATGGTCTCAAACCATATTGAGCATAAGATCCTTCAGGAGCATGAGAAGGATTTCAATCTCACTGTTCTTTACGGCAAGGATAGTTCTGCATCAAATGTTGCCGAATCTGCCCGCAGAACGCCTATGATGTCGGAATATCAGGTTGTGATGGTAAAGGAAGCTCAGGCCATGCGAGACCTTGATCAGTTGCTGACTTATGTAGAGAATCCTTCAAAATCAACCGTCCTTTGCATTGTATATCGCAAGGAGAAGTTCGATAAGCGCGTGAAGTTCTTCAAAGAGCTTGTGAAGCACGCCGCTGTGATGGAATCTAATCCCATCAAGGAGAGTCAGATTCCTTCCTGGGTTAAGAGTTATCTGGAAAAAGATGGTTACGGCATTACCGATGAAGCTGCACATATGGTTTCAGAGTATTTGGGAAATGCACTTGACAGGGTTTCCAATGAGCTGAACAAGGTCAAACTTCAAATTGGTGAGCCTCGCACGATCGAGCTGGAGGATATCCAGAATAACATCGGCATTAATAAGGATTACAATGTCTTTGAGCTTGGCTCGGCTTTTGGCCGTCGCGACAAAGAGAAGGTCTTTAAGATCCTCTACTTCTTTGCTCTGAACAACAAGAATCATCCAATCTTCCCTGTTCTTGGATACCTGTATACTTACTTCTCCAAAACCTTGCTAATGCATTCTGCATCAACACTTTCTGATGGAGAAGCGGCACGTGTGATTGGAGCGCCTCCTTTTGTTGTGAAAGAGTATCGATCAGCGATGAAGAATTACACTATTCAGCAGTTAGATGGAGTATTTGATGCTTTAAAAGAAATGGATCTCAAGGCCAAAGGGGTGAATTCCTCAAACAGTCTTACCGATAGAGATCTGTACACTGAGTTCGCCTATAAGGTGCTTAGTTAGACTGATCGGCGGCCAGAATGTCAAGAGCAGCAAGCTTATCGCGCTTAAGCTGAGCGATAAGTTCGTCCACTCCCTCAAATTTCTGCTCTTCACGAATCATTTGAACGAAGTCCACTCGCAGTTCTTCACCGTAGATGTCTTTGTCAAAGTCCATGAGATGAACCTCGATGGTCTTTCCAGTTCCTTCAAAGGTTGGTCGGTAGCCGATATTCATCATTGCTCTAAATCGCTTCCCTTCGTGAATGGCCCATGCAGCATAGACTCCAGTGGCGGGAACGATCTTGTATGAGATTGGGATTTCGATGTTTGCCGTTGGGAAGCCCATCTTTTGTCCGAGCTGCTTTCCTTTGGTAACAAAGCCTCGAAGACTGAATGGATGTCCGAGTAAACGCTGTGCTGAGTCTACCTGCCCGGATTCTATCGCTCTTCTGATCTTAGTTGAACTGATGGTCAGATCCTCGATAGTCTTTGCTGAGATCTCCTGTACCTCATAGTTAAATACGGGAGCGTATTCCTGCAGCAATTCAATGCCTCCGCTGCGATTTCTACCAAAGCGGTGATCGTATCCGATCGTGATCACTTTGGGATGGAAATTTCCAACCAGGAAGTCCTTCACGTATTCAATAGCCGGAACTTGAGAGAAATCTACCGTGAATGGAGCTACGATGGTATTATCGACCCCATATTGCTCCAAAAGCTCGAGCTTCTCATCAAGGGTATTGATAAGCTTTAAACTCTGATCATCGGGATTGATTACAAAGCGTGGATGGGGAT
>CAXDOZ010000154.1:0-5171 GCA_963991145.1 uncultured Chitinophagales bacterium | reverse complement strand
AAATGGGCAAATGGGCAAATGGGCAAATGGGCAAATCAGCGCACCAGCAATCCAAATTCCCTCTCCGTGTTCTCCGTGTCCTCTGTGGTTTTATTTACTTCAATCATAGCAAACGGAATCCAGCATTCTAGCAATCCAGTAATCCAAATTCCCCCTCCGTGTTCTTCGTGTCCTCTGTGGTTAATCAATAGCACAATCGTAGCATACAGAAATCAGCAAATTTTTCTACCTGCATTTCACGCTTTCCGCTTATTTTAGGGAAAAGCACAATCAGCCTTTATGCAAGACTTTACTCGTCTCTTTGACATCGTTCCCTATCAGCTTACCAACTTCCCCCAAAAGGAGGCCATTTCATCAAAAGTGAATGGCAAATGGAAAACATTGACCACAGAGGTTTTTCTCGATCAAATCAACAAAGCAAGCCGATCATTTTTAGCGGCAGGTATGAATCCTGGCGATAAGGTCGCACTTATATCAAACAATCGAACTGAGTGGAATATCGTCGATAATGGAATGATGCAGGTAGGAGTGATCAATGTTCCGATCTATCCTACTATCTCAGAAGCTGATTATAAGTTCATTTTCAATCAGGCAGAGATCAAGATCGCCTTTGTATCCTCTGAAGAGCTTTTCAGAAAGATCAGCAATATCAAAGATCAGGTGCCGAGCCTTCAGGAGATCTACTCATTTGATCATGTTGATGGCTGCAAGCACTTTGATGAATTCCTAAAGTTGGGAGTTGATGTCGACCACACTCGAGTAGTCGATATTGCCACTGAAATTAAGCCTGATGACCTGGCAACGATTATCTATACTTCCGGAACTACCGGACTTCCAAAAGGAGTGATGCTAAGCCATAACAATGTGGTGAGCAATATTAAATGCGTAATTCCTCTTTTGCCGCTTGGTCCGAACAGAAGAACAATATCCTTCCTTCCTCTTTGTCACATTTTTGAGAGGGTGGTTTCCTATACCTATTTCGCAACTGGTACTTCCATGTATTATGCAGAGAGCATCGAAACCATAGGAGAGGACATCAAGGCAGTTAAACCACATTTCTTTAGCTGTGTACCTCGATTGCTCGAGAAGATATACGATAAGATCATTCAAAAAGGAATGGATGCCGGGTTCCCAAAGAAGCAGATTTTCTTCTGGGCTCTGGAAATGGGATTGAACTACAAACCAGGCGATGAAAATGGATTCATGTTCAAGATTGCCGATAAGCTTGTCTTCTCAAAATGGAGAGAAGCTCTAGGAGGTGAGATCATCGGAATCGTAACCGGAGCTGCAGCATTGCAGGAAAGATTGGCAAGAGTTTTCTCGGCAGCTGGAATCGCTATTCGCGAAGGATATGGACAAACAGAAACCTCACCTGTTATCTCTTTCAACAGATTTGAGAAGGGGAACTATGAGTTCGGAAGTGTAGGACTGGTTATTCCGGATGTTGAACTCCAATTTATGGACAGAGAAGGAAATATGTCCGACAATGGTCCGGGAGAGATCATTATAAAAGGTCCGAATGTGATGATGGGTTACTATCAAAATCAGGAAGCAACTGATAAGACCATTAAGAATGGATGGCTCCATACCGGTGATGTTGGAAAACTAGAAGGAAAGTTCCTTCACATCACAGATAGAGTAAAAGATCTCTTTAAAACGTCCGGAGGAAAGTATGTGGCTCCGCAGGTGATAGAAGAGAAAATGAAAGAATCTCGCTTTATCGAACAGCTTTGCGTGATTGGCGAGAACCAGAAGTTTGTTTCTGCATTGATCGTTCCTTCATTTGAGAATATAAAAGGCTGGATGGAGCATAAAGAAATGTCTCCGGAAGAGCCAAGTCGAATGATCCAAAATGAAAAAGTAATTGACTTGCTTAATAGAGAGATCCAGGACCTCAACCAGAGCCTGGGCCATATCGAGCAAATTAAAAAATTCGAGCTCCTGCCAATTGAATGGACAGTCGATGGAGGTCAGCTCACCCCAACGATGAAGGTGAAGCGGAAGATCATCAAGGAAATGTATGCTGAGCAAATCGAAAAGATCTACGATGTCTAGATTGCTTTTGCTTGCCCTGATCTCATTTCTCACTTTTTCTGCAAATTCTCAATCTCATACCGGAGATAAACTCATCCATCAACCATTTGGATCTGATTGTGTGGCTGTCATAGAATCAGGAAAGTTAAAGGGTAAGGTGGTTCAGGAAGAGTTTAAGCAAAACCTCCATGATCCAGGACTAACAGACACTATTCAGGTTTTCAAAGCAGGGAAGAACGAAATGCAGGTCTTTCGTGGCAAGTACAATAGCTTTTGCATTGGAATAGCCATCTACACAAAAAAGTGGAAGCTCGATAATAAGCTTCAAATTGGGACAAGTCTGGAGGAGTTTAAATCCCTTTTTCCAAAAGCAATTAAGGTTAGCGAAGGCATCTATCGAATTGACGACTCCGATAAGGTCGATTTTGCCGAGATCCATATCAGCCAGAAGGGCAAGGTAAAAGAGATTCACCTCGCTCACTATTACGATTAGTCTCTTTTTGAACTCGATTCATATCATAATTTGTAGTAATTTTTGAGGGAACAAAACCAAACCCTCCATAATGAAATTTGAAATCAGATATCAAGAGGAGTACTCTAGAGGTGAGTTGCTCCTTCGAACATTCTTCGGATTCTTTTACATTATCATTCCTCATTTATTCCTGCTGTATTTCCTTGGAATAGCAGCTGGTGTGCTCCAGTTTATTTCTTTCTGGGCAATTCTATTTACGGGTAAATACCCCAAGGATTTCTTTGACTTCAGAGTGAAGCTCTACAGATGGATCTTGCGATTGCAGGCGAGATTGCTCAACCTCTCCGACGGTTATCCAGCATTTGGATTAAACGTTGAAGATGAAAACACAGAACTGATCATCGAATATCCTGAAGAGATCAGCAGAGGAAACACCATACTAAAAGCCTTATTCGGGTGGATCTATATCTTAATTCCTCATGGATTTGTCCTGCTTTTCCGCTTTCTGATTGCCGGCTTTATGCGATTCATCGCTTTCTGGGTAGTTCTTTTTACAGGTGAATGGCCTGAGAGCTTCCATCGATTCCATGTCGAAACACTGCGATGGGCAATGCGCGTAAACCTTGCCATGTCCTGGATGACAGACGAGTATCCTCCATTTTCAGGCAAGCCTGATTCTGAGATAAAAGGTGACGGCGCCATCCTCGATCAGATAGACTAATTGTTTAGTCTGGCCGACGTTTAAGACTTAATTAACCACCTGGTAAGAACCCAGGTGGTTTTTTTAGCGTTTATTTATCAAACAACCGTTTGGTAAAACGACAGATTTTAATAATTTCAGGCACTCTTAACACTATGCCAAAGCAGAAAGTAGACGAACAATTTATTATTACTCAGTCGCTTAAGCTCTTTCGGGAGAAAAGCTACCACACTACTTCTATGGCCGACATCGCCAATGCATGTGGCCTTTTAAAGGGGAGTTTGTATCACTATTTCGACAGCAAGGAAGACCTTATGAAGAAGGTGATCACCAGTGTGCATGAGTATTTCAGAGCGGAAGTTTTCTCAATCGCCTATGATGAGAACCTGGACGCAAGAACAAGGTTAGAGAGACTTACCGCTAAAGCGGAGGATGTTTTTGTGCATCGTGAAACAGGAGAGGTGCTGGGAAATGTTGGAGTAGAAACTGCGCTGGTAGAGCCGGAATTTGCTTTCATCATCCGCCAGTTCTTTACCGATTTCTTTGACGCCATCAAGAATATCTACATGGATAAGTATCCAATAGAAGTGGCCAGCGAGCTGGCCGAGAGGGCTGTCGCCGAAGTTGAGGGTGCGATCTCCCTGTCCAGAATTTTCAATAACAAAATGTATTTGACCAATACGCTGAAACGAATTCTTCAGCGGGTCGAGAAATAAATCGCTAACCACTAATTCATTTAAATCGAATGAAAGCATCAGAAAGAAAGATCAGAAAGGTAGCCGTACTTGGTTCGGGAGTTATGGGCTCACGCCTTGCCTGCCATTTTGCCAATATCGGTCTGGACGTTGTCCTATTGGATATCGTTCCCTTTGATCTGAAGGATGAAGAGAAAGACAAGCCGGAAGCGCGAAACAGAATCGTGAATGAGGCACTGAAATCAACCCTGAAATCAAATCCATCGCCAATTTATCAGAAGTCATTTGCCAACCGTATCAAGACCGGCAACTTCGACGATAACCTGGATTGGATCGCCGACTGTGATTGGGTACTTGAGGCAATTATCGAGCGCCTCGATATCAAGCAGACTCTATTTGAAAAAGTAGAAAAGCACAGAAAGCCTGGTTCTTTGATCACCTCAAATACTTCGGGAATTCCAATAGAGATGATGCTCGAAGGAAGAAGCGATGATTTCCAGGCAAATTTCTGCGGAACACACTTCTTTAATCCGCCGCGATACCTGCGTCTTTTAGAGATCATCCCATCAACTAAAACAGATCCTGAAGTAATTGACTTCTTCATGGATTATGGAGATAGATTCCTCGGTAAGCAAACAGTACTTTGTAAGGATACACCGGCATTTATCGCTAACCGTGTCGGGGTGTTTTCTATCTGTGCGATCTTCAAACTGATCGAGGAATTTGACCTTACAATTGATGAGGTTGATTCTCTCACAGGACCGCTTACCGGTCGCCCGAAATCTGCAACTTTCAGAACCTGCGATGTAGTTGGATTGGACACCATGATCAAGGTGGCCACAGGTGTTTACGATAACTGCACCGAAGATGAGCGCCGAGATATTTTCAAGGTTCCGGATTACGTCCTGAAAATGGAAGAGAATGGCTGGCTTGGAGATAAGACCAAACAAGGATTCTACAAAAAGACCAAAGACGAGGATGGCAAGCGCCAGATCATGAGTCTGGATCTAAAGACACTTGAGTACGGTCCAAAGCAAAAACCAAAATTTGCTTCAGTAGCAAATGCAAAACAATCAGATGATCTGAAAGATCGCATCAAGATCCTGAACAATGCCGATGATAAGGCTGGTCAGTTCTTGCGCACACTTGGATTCTATCTGTACGAATACGTTTCGCGCCGCATTCCGGAGATCCGCGATGAACTTTACCGCCTCGATGATGCGATGAAAGCTGGATTCGGTTGGGAGAGCGGAGCCTTTGAGCAATGGGA
>CAXDOZ010000153.1:0-5200 GCA_963991145.1 uncultured Chitinophagales bacterium | reverse complement strand
GCATCTGATGAAGTAATGTGCCTACCACTTTATCCGAGTCTGCCTTTGGAGGATGTAGACAGAATCACATCCATCATTCGCAAAACCATGGAGAGTTAAGATGAGGGCAGCCATCATGCAGCCATATCTTTTCCCCTATATCGGCTACTTCCAGCTGATTGCGGCAGTTGACCATTTTGTGATCTACGATCGTGCCCAGTACATGAAAGGTGGCTGGATCAATCGAAATAAGATTCTCAATAAGGGAAGCGGAGAGGCTCAATTATTCTCTTTTGGAGTTGAGAACAGCGCAGTGGAGATCAGTATTCACGATAAGCAGTGGGGGAAGAAATTCGAGCTTGAACGCAAGAAATTCCTTCGTGGCCTGGAGCAGAATTACAGTAAATCTCCACACTTTAAAACAGCCTTCCCAATCATTGAGAAATGCCTTCAATTTGAAAGCACAAGCGTGGGTGAGTTATGCGGGGAGTCATTGATCACTATCTCTTCATATCTGGGCCTGCCGGCCCGATTCTCATGGTCGGGAGACTACAATTACAATGAGGCGGACCCAGCCCAGGTCAAAGTGCTTGCAATACTGGATCAGCTTAAAGCAGACCATTACATTAATTCAATTGGTGGAATGGATCTCTACAGCAAAGACGATTTTGCAGCTAAGGGAATTCAACTCAATTTTCTCAAAGCCGGCGAGATCAGTTATGATCAATTCAATAATGATTTTCAGCCTTTTCTTTCCATTGTCGACGTGATGATGTTCAACTCAGCAGAAGAAATTCGCGATCTTCTCCAAAACTACGAGCTGGTCTAATGGAAGCGATTGGTGGATTCATAGAATGGGAAGGATGGAGTGAAGGTAAAGGTACATTGTTTCAGGCTCAGGAAGCCGCATCCGGAAGAAGCGCCTTCACTTTGATCCTTGAGGAGCTGAAGCCAGACCTGGTCTTTGTGCCCTATTACTGCTGCGACAGTCTTTTAGAGCCTTTGAGGAATTTGAATATTGAGTACTCATTCTATGAGCTCAATGAAGACTGGATGCCTATCGTTTTGCCTTCTTATGGTGAAAATGATTACTTCCTCTATATCGACTACTTCGGTCTTTGTAAGAATCAGTGCGAAGAGCTTTTCGATCATTTTGGAGATCAAATGATCCTCGATCTGACAATGGCATTCTTCCATAAACCGGATCATGGACTTTATGGCTTCAATTCATGCAGAAAATTCTTTGGAGTTCAGGATGGAGCTTATGCTTTCAACCTGAAGAGAACTTTGGATCTGCCTCCAAATGAATCGAATTCCGATCGGCATCTTCAATTGCGCAGTCAGGGAGATCTAGCAAATGCATATCCCGAGTTCTTGAAGAACGAGGAGAGTATTCCCTGGACTTCAAAAGGAATGAGCCTTCAAACTCAGGAAGTAATGAGTGCCATTGACTACGATCAGGTATCCGAGCGAAGGCGAGAAAACTTTTTATACCTACACCAGGAGCTTGGGAGGCACAACCAGCTAAGCTGGAATGAGCTTGAGGACCAGGTTCCACTTTACTATCCCTTCAAGCCTGCAAAGCATTTCGATCGCAAGGAATTGATCCCTGAGAAGATCTTTCTGGCGACCATTTGGCCGGATGTAATTCAAAGAGGAGACTCAGATTATAAGTACTCAATCGAACTGAGTGCTGAAATTTTACCTTTGCCCATCGACCAGCGCTACGAGCCAAAAGACCTTGAGCGCATGGTGAAATTGATACAAGAGAAACTAAATGTCTGATCAGAATACCGATAAACGGGCAGCGCGATTTCAGCGAAACGCCGATCTGGAGAATGTGCTCCATGAGATGAATACCGTGCTGGAAGAAGCAGGTCGCTTGCTACCTGAAATGCCCGATGCACCTGTGAATCCGCCTATTTTCCTTTTTGGAGGAGCGAGATCAGGTACAACACTTTTTATTCAATGGCTGGCCGCTCAGGGTGAGTTTGGTTATGGATCTAATTTGATCTCCAGGTTTTTTAAGCAACCTTATTTCGGCGTTCGTGTTCAGCAGATCCTAACGGATTTTGATAAGCTGGGTGAGTTCGGAGATGTTAAGAGACCCGAGATTTTTCAATCAGATCTTGGCAAAACCAAAGGCACACTTTCACCAAATGAATTTTGGTATTTCTGGCGTAGGTTCTTCCATTTTAAGGATTACTGTGAGTTGCTTGAGGAAGATATTGATGAGGAGCTGAATAGGCAGTTTGTGAAGGAAATGGCCATGATGGATCACGCCTTTGGCAAGCCAGTTGCTCTCAAGGCAATGATCATGGACTGGCATGTAAAGATGCTCGACGATATGTTCCCAAAGCTATTGAGCATCCAGCTTCACAGAGATCCGATCATCCACATGCAATCATTCCTGAATGCCCGTAAGGCATTCTTTGGAAATATTGAGACCTGGTATGCATTCCGACCAATGCCTGAGTTTGAAGGCGATTGGCCTGAAACGCCATATCACGAAATTGCAGGTCAGGTATACTGGATCCAGCGAAGAGTAAGAGAGGCATTTGAGCAGATCGCTCCAGAACGCAAACTCTCAGTGGCTTATGAAGACTTCTGCAAGGATCCTGAATCTATCTATCAGTCCATTCGCGAGAAGCTTGCTGCTCAGGGGACTGAGATCGCTTCTGAATATCACGGAGTAGCCAGTTTTCCCGTCAGCGATAAACAAAAAGTGGATGATGACGAATGGCAGTTGTTAAACCAGGCATATAGTGACATTTTGCAGCGCTATGAATAAGCAGCATGCAAGGCAATAGCTTAAATTTGAAGAAAATCTTAAAGCAATGGCAGGCTTTTTTACAGAAGTAAATTATTCCCCAGACCCATCATTCCCGGGTGAATTGAAAAAGACAATTCAGGACTACAAAGTTGTAGTGCTCAAAGGTGTTGACCCAAACTCTGATCTAGAGAACTTCTACACAGGTTTGACTGATCACCTTGGTGAGATCGTAAACGCCGATGAGGATAACAAGTCGGGAAACCGTGAGGCGAGCAACAGATGGACAGATATCCGCTTTGACAAGGAGCAGGAGAACACTTTTCGTCACAGTGCTACTCAACAGCCATTGCATACAGATACTGCTTACACGAGTTACGACAATGATGTAAACTTCTTCTTTTGCAAAGTATGCGCTGAGGTAGGAGGGGCAACCACTTTTGTTGACGGAGTACAACTTTGGGATATCCTTGAGAAGTATCGCCCTGACCTATTAGAGAAGCTTACTCAGTATGAAGTGATCTTCGATAAAGGAGAGACTGAGAAGAAAACGAAGCGCATCATTGAAAAAGATGCCGATGGTATTCACCTTAATTGGAATTATTTCCGTGTGAGTGAAGACAATTCTCAGGAGGTAATTGATATGTGTGAGGAGTTTCACGACTTCCTTGAGAGAAAGATCGTTGATGCCGGTTTGCCAACTGGCGCTATCCTTCAACCAGGTGAAGCAGTATTCTTCCAGGACACGCGAATCCTGCATGGACGAAATGCCTTCTTCGGGCAAAGAACCCTGATCAAGGGAGCTCTAAACTTCGTTTCCGAAACCGCATAATGATTGATTTCCAAAAGGCCAAAGGCCTTGGAATGGGATGCTGGCAATTAGCAGGACCCTCATCTTTTGGTGGCAGGGTCAATGGCTATGGAGCAATCAGTAAAGAGATTGCTTTAGAAACTGTGCAAACCGCTTATGACAGCGGCATTAGATTCTTTGATACTGCTGATGCTTATGGCCATGGGAAGTCGGAACGCTATCTGGCCGAAGGCCTAAATGAAAACTCTGAAAATGTGCTGATCTGCAGCAAGATCGGAGGACGCGAGAATGAATCAGGGGAGGCTTTTCAGGATTTCAGTGCCGAGTATACTTATCAAGCCGTAGAGGCTTCACTTGAGCGATTGAACAGAGATTATCTCGACATTCTTCTATTACATAATCCACCAGACGATACCGATTGGTCAGGCTTTGATAAGTCTGCTTTGGATGATCTGAAAAAACAGGGAAAAATTCGCGCTTATGGTGTGAGCTGCAGAAGTGTATATGGCGCGCAATCGGTTGTTGAGGCAGGATTTGGGGACTTTGTAGAATTGATCTTCAATCCCCTCGACAGGAGGGCAGAAGATTTGGTATTCCCAATTGCAGAAGAAAAGGGGATTCAGATCATTGCAAGAGTTCCACTGGCTTCGGGCTTTTTGACCGATAAGATCTTAAAAGCAGATCCGCAGTTCGACCTAGATGATATCAGGAGCACCTTCCCGGAAGATATGACCGAGTGGATGCTGGAATCAGCCAGAAAGCTCAATTTCCTTTCTGGGAATGGTGGGGGCCTCGCTAGTAGTTCTTTGAGATTCAGCCTGTTTCACCCAGCTGTCTTTGCTGTGATTCCCGGAATGCGCAATCCAGATCAGGTGAGGAGAAATGTTGCAGTAAGAGAAATGGGTCCTTTGGATGAGGCTCAGATCGAGCAGATCAAAGAAGCCGTTCCGGTAGTATTCCACAAATGGCTTCCCAAATAATGGAAAGGAAATCGCGCCAGTATTAATTCGATACTGGAAATGCAATTATCTTCATACCGCAAGAACACCCTATGAAAGTAATTTCCTTTCTGATCCCCGTATTCCGAAACTCAGGATCTCTCTTCCCAACCTATGATGGTATCACCGATTTGTTCAAGAATGAATTGAAGGGATTCGATTACGAGTTTGTCTTTGTGAACGATGGCTCTGATGACGATTCCCTCAAAGAATTGCTCGAGCTACGCGAGAAGGATAAGCGGGTAAGAGTGTTTTCTCTATCGAGAAACTTTGGTCAGAGATACGCCGTCTTATGCGGATTTGAGAGAGTAAGGGGAGATGCAGTTGTCAAGCTCTCGGCAGACATGCAGGAGCCCTTTGAGAAGATTCCTGAGATGGTGCATGCTTTTGATAAAGGCAGCGATGTGGTTATCTGTTATCGAACCGGCAGAAACGATGGTTTCTTCTCAGATTTTGCTTCTAACTTCTTCTATCGCATCATGAAGGTGAGCAATCCGAGGATGCCTAAAGGCGGATTCGATTTTTGGTTGTTGAGCAAGAGAGCAACAAAGGTCTTCAATCAGATTGATGCTAGAAACAGAATGCTTCAGGGTGATGTGCTATGGATGGGATTCAATACCAGTTTTATCCCATACAAGAGAA
>CAXDOZ010000152.1:0-5208 GCA_963991145.1 uncultured Chitinophagales bacterium | reverse complement strand
AGATTTCTGCCTGTCTCGTGGGCTCGGAGATGTGTATAAGAGACAGATGGTAACATGTGGGATCAGAAGGTAATCAGGAACGGGATCTTTATAGCGAAGAACAATGTCTTTCTCTCCCTCTTGAGGAATGGTGAATGTTTCTCCATCGATGGAGCCTGTGATATAATATTCCATTTTACCGGCAGCGGGCTGCACAGGCAATTGAGCTACGAATTTATCGTCAGCATCAAGGGCAAAGGCCAGGCTGGTCATTGAGTCCTCTGTCTGATATCGCTTGTAATGCAAGGTGGCATTATAATCAGCTCCTTCGATCTTTGGTAGCTCGATCTTTGCTCCACCAGTGGTTTCATGTGAGCGAAGCAATTCGTATTTATATGATTCGCCATCGTGCTCGAGGCGACCTTTGAACTCATAAGTTGGGCCTGTGCTTCTCTGATAGATCATTGCTGCCGCAGCAAGCAATACAGCCAATACCCAAAGCAATCCTTTCTTCATCATCTGTTCCGATGTTTTAATCTAATCGCGAGCCATAAAGGCTCATCCCCGAAGGGAAGGCAAAAATACATCTTCTCTAATCAGTTTTCTTTGGGATTGATCAGTGAAGTTGGGAGAAAGTGGAATTGTTTAGTTAATTGGATAATGGGGTAATTGGAGAATAGGAAAATGGAATTTACCTAACCAATTCCTCTACAGCTCTGATTGCAGATCGTGCAGCAGTATGAACTGAACTCCAATCCTCTCCGGTTGTATAAGCATCACCGGCAAAGAATAGTTTGTCTCCTACTGCTTGTCCCAGAGTTCTCAATCTTCGCCAGTTTTCATTGTCGTAGACATAAGCTCCATTGGCATATGGTTCCTCATTCCAGTTTTGGAATAGGTGCTTCACGTAATTCGCTGTCGCCTGACCATTGAAGATGTCATCAAGCTCGGTGAGCATATAATCGATAAGGTCATTATCAGATAGGTTCACATAAGGCTGAGTGCCTGTACCAACAGCAAAAAGACCCAAAACATTTTGATTTGAGTTTTGACCGTAAGCCGCATCGTAATATAATTTCTGTCCTGCCGATGCTGGTTGAATATCGTATGCTACAAAAGTGGGGTAGAACTTAGTTGAGAATTCAATAAAGGCTTTACAGCCATCCCAAACAGTCACATTATTGATGGCCTGCACTTTATTATCAGGTAAAGCTGGAGTGAAATTGATCGCTCCGTTTTGAAGGATCTTCACCGGAACGGTCACAATCACCTTATCTCCGGTAAACTCCTCAAAGGCAGTTCTCACTATAACCTGATCACCAGAGTAATCAATGGTGTCAATGATCTTATTGTATTTAATTTTTGATTCTACAGAGGGTAAGACATAGGTTCTGAAGAATTCATACCAGGAAGATCCAATGAACTTTTGATCGATGGTAAAGCCCACCTGCGACACGCTAATTTGCTGACCATCGAGTAGACCAAAATCTACATTTGGATCATAAGGCGTGGTTGGAACATTGATCGGCACCGATGAATCATTCACGATCTCATCTAAGACTCCCTTTTGCACGTGAAGCCATTCGCCACCTAGCGGAATAGGGAAATCAGCAAAGTCGTTGGTGCTTCTCATTCTTCCGCCATAAACAGAAGTTGCTTCAAGAATCTCAAAATCAATTCCTCTTTGGCTTAGAAGATGTCCTGCTGTCATCCCGGCTGCGCCGGCACCGATTATGATGACTTTGTCGATTTGACTGGAAGGTTCGTTTTCCTTTCCACATGAAGTTAAAGATGCACCCAGGGGCAATCCGATTCCCAGAATACTGCACATTCTAATAAACTCAGTTCTTGTCATGCTTCCTTTTTCTTACAGTTATAACGGGGAGCAGCAGATTAATTTAATGCCTTTTATGCATCATTAAGAGTTCTTATGCTTTTTTAGGATCTTGACTATTCGCTTGTTAATGATTTCCGACAGGTTCCAATAAATAAGTTTTTCGTCGGTGGTGCTGTAGAAGACTACAATCACCGCGTCAATATCCTCATGATAATTTGCAAAACTCTGGTATCCAGGCACCCAGCCAGAATGTTCATACTCATAAATTGAAGCATATATCTCTTCTTCGCCATCTTCAAATATTGATCCATCATTCAATGCCCTGAGGAATATGCCTACATCTTCTGCGGTAGCAACCATGCCCATTTCATCTTCTTTCAGATCATAAGGATAACCAAGATGATAACCACTCATTACATTGTCTATATCTACTTCCCTTTGAGAGACGAAAGTGTTATTGAGACCTAAAGGATCAAGGATCTCTTCCTTTTTAAATTGAAAATTATCATAGCCCAGTTCTTCATCCATGATCTTGCCGATCAAAAGATAATTCGTGTTGCAGTATTCGTAATCCTCACCGGGTTCGAAATTGGCTGGCTGATCCATGATCAGGTCAAGACTTTTTTCATAAGTCTCTGTTGGTTCGGCCCAAAAATCCGGAGCATCGGTATAATTTGGAATGCCACTTTTGTGCTGGATCATTAAGCGCAATGTGATCTCATCAGCGTATTCTATTCTTCCTTCCAGTTCTGGCAAGTAATCGGCAAGTGTTTTTTCCAGAGAGAGTCTTCCATCGCCAACCAGCTTGGTGATAGCTACAGCATCATAGAGCTTTCCGATACTTGCAATTTTAAATAGAGCATTAGGCTTCGCCTGGATTTTTAAATCTCGGTTATGCCAACCAGCAGCATAGAGTTGCGGCACCTTTCCCGTCTGATCAATGTAAACGATCATGCCTTCGAATCCATGGTCAATGGCTTCGTCCATTTGTTCTTCTACCGTATCTGGGAGAGGTAAGATCCAGGCTTTTACAAGGAGCCATGGTACAAAGTATAGTGAAATGGCAGTACCTACGAATAATACAATCCTTAAAATCAGTTTTACTCTTTTCTTGCTCATAGGTATTATAAGAGTACAGTAATTATGGCAAGTATTTAATTTGAGATGCCTTTTGATTTCTGATACTCCTGGGTAATTACCATTAAAAGCACATCATATTTGATCTTCAGTCGGGAGCTTACGATCAGTAGGGGAGAGCCATGAATTCTATATGCTTTTGCCATTGTAGATCTCATAACTTTCCGGCCCTGGTTTAGATATTTTTCTGGTTTATCCGTCTGGATCAGGATGCTCTTAAGCGGTCCATTTTTAATTTTCTTTATTCCAGTTACATCCGCCCATTCAATAAGACCGGTATAAGTGGCATTTGAATAATCTGTGATTCCTGTCTGATCTATTATCAGTCCACTGTTCTTTTTGAACATTTTCCAAAAAACTGAAATTGAAAGGCCAAATCCTATGGCTGCAGCAGCTGCCGCAAAAATTCGAGTCTTATCGTGGTTCTCATTAACGTCGGCAAGCATTCCGGGGTTTATTGCCTCTAAAAGACCAGTAATACCAATCGTTAAGAGGAAAACGGCCGGTAAGGCTGACTTTACTTTGCTTGCGGAGATTTCGATTCTATTATTCAAGCTCATTTCTCTAATGCGGTTTTACGTTCTTCCAGCGCTTCCTGTAAAATTAATTTGATTTCTTCCCGATTAGCTTCCTCGATGGAATGGATCTTAATGTGCCTTAAGCTTTTTCCTCCACCTTCAAGAACTATATCCTTGTCATTAAGTAAGGCCCCTTTGAAGAATCCTAAATTGATCCAATTTTTGTGAGGCATGATATAGGCATAGCCTTCGGTCATTTTCTTTGGTCCAAGCCCATAGGTAGCAGATTTTTCACCCAATCTCACTACTTCAACTGAATCTGGATGGATCTCCAGAATTAGTTCTCTTAAACGACTTGAAATTGGCTGAAACTCCTCAGCAGTGAGTAGAAGAAGATCTTCAAAGGTTCCAAAATTGGTATCTGCCATGGCGTGATATTACAATTAATATGCAATTAAAATAACACACCCGGCAATAGGATAGAAAAATATTCCTATCAGATGCCTTCAAGATATTCTATAACGAGATCAAACTAATCTCCTTATCTGAGAAGGGAGCCATTGTTTGTAGGAAGGCTTTTAGCTTTTGCATCGTAGAGAATGAAAGGAGAATGTAAGCTAATTGTTTTTAGCCGCAGACCCTTTATAGATCCAATAACCAGCATAGATCAAGAGTAACTGAATCACCAACCTGATCTGAGGGCCGGGCGGAGGACCTGTAATTGGATCCTCTTTAAACATATCCCAGATATGGAGGGGCAGGAAAGCGATCATTAGAAGAGCGAATCCCAATCCTCCCAGACGACGGTACTTTGGAATGAAAAGTAAAATCCCAATAAGAGCTTCTGCAATCGTTGAAGCGATATTGGCAAAGATCAAGGGGATGAAATCAGGAACTAATGGCTCGTAAAATTCAGGAACAACGACATGGCCAATTGCTCCTGTGATCATCAGGGCGCCTAAGATGTATGAGAGGATGGTTTTTAGCATTGGCTGGGATTGGAGTGCAACGGTCCCGCATAAACGCAGGTGGGGCGCATAGCCCCACTTGCCGTTTTATGCAATGTTGTATGCTGGCTTCTTTTGTTTAATTTCTTTAGTTATTTCATCCCATAAGACAATTCTTTTTTCTAAGGCTTCTCTCGAAACATTGATAACATCATTCCATTTATTTTCGTCATTGCCACATAGTTCAGAAATCATTTCAAGAGATAAAGGCCCATGTTCATCACCGTCTAACTCTATATGTCTATTTAAATAATAGGAGAGCTTAGGAAATTGATTTTGATTAGTGTCACCTGACTTGTTTATTATTTCGATAAACATATCAGGAATAAGGTCTTCTCGTCCGAATGTGAAAGCAGCAGCTATTTTATGCGTTTCACCTGAAAGGATTATTTTAAATGTAAATTCTAAAAAATCTTTTTCTGCTTTCTTTAAATTAGCCCTATTTAGCTTGTCAAAAATTTCTTGCATTGAATTAATTGAACTTACTAAGTTCAATATCTTTTCGGTACTTGCCCCAACTTCATTCATCGCCTCTATATACATTTCAAAGTGACTTTTTGGAATGCCATTTTCGTTTACATCCGTTTCTTCTCCTAATACAATTTCATTTATAAATCTTGCTGTTTTTGCATTTTTTGATGGCTTCCATGGCAGCGAAATACAAGTTAATTTATGTTGGAGAGCTTTCAAAAGTGACATAAAATCCCAAACGGCATATATATGCTTTTCC
>CAXDOZ010000151.1:0-5231 GCA_963991145.1 uncultured Chitinophagales bacterium | reverse complement strand
AGTTTGAGCTCTTTCATCCCAGAAGAATTTGCCACTGTAGTAGAACCTTGCATTAGCTATTCCCATTGAATGTCGGCCTGTTTCACCTCCGTCAAAGCCTTCACTTAAAATCTTTGGATCAGAAAAGCCGTGAGATTGCTGATGGCATGATGCACATGCGATAGTGCCATTTGCACTCAGCTTTGTATCGTAAAATAAAACACGACCCAGGGTAGCGCCTGCATCTGTTATTGGGTTTTTGTTTGGGGTATTATCAAATGCAATAGCAGCATATTGAAATGGGATCTGCGCAGGAAAGCTATTCATAGTTAAATGAGCAGGCAGGCTGATGTTCGCGTAATTGAAATAAACATCAGGCAGATTAAGATTTGAAAAATTATTTGACGGATTTTCAATTGGGAGTAGATCTTCTTTTGAGCATGAAGCAACAAATAGAACCAACCCAGAGATGATAATGGCAGCGAATCTCTTCATAGTACGGTTGTTGAGGGTGAGATAAAATGTCTCTGTCTAATTAGAACGCACTAGAGGAGTGGGATTATTTTATGTATCCCTCCAAAATGAAAAACCGAACGACCCATTCTCGTGGATCATTCGGTTTTAGAAAGGTTTAGAGCTCTATACTGATTGCGGAATATCCTGATTCCAAACACCACTCTCTACTGTTCTGCGAACATATTCAGTGAAGTCTGTGGCATTTCTTCCCAGTACTCTTTTGATATCAGTTGAAATATCCTGATTATCAGGATTCCCCAATACTTCCTGGAAAAGGTATCCAAAGAGCCAAATATAAGAGTCGGGGAGCCCTGCTGATCTCATTCCTTCTTTAAATTCATCGATAGAGATTGGAATGTAATTGATCTTTCTTCCGAGACCCTCAGACATTTCGTTTACAAGATCTTCGAATTTCAGTTTTCTCGGACCAGTTACAGTAATGGTTTGACTGTTGAATGAGTCGTCAACCAATACTTTTGTTACCACATCAGCGATGTCCTGGGCATCTACAAATGGGATCTCTGCATCTGGCATTGGCAATGCAACATTCCCAGAAAGAACAAAGTCCAGGAATGCTCCCTCACTGAAGTTCTGGTTGAACCAGGAAGCACGAACAAGAGTGTAGTTCAATCCCGAGTTTGCAACGATCTCTTCACAAGCTTCGGCCTCTGTTTCTCCCTTACCTGAAAGGAGAACTACCTTTTCAAGTCCTTCTTTTAAAGCCGCTTCAGTAAGCGCTGTGATCGCCTCTTTTGCCCCTGGAACTGCTAGGTCTGGATAGTATACGATATAGGCTCTATCCATTCCTTTTAAAGCAGGGGAGAAGGTGCTGTAATCATCCCAGTTAAAAGGAATTTCACTGTTTGGAGTTCCGATTCGAACCTTGTGTCCAAGATCAGTTAGTCCATCTACTACTCGGCGACCAGTCTTACCAGTCCCTCCGATCACTAAAATATTGTTCTTCATTTTTTATTTTGATTTGATTAAGAAGTCGTCTTTAATTTTTGATTTGGAATAATGCTGCTATGACTAACAGAGCAAATGATATCAAAGAGAATGCTGTGCGAATCATGTGTAAGCGATTCCATTTGGTCTCGTAATAGTTTCGGAAATTCTCTATTCTGTCTGAGCTTAATTCATTAAGGCGCAGAGCCTCTAGCTCTTCATTCAGAGGGACATTCCCAAAAACCGTTACCACCAGTGTTCCTACCAGATAAATGAATGTTGCCAGGAGGATGATGGTGAAAACTGTCTTGTCATTCGAGAATTCAAAAAAGCTTGCTCCAGCCATGGCAAACAGACTTCCAAAGAATATCAGAAAGAAGGCAGGATTGATGATCGCCTTGTTGATGGATTGCATGGTTTCCATATAGGTGATCGACTGTATTTGCTTTGTTCCAGGTATGACTGAAACTGCCCAGGCGTAGAATAATCCGGCCGACAGGCCAGTAAGAATAATAGATGCAAATAGTGATATTGTTCTTATTGAGATTTCCATGATTAATTTTTTGATTTGGTAATCAATTAATTCATGGACAAATGTGGGCGTATTGATCAATCCATATTTGACACTTCACGCCAATGAATTGACACTTTAAGCCAAATTGAGCAGAATGACTATTTCTTACGGAATTCTAATGGAGATATGCCAGTCCAACGCTTGAAAGCTCGGTTAAAGGCACTTTGCTCAGAAAAACCATTCTCAAAAGCAATTTCTGAAATGGTTCGATTAGTTTGTTTGAGTAGTAATTTTGAGCCTTCTTCCTGAGTTTGTCGAATGAGATCTCTAAAGGTAACTCCTGACTCAGAGAGTCTTCTTGTTAAAGTTCGATTACTCATTCCTAATTGACTAGCAATATGATTAACCGAAGGTATTCCGCTGGGAAGAGCATTTTTGATTAGCTGAGTTACATCACCTATGATCTTATTTGAGCTAACCTTAATACCCTTTGTTTCTTCATCTACTCTTTCTAATAGGAATTGATTGATACTTGCGTCAGCTTTTGCAGTTCGTGTATTTAAATCTTCGGTTTTGTAGGTGATGGAGTAAACGTCCTGCTCAAAGAGAATAGGACATTTAAATGCAGTTTTATAGCTTGATAGATCTGAAGGAGCACTGTGTTTAAATGACACTTGTGTTGGGTGGATATCAGATTCTGTCATTGCTTGAAGAACTACCACAGTAGCCGAAAGCGTGGCCTCATTCGATAACTCAAGTCCTCTTCTGTGTGGTTCTCTTAACAGGTAAATATGCGAGAGTTGATCTTCTTTCTCTACCTTAAATACATAGGTATTGGAGAGCATTTTAAAGTATCGCTCACTTCGTTCAAATATTTCTCCTGCATTTGTGCAGGTTCGCCAGGACAAGCCAAGAACACCGTAGTCTTCTATTTTCATTGCCTGACCTGCTCTTACCGAAAAGCCTGGTCCTCGTTTTTTATCCAGAAATTCATGAAGAAGAAAAAAATCATCGGCCGGGACGGCCTGAACATTATCAAGATTATCTAAAGGGATATTCAGCCCATCAAACTCCTCCCTCTTCACAGCTTCTAAAAATGCCTGGTTAAGCATTTTTCGATAGAGGCTTATTGAAATGTACTTTGACACAAGGGAGCTATTGTATCAAAAATAAATATTCCTGACTTACTTCTTTCCTCCCTTCATAAACTGCAAATTAACTCCGGCGAAGAGCTGAAACTGCGGCTGAGTTCCTTTATGCAAAGCAGTAAACTGGGGTTCGATATACATATTGAATACCATCTTATCTACCCTTTGGACTTTCCCAATTCCCAGAGCCAATGGAAAAGAGTAGGCGTCATTTTTAAAATCAACCGTCCAGATTGGAGTACTTCGAACATAAACTCCATTACCTAGCTGGATATAAAGAAATGGTTGAAGAGCTCCTACGCTAGTTCCAGGGCGATTATCGTCTCCAGCAATCGAAGCCTGATAGGTAAGAAGACCCCCAAATTGAACACTTGAAGATTTTGAGAGAAAGAAGACAAGGGCCCCACCAAATTGCCATTTACCAGTTCCAATCGCGTCACTAGTGGCACTTGGAGCAACTACTAAAGGACCAATACCCACAGTTGCTGTGGCCTTGGTTATAAAATTATGGAGACGAAAGCATTTATGTCACCTAATCCTCCGGCACTACTAACAGATTGAGAGGCTGTATCGTAAACTCCCACAGTATTTAAGGGAATAGAAGCTCGAACCAGCATTCTTCCTTTAGCGAATGGATATACAAACCTCCACCAGTGTGTATTTCCATAGTTATCACTAGGTGCATCGGTGAATTTTGGGGTGTAATAATTCTGCACATTGATAGCGATCATATTCGCCAAAGGGTTGTTAGCCTGTGCCTTAAGATCCTTGGTGGTTTCCGTATTATCGTCGCGCATTGTATCAGCGCTATTGCCCTGTCCCATTGAGACTGAACAGAATACGACTAATGTGAAAAGACTTAAAAAGAGGTTTTTCATTGATGGGGGTTTCATATAAGATACAAAAGGGATTGCACTTTTTATTGATATGAAATTTACATTAGTATTTTCAATTACTTAGCTCGCGGCATTGCATAAAAAAAGCGGTTGAAGATCAACCGCTTTAGAAAAGGACTTTATTTTTCTAGTTTGACTGGACTTTCAGCATGCCGTCCATCTGGACGGCAGAGTAAATTCCATTTGTCAATCCATCCATAGCATCATTGTACTGTTGAATTCCATCTTTCCACGGCATGAAGTCCACAATTGTTTTGAATGGACGATCAGCAGTAGGAGTGTCAATCAAATTTAGAATTTCATCTGCGACCTTTTGTGGATCCTGCTCATGAGTATTCTTCAATACTTCTTCAAAATTTGCTCCTGCCATAGCTGGTACATTCATGAATTCACCATATTCTGCATCACGGCTATTATCAGAAGGTGTCATTAAAGATGCCATGAAGGTAGTTGGGAATCCACCTGGCTCTACTAAAAGAGATTGAATTCCGAATCCGGATAGCTCGGTGCGGTAGTTTTCTGTCATTGCTTCCAATGCCCATTTGGTAGCATTGTATGGGCCGTAGAAAGGAAGAGTGATGCGACCAAGAAGACTGGAGATATTGATAATTGTACCATTGCCTTGCTTTCTTAGGAAAGGAAGCGCTGCTCTGTTTACTCTTTGAACACCAAAGACATTGATGTCGAATAGAGCCTGATAATCTTCCGGAGTAAAGTGTTCTATCATTCCTGAAACACCTCTACCCGCATTATTGATAACAACATCCAGTCCGCCCATAGCATCGATAGCCTCAGCCATAGCGGTGTCTACGCTCTTATTGTCAGTAACATCCATTTCAACTACGATAGCACCTTTATCGCTTAGCTCATTTGCAGCTGCCTGATTTCTACCAGTGATGTCGCGCATGGTTGCTGTTACCTTATGTCCAGCTTCCAATAGAGTTTTTACGGTTAGTTTTCCGAAGCCACCGTTTGCTCCTGTGATTATGATTTTCTGACTCATGATTGTTTTTGTTTGAGATTAATTGCGAATACAGATGACAATACTGATCCGAGAATAGAAGAATGAGTTAGAGGGGATATATGTTCACCATTAATGATTTGATAATATCTACCCAAATCGATAGGTCCAACCTTTTTGAAGACTTAGAATGTCATAATTAGATTGACTTGACTTATAGTACTCCTGGATCTTCTTAATGAATGTGAGTAAGTCTTTAGAGAGGATTGGCA
>CAXDOZ010000150.1:0-5285 GCA_963991145.1 uncultured Chitinophagales bacterium | reverse complement strand
GTTGGCTTGTGCTCCGCGACCCCACTCTCTGCCAGGTATGAAATTCGCGATCCCTTCTCCTTTTGGCGAACCTTCCCATGCTCCTAAAGCATAGAAATAAGCATTTGCATTGGTAAGGAAATTACAGGATGAGGCGACATTCACATATCCTGCTCCCCTAAATCCATCTTCTTCCGCCCGAACGGCAAAGCCCTGCATATCGAGGGTCCCATTTACCATAAATGTAATTACCCCACCAACTGTGCCATTCCATGGTAATGGAAGGATATCTCCAACCATTGTGGCATTTGCATATTGAGGGCAGGTAATGAGCTGAACAGAGCCAGTAGGGTCATAAGTATTACTTAATGCAAACTGGAGAACAACATTAGCACCGGTAACAGATTGGACTACATTAAATTCATAGGCACCCGCACTGCCATAATTTGTTACATCTCCAAAGAGGAAAGTGTTGGAGTTATCAATGGTAGCTCCTTTCATTTGAATTAGGAGAACCGTATCCCCGGGGCTGAAAAATGCAGGATTACCAACGGTGATAGAGTTTGCGCAGGTATCAAAACCTGAAACAGGACTGTAACTATTAATTACACCAGAGATATTGGTTTGGGCGAAGCTGACCGCACCAAAAGAAAGAAATAGTAAGAGAGCTACTGAGCGTAAAAACTGCTTCATTAACTGGCAAAATTGTGCATTAATAACAGAAAGCTCAAGATAGACAGCTGTCGTGTGCCATCTAAACAAGCTTTTTCACCGAAGGGGGTGCGTTGTTCCTTTAAGAAGGCACAAAAAACCCTTATTCGGTTGCTTTGGGCAGGCTTAATCTCAGACTTAGCTCTTCGAGCTGATGGTCGTCGATGTTCGATGGGGCATCTATCATAACATCTCGACCAGAGTTGTTTTTTGGGAAGGCAATGAAATCACGGATGATCTCAGATCCACCTAAAATAGCACAAAAACGGTCAAAGCCAAAGGCCATCCCGCCATGAGGCGGAGCCCCATATTTAAAGGCGTCTAATAGGAATCCGAATTTCTCAGATTGTTCCTCTTCGCTCATGCCAAGAAGCTCAAACATGCGCTCCTGAAGGTCGCTTTCGTGAATCCTGATCGATCCTCCTGCAATCTCGTTTCCATTGAGCACAAGATCATAGGCATCGGCGCGAATGCGCCCCGGATCTGAATGAATGTATTCCAGATCTTCCAGCTTTGGTCTGGTGAATGGGTGGTGACGAGCTACAAATCGCTCTTCTTCCTCTGCCCATTCTAACAATGGGAAATCCATTACCCACAAGAGTTTGAATTCATCAGGCTTTCTTAAACCAAGTCTCTCTCCCATTTCAAGTCGGAGAACAGAAAGTGCAGTTCTGGCTTTTAGAGCTTCATCTGCAAGGATCAGCATCAAATCTCCTGGCTCAGCGCCAAAGGCTTCTGCCCAGGCAGCAAGGTCATCCTGGGAATAGAATTTATCTACTGAGGACTTGAAAGTACCGTCTTCATTGAACTTAGCCCAAACGAGGCCTTTAGCTCCAACTTGCGGACGACGAACAAAATCTATAAGCCCATCCAGCTGCTTTCTTGTGTAATCTGCGCATCCTTTAGCGCAAATTCCAACAACCAGCTCAGCCTGATCAAACACATTAAAGCCCTTGTTTTGGGTAAGCTCATTTAGCTCCACGAACTTCATATCGAATCGGATATCCGGCTTGTCGTTTCCGTATAGCTTCATGGACTCGTCCCAGGTCATTTTTGGGATATCATTGACATCAATGCCTTTTACATCCTTGAAAACCTTTCTTACCATCCCTTCGAAAGTGCTTAGGACATCATCCTGAGTCACAAAGCTCATTTCGCAGTCGATCTGTGAGAATTCAGGTTGGCGATCGGCTCTAAGATCCTCGTCGCGGAAGCACTTCACGAACTGATAGTACTTATCGAAGCCAGAAACCATCAATAGCTGCTTAAAGGTTTGAGGTGACTGTGGCAGTGCATAGAACTGGCCAGGATTCATTCTCGACGGCACAACAAAATCTCTTGCTCCCTCCGGAGTTGATTTAATCAGATACGGTGTCTCAACGTCTACAAAACCCTGATCATCGAGGAACGATCTGCAGATCCTGTTGATCTGGTGACGCAGCAAAATGTTCTCTTTTACAGGATTTCTTCTTAGGTCGAGATATCTGTACTTCATTCTAAGCTCATCACCACCATCGCTTTCGTCTTCAATGGTAAATGGAGGAGTTTCAGACTCATTCAGTACCTGAAGCTCCTCAACAATGATCTCAATGTCACCTGTAGGAATATTCTTGTTTTTGCTTGATCTCTCAGCTACTGTACCAGAAACTTTGATCACGAATTCACGACCCAGACCTCTTGCTTTCTCGCATAGATCTGCATTTTGCTCCATATTGAAGACTAATTGAGTGATTCCATAGCGATCTCGAAGGTCAATGAAGGTCATTCCTCCAAGGTCTCTGTTCTTTTGAACCCATCCTGATAAAGTAACCGTCTGACCGGTGTTTTCGAGGTTTAGCTCTCCGCAAGTATGCGATCTGTACATTCCTAGCTGATTGATTGATTTGCAAATGTAGATAAGTAGCTGGTTTCAGGGGCTTTCGCGCTCTTTTATTTCAGGATTTTTTGAGACAGACCAATTAAGAAAAATTGGAATGGATAAAAATTTCTTATAAGTGACTGCAACGCTTTTGGTCCTTCGATTGTCATTATAACAGACAACCGCCGATGTATCACGAAAATGTCAAAATAATAACAAGCTCAAGTTTTCCACATCGCGGGGGTTTTTACTATTTTTATTAGTTCTCTTAACAACCGGAAAATATGAGGAAATATTTACCCTTCCTTCTGTACATAGCAATTCCAATTTTCCTTTTGATCTTCAGCTCGAATGAGGCAAAAGCAACCCACGCTATGGGGGTTGACATCGAGTATACATGTCTCAATCCTACCAATGGTCAATATCGGATTAGAGTGTGGTTCTATCGCGATTGTGGCGGTATATCGGAACCAACTACAATGAGGTTGACCTCATTTACTCCTAATAACTGCGGTAATCAGTTTATCACCAACCTGCCAAAAGCAGCTTGTGCTCCAAATACCATTGTTGATAGTTGTACAGGGAACGTTGTTACACCATCACCTTGTGAGGCCTCTGGATTGTGTCCAAACTTTATTTTGCAATCCGAGTGTAACTCTTCTGCACCAAATGCTCTTCCAGGGGTAGAGCGATATCTTTATGAAGATGTGATCAATCTTCCTGTTGGTTTTGGAGGAACCAGATGTAACCAATGGATCAATGCTGTTTCTATTGGTGCTCGAAATACAAACACAAACTACACTGCCGGAGGAAATCTTTATGCCTTCTGTGAAATCAATGATCTTACCATTTTTAACTCAGGGCAGTGTAATAGTGGTCCAATTTTTTCCAACCCTGCTACACCTTATATCTGCGCAGGTATTCCTTATTCATATTCACACGGGGCTACGGATCCCGATGGAGATTCGCTTCGCTATATGATGGTAACTGCTCGTACTGGTTACACCAACTTCATGAACTTCAGCTTTCCTTATACACTTCCGCAGCCCTTTGCCTTTACAGGGACTGGACCAATGGTTTTTGATTCTCTTACAGGGCAAATGAATTTCACTCCTTCAATTGTACAGGAGCCGGTGGTTGTTCTAAGAGTTGAGCAATACGATCCGGTTACAGGAGTGTTTTATGGAGCAACAATGCGTGATATGCAGTTTGTTGTTTTGTCCAACTCGGTCTGTAACTCTGCTCCACCCGTAATTCCCGACACTCCAACGCTGGTGTTTGGTGGTCAACAATTGTCTAATGGAGCAATACAGGTCTGTCCGGGAACTCAACTCGTACTTGGATTTAGGATTACTGATCCTGGGGGTAACAATGTTCGACTGACATCAGATGTACAAAGCGCAAATAATCCATTGCCGGGAGCCACTTTCTCTATGTTAGGGAATGGTTGTAACGATACAGCGATCGGGCAGTTAGTTTGGACACCATCTCCACAGGATTCCGGAACCAACTTCTTTACGATAAATGCGATAACAGATGCCTGTCCCGTTGTAGGTTTTGCCTCAACGGTAATGACAATCAATGTCCAACCCGATGTAGTTGTCACGCCTGATACGGCAGTCTATTGTGGTACACCAGTTCCGATTACCGCAACTGGAGGTTCAGTATTTACCTGGACACCCACCGCAGGATTATCTAATCCACTTTCACAAATAACAACAGCAGCTCCATCTCAGAATACGATGTATGTCTACAACTCTGACTGTGGTGCTGATTCAACTTATATTATCGTGAATCCTCCATTTGCGGTAGATGCGGGTCCTGATGATTCGATCTGTCTGAATGGAATAACCCAATTACTTGGGTATACAGATTCACTTTATGCGCCCTACTCTTATCAATGGGTGCCTGGAACAGGGCTTTCATATCCAAATAGCTCTATTCCAAATGATACAGTTCTTCAACCATTTGCAAGTCCTACTTCGCAAGGTGTTACCAGATACTTCCTTTTTGCAACTGGTAATAATGGTTGTGTTAGGGTTGATTCCGTTGATGTCACCGTTACCGGTATTGCTCCTTTAATTGTGGCTAGCGCCGATGAGGATACAGTTTGTCCGGGCGATCCTGTAAACTTTGACATTATTAGTAACCCTAGAAGTTGTAGAGTTGCTCCAAACCCTTGTGCAGGAGCTCAGATCATTGGGGATGTAGGTACATCAAACAATGTTCAAGGTGGATCACCTACTCAATACCCTACCGTTTATGGTAACTGGTCAAATTCTCAAAGACTTCAGATCCTCTATCGGGCCCCAGAAATAGCTGCTGCAATTGGTTCTGGAGGTACAATTGAAGAGTTAGGATTCGAGATTGGTCAGTTCTACTCAGGAGCTGTATTGAACAACTTTACAATTCGCATGGGTTGTACTCAATCAAATACTATTACCGGATGGGAATCCGGACTGGTAGATGTATTTAGCCCTAAGAATGTAACACCTGCGAATGGATGGAATACTCATGTTCTCGATAATCCTTATGATTGGGATGGTGTTTCAAACCTTGTTATTGAGATCTGTTACGAAGCAAATGCCGCAGGTAACTTCAATAACAAAATGAGGTTTACAAACCCTGGATATGACTGTATGGTTTATTCAGCAGGAACTCAAACTCAGTGTGCAGTAAACACACTTTCAAATCCATTCAGTAGAGAAAGACCTAATACCAGATTTAACTTCTGTGT
>CAXDOZ010000149.1:0-5350 GCA_963991145.1 uncultured Chitinophagales bacterium | reverse complement strand
TACATCGCAGCCTCAAGAGATTCAAATGACCTTCAGGATGTGCTTTTAAAGGATGATCATCCCATTCTATTCGAGGGGCTTCATACTTGCTCCTACCTTAAGCAACCTGAATTTGAGGACCGATTGAAAGCCGCTAGAATGCACAATGTAGAATGGGACTATTACAGGCAGTTAGGGAAATCAGAACGCAACTTCTTTCTTAAGTTCTATTACTACACTGAATCCTATAAATTGAAGAAGTTTGAGGATGTCTTAGAGCATGCCAGTAATATCTTCACTATCAGTAAGAAGGATCAGCACGAATATGAAGAGCGATTCCCTCAGACCACATATTTGCCTGCATTTCATCCTAACGATACTGTAGCCTCAAAACCCGGGAAGGGGGATTACATTTTATACCACGGCAGCCTGGGTATCGTGGAGAATCATCAGGCAGCATTGTACATTATTTCCAGGATTGTAAAAGGGACTGATGTTAAGCTGAAAATAGCCGGCAGAAAACCACTTCCTGCACTTGAGAAGATCGTAGCTAAGACTCCAAATGTTGAGTTAATTGTAGAGCCGAACGACCTTGAGCTTGATGCTCTCATCAGGGATGCACATGTAAATATCCTATGCACCTTTCAGCCAACCGGCATCAAGCTAAAACTTCTGAACGCATTGTTCCGTGGGAGGTTCTGTCTTGTGAATAATCAAATGGTAGAGGACACCGGACTGGAATCTTTGTGCTATGTAGAGTCAAGTGCTGAAGAAATGAAGAGCACTTTGCTTGAGCTAATGGAAAAGGAATTCAAGCAGGAGGATATCGAAAAGAGAAAAGAAATTCTGGATAAGGGTTTCTCAAACAGGGCAGGAGCGCAGAAGATTATTGCATCCTTATTCCCTGATCCTCATTGATCTTACCTCCGGCAACTCTTAAAATTCTACCGGGGAATTTCTCAAGTATCGTATAATCATGAGTAGCCATCAGAACTGCTGTGTCCATTTTTCGGTAGATCTCACGAAGCAGATTCATGATATCATCTGAAGTATCTGGATCTAAATTCCCTGTAGGCTCATCAGCGAGGATCAACTTTGGCTTGTTAAGTAAAGCTCTTGCTATCACAACTCTCTGTTGTTCTCCACCTGATAGCTCATGAGGCATTTTGAAGCCTTTGGTCTTCAAACCCACCTCAGACAATACCTCATCGATACGCATCTGTATATCCTTGGATGAAGACCAGCCAGTTGCTTTAAGAACAAATTTCAGGTTGTCATTTACTGAGCGATCCATCAAAAGCTGAAAGTCCTGAAAAACGATCCCTAGCTGACGACGAAGCTTTGGAACCTGATTTCGCTTAAGGGTATTAAGGTCAATACCAGATACAAAACCCTCTCCTCTAACAAGTGGAAGATCTCCGTACAGGGTTTTTAAGAAAGAGCTCTTTCCGCTACCGGTCTTTCCGATAAGATATACGAATTCACCAGGCTCGATAGAGACTGATACATCACTAAGAACAAGCGTTTGTCCCTGATAAATGAATCCATTGCGGATATCGATTACTTTGTATGGAATAGAGCTTTCGTCCGTCATTTTTAAATATCTCAGTCGAATTTCAGCAAATTGATCAAGGATGCAAGAGAATCCCCGACTAGCTTTTCAACTTAAACGGACTGATTGTAGAGAAATGGGCCCAATTGGCTTTAGGCCTTTTTAAGTGTGATCTCAGCGATCTCGGGTAGGATCCCTACTCGGCCGGGATAACCAATAAAGCCAAAGCCACGATTTACGTAGAGGTATTGTTTCCCTTTCTGGTACAGACCTGCCCATTGCTCATACATGATCTGAGCTGGACTCCATCTGAAGTATTTATTCTCAATTCCAAATTGTGCTCCATGAGTATGACCAGATAATTGAAGGTCGATATCAGAGTATTCAGGGACAACCTGAGCATCCCAGTGCGAAGGGTCGTGGGAGAGAAGCACCTTGACATCGGAATCTTCAGCACCCTGATAGGCTTTTGCAAGGTCTCCGTACTGCTTGAATCTTCCCTTAGCGCTCCAGTTTTGAACTCCAATTAAAGAGATAGAACCATCTTCAGATTCAATCTTGTGATTTTCATCCATTAGGACTGTCCAACCCATCTCGCGCTCCATGCGAAGGAGATTTGCAAGATCCGCATCTCTTTCTTCCTGATTATTCCAGGGGTAGTAATCAGCATGATCGTGATTACCTGTAACAGCAAAGACTCCATGCTTTGCCTTCAGCTTAGAGAATATCCCCGTAAAGGGCTCTAATTCTGTTGAGATCTCATTTACAATATCCCCGGTGAATAGGATGACATCAGGCTCCAGAGCATTGATCTGCTGAATAGCTTCCTCCACGGGCTCTTTCTTCCCAAAACTGCCCGAATGAATATCAGATAACTGAACGATCTTAAAACCATCCATTGAGGCTGGTAGGTTGGGCAGATTAATGCTTGTCTTCCAAACCTTGTAATTGTAGGCATTTACTATGATCCCGTGCAGAAATGCAAAAACCGGAAGGGCAGAAACCCCAAGGGCTACCTGGCTTAGAAACCTTTTTCTACTGAGGTCTACATCACTTCCTCCAGAACCAATTTGAGCTGCGGCAAATCTTAAGAGTCGGCTTAGATCTTCAAGTAAGAGGAAAAAGACCAAAAAGAGCTTTACGATAAATGCGAGGAAGATCACTCCAATAATTATAGATCTGATCGAATCCGGCCAGGCTCTGAAATTGATGAATCCTGCCATTAGAAAACTTAGCACGGTTATCGCAGTTACAGACCAGTAAAGGATTGTAGAGATTCTCTGAACTCTTATCGAGGCATCTTTAAATGCAGTGCGAACAGCCTGAAATGCATAGAGATCTATAGCTACCAGAACTGTAAGAAAAATGATACTTGTTATGATAAATCTTGCCACGCTCTTAAGAATCCTGAGAAATAAAAAATGTTCATTGCTCGCAGAGTTTAAATTTGCGAACCAAAATCAATGCTAATGAAATGTTTGATCACCGTCTTTAGTTCTCTGTTAATATTTCTTTCCGCTCAAGGGCAGCTTCTCGACGGACCAAACAAGTCATTCGATCGATGTGATAGTCTCAGAGGATATCTCTACCCGGAGCGTTCCGCGATGGATGTCTTTTACTACGATCTCGATTTTCAGATCGATCCCAATGATCAATCGATTATTGGTCAGTCTCAGATACATTTTAGAGCAGTTGAAAGTATCGATCGACTTCAATTAGATCTTTATGAGAATCTCATTATCGACTCAGTACTTTTCTCCAGAGGTGATTCAATCTCAATCTCAAGAGAGTGTAATGCATTCTTTTTCGCCCTACGGGCGGATTTAGAAATTGGTAAGGATTACATCGTTTCAGTCTATTATCACGGAAAACCCATAGTTGCAAAAAATGCTCCTTGGGATGGTGGATTTACATTCTCAAATGATGCTGAGGGAAATCATTGGATCGGTACTTCGGTCCAGGGAATGGGAGCCAGTCTGTTCTGGGCATGCAAAGATCACTTGAGCGATGAACCGGATAGTGTAACAATTAGTGTGACAATTCCTGAGCCACTCAGATATGTTGGGAATGGCAGGTTCAGAGGAGAAGAGTCTCTTGAGGATGGCAGGAATAAGTTTACCTGGCATGTATCATATCCGATCAATCTTTACAATGTCTCGCTTAACATCGCAAATTATGTAGAATTCGGAGAGACTTACATCAGCCCTCTTACTGGTGACAGCCTTGATCTGGAGTACTTTGTTTTGCCTGAAAACCTGTCTAAGGCTAAATCTCACTTCCATCAGGTAGTTCCAATGATGGAGTGCTTTGAAAAGAAACTTGGAGCATTTCCTTTTTGGGAGGATGGATACAAGCTAGTTGAAACCCCATACCTCGGAATGGAGCATCAGACAGCTATCGCCTATGGAAATCAGTACAAGACCGGATACATGGGTAGAGATTACAGTCGCATTGGGTTGGATTTCGATTATATCATTATTCATGAGACCGGTCATGAATGGTGGGGAAATAATGTAAGCTGCGCCGATGTAGCCGATCTATGGATTCATGAAGGATTCTGTACTTACAGCGAGGCGATCTATGTAGAATGCCTTCACGGCTATGAAACTGCCCTGAAGTATATAAATGCCAAGAAAAGCTCAATAGGGAATAAGAATCCTATGATGGGTGTATACCATGTCCATGAAGAAGGTAGTGGAGATATGTATAGTAAAGGAATGCTCTTCCTGAACAGCGTTCGCCACATTATTAATGACGATGAACTCTGGTGGTCAATGCTTAAGGAAATGCAGGAAAGCGAATTCAGGCTAAAGACCATTTCAGCACAGAACGTTCTTGATTTCTTTGAAGACAGGACAGGAATGGAGATGGATAAGATCTTTGAGCAGTATTTGATGAATGCCTCTATTCCAAAGTTGGAGTATCGCTATCTAGGTAAGAAAAAGAAAGATCAGTTATTTGAGTTGCGCTTTGTAACTGATGTTGAAGGTTTCTCAATGCCTGTCAATGTAAAGGCAAATGAAGAGGATCATACCTGGATCACTGTAAGCAACGAGTGGACACTTTATTCATTTAAGGGAAAGAAGGCATTTCAATTTTCAGTGAATGATGATCTCACCTATATCACTGTTGAGTTTGTAGAATAAAAGAAGCCCACCGGGGTGGGCCTCCACTTATTCATTAACCTGATCAAGGGTTAATACTCAAATTTAATGATTTGATAGCTTATGATGTTCACATATCAAGGACTATCGAACTGTTGTGCTTATGAGCCAAGATTTGATAAAACAGTTAAACAATGGTCCATTTCCTTTTCCCCAATATCAAGATGAGTGACCATTCTAACCCAGTTTGCACCAAATGGGACGGTTCTGATACTATGGCATTCAAGCTCATTCATAAACCTCTCTGCGCCATAGCTACCGTCAATCTCTACCATTATAATATTTGTGTCAGGGTTAAGGTCATTTGTGACCATTGGTAGCTTCTTTAGAACTGTATTGATCTCTTTGGCTTTAACATGGTCATCGGTCAATCGATTGACATTTTTATCCAGGGCGTAAATGCCTGCAGCAGCGAGAATACCGGCTTGTCTCATTCCTCCACCAAAGGCCTTTCTTTTTCGTCTTGCCTGCTTAATGAAATCCTTGTTGCCAATAAGGAGAGAACCTACAGGAGCTCCTAATCCTTTCGATAGACATATTGAGATGCTGTCAAAGAGGGACCCGATCTCCTGAGTTGTGTTTCCTGTTTCAACAAGAGCATTAAATAGTCTGGCTCCATCCAGGTGAATTGGAATGCCAGCCTCTTTAGCAGTTT
>CAXDOZ010000148.1:0-5390 GCA_963991145.1 uncultured Chitinophagales bacterium | reverse complement strand
GTGCTATTATAGCCACTAACATTGATCACATCGCTAAGCTTCTCTCCTTCTGACCAGCCCTCTCCAGACTTCTTGCTCGAATAAATGTGACAGATTATCTGATTCGGATTCTTTGCATCCTCTTCACAAATTGTATAGAATAGTTCTTTCCCATCAGGACTTAGCGAGGGGTTTGCAATATGCTTGCCTTCCACGGTCAATCCTGAATAGCTGCTTGGAGCAGCTGGCTTATCATTGCTGAAGCTCGCCTCGTACAGTTTGATGAATCGGTCGGTCTTTTCACTTGCAATGATCACCGAGTCGGTGGGAAGTGAAGCAAACAGCATGGTTGAATCATTGATCCAGTAAGGAGAAATGTCTGAATAAGCAGAGTTGAATGGCGCTTCAAAGTGAGTGATCTTAACGTCTTCCGGATTCTTTTGCATGGCCATGGCCAGCTCGCAGCCTTCAGCTTCGATCTCTGCCCATTTCCTCATATCTGACCAATCACTGCCTTTTACATCTTTCCTGAATTTCTCGAAGGCCTGCTTTGCCTTTCCGTAATCACCATTCATCTTCAATGCCATTGCATATTTATATCGGGCATCGGGATAAGTGAGAGAACTTCGATCTGCCACACGCTGAAAGTATGGGATAGCTGCTTTGTAATCTCTGGAAAGGAATAGGGCATCACCTAAAGCATAAGCCACTTCCGCCTCGTTTGAGGCGTGATCTATCACTTCAGCGTAGAGATCTGCAGCATCGTAGATGTTTCCAAGTTCCAATTGCTTTTGAGCAAGCTTGACTTGCTTTTTGGCTTTCTTTGGAGTCATCTGGCCGTAGGCCGAAACAGATAAGCTACCCAACAGGATCAATATGATGCTTAGAGATCTCATGCTAAAGCCTTGGGCAGGGGACCAGAACTGGTCGGGTGACTGGTGATGAATACTTAATAAAGCCGGTGTATTGAATCGCGATCTCGAATGCCCCTCTCCCGCTGCTTGCTGCCCGAAGTCCTGAAGTATTGAAATCGTATGCCATTCCGATTCTTAGATTCTTGACATCAAATGAGGCGGTGACAATTGCAGCATCATTGAATCGATACCATCCACCAATACTGGCTACGGTCTTTCTTTCCTCACCAAATCCAAACTCAAGAGCAGCACCAATATTTACCTCCTGTGCTTTGGCCTGATGGAGATAGATCATGTTTGGGGTAAGTGTAAGTAGATCTGAGAGCTTGAATCTGAATCCTGCATGTCCTACATATCTTCTTCTTAATGGTGCCGACTCTCCAAGGAAAGACTCAGAGGGCTCATGTACATGGTATACTGCGCCTCCGGCGGATGCCGAGAACTTCTCAGAGAATAGCCCTTGCCATGCGATTCCGATGTTTACATCGAGATAACCGAACCTATCATCTGTGATGGGTTCATTATTTGGAATGTTTGGGTCGAAATCAACCCCAGTAAACTGATTTGGAAAGGCGAGAGACTGATAGTCGATGCTGCGTTGATTGTATCCTATCTGCAATCCCAATCCCAGGAATTGGTTCTTCCCCATTCGTTTGTGGTAGGCCACTGATCCATTAAAGATCAAAAGACCAAGATCTCCATCACCTGATTTATCGCCTGTAAAATTCACTCCAACGGCAAAGACATCTTTCTTAAGCTTCCCTTCGAAAAGCTTGATATCAAAGGCTGCACCATAGGTGTGAAAAGCGGTTGAAACCGATCTCCACTGGTTCCTGTAGATGGCTGTAGCCCGATAAGAGCCTTCATGAACACCGGTTAAGGCTGGACTAAGAGTTTGGGGCGAAGCGTAGAATTGTGAAAAATGAATGTCCTGCCCGCTAAGTGCAGGAGAAAGGAGTAAGAAGAGGATGAGGAAGAGTGGAGCGTAATTATCCCTCAAAGGCAACAGGTTTTAGTTTCATTAATTTACAAAAATTCCATCTGTTAATCATGCTTTAAGCTATGGTTACCAATGAGCTGAGAGGGCATAAAAAAACCCTGACAAAAAATGCCAGGGTTCTGTTTGAGTTTTATTGGGATTATCCCTCTACTTCTTCAGTTTCTTCTGCGATTACAGTAGCCGAGTATGCTCCTTCGTTAAGGGTGTTTACTGACTCGATAATTGCGTCTTCAGTGATCAATTGATCATCATAAGCAATTACTGCAGTTCCTTCTTCAAAGTTTACTTCAGCAATCTCAACTCCTTCGGTATCGTTAAGTTGAGCTTCAATAGCGCTTTTACAGCCCTTTGAGCACATCATACCTTCGATTGAGATGTTACACTCTGCATTTGCAGTGAACATTGGAGCTGCTTCTTCAGAAGTTGCTTCAGCGCTTTCTTCTTCAGTAGACTCCTCAGTAGTTTCTTCTTCTTCTCCTCCTTCTGACTCGCCACAGCTAACTAGTGCGAAAGTGAAAGAGATACCTAAAACGATCAATAGTGTTTTCAAAAAATCTTTAAACATGGTTGTGATTTTAAATTCAATGCTAGATTAATGATTCGATGGGTAAAATAGTTCCTTAAATGCTGAATTGTCAAGCCTTTTCCATTGAATCGGGAGAAATTAATTCTCCGACTTGATTTTATCGCCAAAAACCTGCTCAAACTTCTCGAGCTTAGGCACGATCACAGCCTGGCAATAAGGCTGATTCTTGTTAAGGTTATAATAGTCCTGATGATAGTTTTCAGCCACGTAGAACTTATCAAATGCAGTGATCTCAGTAACGATAGGATCAGTCCATACACCAGCATCGTTTAATTCCATCTTTACTCGCTCTGCTTCCATTTTCTGAGCATCATTGTGATAGAATACTGCTGATCGGTATTGAGTTCCTACATCTGCTCCCTGTCTGTTAAGGGTTGTAGGGTCATGTGTTTTGAAGAAGACCTCCAGGAGTTCAGTAAAGCTTATCTGCTCTGGATCATAGGTGATCTGGATTACCTCAGCATGTCCGGTAAGTCCTGAGCACACCTCCTTGTATGTTGGATTTGCGATTTTTCCTCCGCTGTATCCAGATTCGACTTTCGAAACGCCTACTAATCTTTGAAAAATTGCCTCTGTACACCAGAAGCATCCATTACCAAATGTTGCTGTATCCATTGTTGAGTAGTTAATTGTTGTTGGGTCATCCTCCCAATTGCCGGGCTCTGAGTTTGCACTGGAGCAGGCTGTTAAAAAGCTGAATCCCAGTATGGAAAGAATGATGGTGAATTTCATGCTATTCATGGCCTTTTTAACCTCTTAGACAGCGAAAAGGTTTAGGCATTACAGGCTGGGGTTTGATTTAGGAAATTTTAACAGTGCTACGAGAATGTGCTGATGTGCTAATTTCTGTATGCGACGATTAAACCACGGAGACCAAACACATTGACCACATTAACCACATTAGCCATATTAATGAGATTGCTTCCTCAAAAAGAAAAAGCCCCGCAAAATGCGAGGCTTTCGTGAGTCGTCTGGGGCTCGAACCCAGGACCCTCTCCTTAAAAGGGAGATGCTCTGCCAACTGAGCTAACGACTCCTTCCGTAAAAACGGAGTGCAAATATAAGCTGACTAGAAATTAATTCAAAGCTATTTTTCAGGTTTATTGAGCAGCTAAAACAACTGCACCTGTAGCCATGAATTTAAGCTCTTTTGTAGGCTCTGTGATGGCAGCAATTTCCTCTTCAGATTTGCCTGCATCAGCTGCGAAGTGCTGCAGTTCCTCAACTGAAGTGATCTCATAGTAAGCAACACCATTAAGCACTACTTCCATACCGGTGATGTCACGCGGTAAGAAGAAAGCGTAGTCTTTGAATTTTACAAAGTAGTCCTGTCCGTCTGAAGTAACACTTAACCAACATCCTTTGGCCTGGCAGATCTCATTTACTGTACCGCGAATCATTCCTTCAGCACCGTCGTGCTTTCTGATGCTTTTGTCTACAGTTTTCCAATCCATAACATCAGCTGTTTTATCGAATGGAGTTCCGTAGAAACCGTTTTCATCAGCCACGGCAAAATCCTGATCTTCAGAAACGTAGCAATCGCTTTGAGCAATAGCTCCAAAGCTTAAGAATAAGACTAGTGTAAATAGGGAAATCAATCTTTTCATTGAAATAGAATTTTAGCGTAAAAACGCGGGTCTTTTAAACGTCCGCGGAGGTCAACGTCTTCAAACATACAGGAAATTGTTTCCCGGAGTGTTTGATTCCTATTTGCCTTGCGGACCACAAAATTAAATAACCATGGATAGTTAACCAATTGCTGCATCCTTGTGCTAAGGTGAAGTTCGTCACCTAAACGCTCATATACAGCACGGTCGTAGCTTCTCAAAAACGAGGCCGAAAAGTTTTTCTCTTGAATTGCATGGTGCGCAGCAGATGCAGCATACTCACCACTGATCATTGCATTACCAATTCCTTCACCGGTGAAGGGATCGATCAAAGCTGCAGCATCACCAATAAGCATGTAGCTGTCGCCGCTGAGTTTGCGTTTCTTATTCCCTAAAGGCAGATCAAAGAGTCGTACTCTTTCCTGAAGTGTGGCATTTTTAAACCTTGGACCGATGACAGGATGCTCATTGATCAATCGCTCAAAGGTCTTTTTAAGATTTACACCTTTATCCTTCATGCGGTCTGCTCTCATTCCAATCCCCACGTTTGCCGCTCCGTTTGGAAGCGGAAAGATCCAGAAGTATCCGGGCAGAACATCCTTAATAAAATGAAGCTCGATGAATCCATCTTTATCCAACCCCTCTACCCCATCGTAATAAGCTCGAAGCCCAAAACACAGATCTCTTCCTTCAGCTTTTATTCCGCCTACCGTTCTCCCAAAATGTGAATACGCTCCATCTGCAGCGATCACAATTGATGCACTATACTGCTTTCCATTACTATCTGTAGCGAGAAAACCATTCTCTATCCGCTCGTAAGAGCGAAGTTCAACTTCTTCAAAGAATTCTATCTCTCTCCCCTCCAGGGCTCTTTGGAGCAAAAGAGTGTCAAAGTCTGTCCTCTTAGAAATGAAACCGGGAGCGCGATCCTCAGTATTGTAATCAGTCTTGAAAGGAACCTTTAAAGACTCCCCATTCGGGGCGATGAAATCTACTCCCCATGAATCGCGGAATAATTCACCTGTATCTAATTCGTCTAAGACATTGGGAAGGGTTCTTCGCAAAACCTCTGCAACTTTTCCACTCAGAGCATCACCGCAGATCTTATCTCGCGGGAATTTAGCCTTATCGACCAATGTTACCGACAGGCCAAGGTCTGCTGCCTTAGCTGCGGCAATAGCGCCTCCCGGTCCTGCGCCCCCATTGCGGAAGTCTGAATGTTGGTCTGGCAGGGAGCCTCGAGGATCGAAATCCCCGGCTTAGTGGTACCGCTCCGCCAGGGGCATTCTCCGGTGAAAGGCATG
>CAXDOZ010000147.1:0-5404 GCA_963991145.1 uncultured Chitinophagales bacterium | reverse complement strand
TAATTGATACCCCCTTAAAGCACAAAACCCCGGCTCTTGCGAGTCGGGGTTTTTTTATGGTAAAGGGTGTCTCTACTTTTGAGTCATTACGGTAGTACCATTACCGGTATTTGTACCTGCAACCCTTACTTCATAGTCTACAGACCATGTAGAATCCGTTACTGATAAAGTAGTGTATTTAACTTTTGTAGTTATTGATCCACCAAGTCCCAGATCAAATTTCTCTGTAGTCTCAATTACATCCCCTCCGCTCTTACTAACCCAGGTGCCTGTTGCACCAAAGTCATCAACAAATGTGTTATCTGCAGAATTCAAAGTGATCTCGAAATATGGAATTGCAGTGCTCGGATCAATCACCCAGATCTTATCAAAGATCCTGGGATCACTGTTTCCAATACCAGTACCTCCATCACTACACGCCGTAACGAATAGTATAGGAAGTGCAAGCAGAATTAATAGCTTTTTCATAATGTGGGTTTGATTAAGAAAGATGTAATTATATGCAATTTGTTACACTGAAAAGAACCAATGGAGAATGTAAAATAGAACTTGATCCTTTTAGATCATCTTCTCCCTAGCTGTCGAATGGATTTTATAACAATCTCGAAATCCTGATTGACATCGTACTCCTTAGCGTAAAGGAAATTCAAACGCTGCTTGGTTTCAGCGTTTAATCGTTTGGGAGGCAGAAGATCAGTTGGATTCAACACGCCCTCTTTAATAGCGGGCAGATAATCCATATTCTTCTTCAATGTTCTCGAATAGCCTACCCAGCTCTTCTTGTCTATCAAGACCTCCCACCAGTTTGCTAAAAAGCCCAGTCTGTCCTCTTCGATCAACAGGATGATGGGAAGCAATCCAAGGGAAACAAGACAAAGCATTAGATCAAAGAATCGTTTATTACGCTTCTGAAACTCTGAAGAAAGATTAAGGTTAATATCGATCGCATAGAGATCACCACTGGTATTTTTTGAATGACTTCCAATGATACTCCAGCTCTCCTCGGGAACGATCTTGTATGTCAACCTGCTCCCTAATTGGCTCATCCAATGAATGGTCTCTGTGGCTGAAACATCCTTTCCACAAAAGATGATCTCATCGATCCTATATACCTCAGAGATCTCATCGAGCTGACTGATATCCCCAAGAAATTCGCCTTCCTCAAATAGCTCATTTGGCTTCACAAAGCCAATAAAGTTTGCCGCTGTTCCGGCCTGCTTTAGAAGAGAAAGAGCTCTTCTTCCCTCTTCTTCAGTTCCAACCACTATGGTGCGCACTTCCATTTGGTCTTCGAGGGTGAATCGGCCGTAGGCCCTGTAATTTGCAATAACACGTGTTCCCACCATGGTTAATCCTGTCCAGGTTGCCCCAAGAAGAATCATCGCTCTTGAGAATCTAAGCTCCTCTGGCAAGAACCCATAAATTGCTGCAATGATCAAGGTTCCACCAAGAATTCCTCGAAGGATTTTAGAGATCTTATAGGGCTTATCGTAGCTCCCGGTAAAGTTGTTTGCGAAGAGCCAGATCAGAATATATCCGGGGACAACGTATTGTAGATAGACCTCCGGATAGTAACTATCTGCATGCTTTATTGAACTCTCCCAAAACTGCTTAATGAAATAGATCCCGGCGAATGAGATGATCGCATCGGTCATCATCAAACCGTATTTACTTACAAAGTTTGAGACGAGTGTGATCAGCGCTCTGAGAAAGATCGCCAGATAGATCATGGCGGTATACAAACCCGCCCATCTTGGAGAAAAATGCTTGCGGGCAAAGATCATCATCGCCTTGTAGAAGATGCGCACGTAGTTAAGGCTTCCGCGCTTAGTGCTCTCTCCCTTGTAATGAATGATCGTGGTCTTCGGGAAGTAATAATTTGTCCAACCCGCTTTCTGGATCTTGTATGAAAGGTCAATGTCCTCCCCGTACATGAAGTAATCCTCATCGAGCATCCCTACTTTTTCAAGCACCGAGCGACGCATAAACATGAATGCTCCAGATAGAACATCTACCGGGTGGATCTCATCTGGATCGAGATAACCCAGGTGATATTGATTGAATCTCTTTGACTCGGGAAATAAGCTCGATAGTCCAAAAACCTTGTAAAAAGCTACCTCGGGTGTTGGGAGCCCTCGCTTTGACTCGGGCAGATAATTACCTGTCCCATCAACCATCTTAACACCCAAAGCTCCTGCACCTGTATGGCTATCCATGAAGTCGATGCACTTCTGAAAGGTGTCCTCTTCAACTATCGTATCGGGATTGAGAAGCAGGACATACTCTCCCTTTGCTTCTCTAATTGCAATGTTATTCGCTTTAGCGAAACCCTGATTCTCCTTATTCTCGATCAGGATCACCCAGGGAAACTTTGTTGCGACCATTTCCTGTGATCCGTCCACAGAATTATTATCGACAACAAAGACCTCTGCCTCTATTCCCTTCTTTGCCTTGCGCACAGATGTAAGTGCTTGCTCAAGGAAATACTTGACATTATAATTGACGATGACAATTGAAAGCTTCAAGGAGTCGGAGGGCTTGTTCTTATCTGTTTATAAGGTAATTCTCATAAGGTAAACGAGTAGCGATCGATCTTGCAAGTGTTTGCTCGTCGGTATATTCCAACTCCCCACCAAAACTGATCCCTCTTGCAATCGTACTGATCTTTACTCCGCTATCCTTAAACTGTTTCGAAATGTAAAAGATCGTGGTATCACCTTCCATGTTTGGTGGAAGCGCCATGATCATTTCTTTTACCTCTCCACTTTCTATACGCTTCCTAAGGCTTTCGAGGTTCAATTCCTCAGGACCGATCCCTTCAACAGGATTGATCACTCCTCCAAGAACATGGTAAGCTCCCTTATACTGACCTGTGTTTTCTATGGCTATAATATCACGGATGGTCTCAACCACACAGACAGTTTCGTGATCTCTCATCTTATTCGAGCAGATATTGCAAATGTCTCCATCGGAAACATTGTGACAGATCGAACAGAACTGGATCTCATTTCGCATTTTGGCGATGGTATCTGAAAAGACCTGAACCTCTTCTGGTCTTTGCTTGAGCATATGAAGCACAAGGCGCAGAGCTGTTTTTTTCCCTATTCCAGGCAACCTGGCGAACTGGTTCACCGCATCTTCAATCAAATCTGAGGGATACTCCATAATTCAAATGTAATTCATTGATCAGTAGATTTCTCTACCAGGCTTCGCTTTGAACATTATAGCTCTGCGATCCAATATTCAGGTACTCTTTTGGTAATTCCTCAGCTGGTACCCAATACCATTCTGTAAGGAATAATCCCTTGCCTCTTTCCGGCCCCCAAAAATCAGGATTGTCTTTTACGATAACCGTTACTGAATTCTCAGGACCATCCATGCTCGACATAAGCAAGGTTTCAAATGAACTTCCCCAAAACTGTATCAGGTTTCTATTTGCCTCATCTACATCGGTCACGATCACCTTTTGGAAATCGGCATCTCTAGCACCTGCGATCTGCTCTTCATGGAAGCGCATATGTCTTTCAAAAGGTAAAGAGTGAATATTGATATGCAACAATCTTACTATCAGAAACAGGACAAAAGCAAAGCGATTGAATCGCGACATGATCAACCTTGGAACCAGCTCCTGTGCAAATGGCAATGCTACTATCATCCCCAGAATAAGCAGCATATTCTCATGGTAGAACATTGATCCTACCTCATTATAGGCGCATTTGATCAACAGGAGATATCCAAGAAATGAGAGGATGATAAAAGCCAGACTCTTCCATCTTTTCTTCCTGATCCAGTATACGATAAGGAAAAAGAAAGCCAGGAACAGCAGGTAGTACTGAGTGAAGATATGCTTCACGAAAGTTCGCATGCTTGGGATCTCGTGATAGTTGGGGAAGAGCTCAAAAACCTTCAACAAATACTCCATCCGACTCTCTTCATAGGGCTGCTTCAGGAGGTAATTCTTCAGGAAGATCGCCCCGAGCACTGCAAAAAAGAAAAGCCAATCAGCCCAGTTTCGATACCATCTGTTACTGATCAAAATATAGCCACCGGCAATAAACCAGGCAAAGATCAACAGAGGGTGAAAGCAGGTATAGAAGAGTGTTATTGGTAAGAGATAAAGGATGGATATCCATTTCAGTTTGGAATCTTCTGTCCTGTTCCAGTCCCAAAAACCCAACATCAGGAATGTCCAGCCGAGTCCTAATTGCAGCTCAGAAATTGGCCAGTAAAACGATGCTCCGGCCATGAGGAATTGAATTAAAAGAACTCCCCATGCAAATCCTCTTTTCTTCAATCCAAAGAAGAGGATCACAAACAAGACCAGATAGTAGATAATGTATGAAAGCGAATAAGCTCTCATAATGGAGCTCAAGGGCTGACCGGTCTTGATCATCAGCATTGGCAGCCATTCTGCTACTACTGCTCCGTATCTGTAATTCTCAATATTAAATGTGCCTTCCTTCAGCATGAAGAAGAGAAAGAAGGACCCGTCTAAAAAGAGCGATCTGATCACATAGTGATTCCAGGCAAGTATGAACAAGCCTATAAAAGCAAGGGAAGCAAATATGATCGAAAATCGCTTGGTCATTTAGTGAGCTTCTAACCAGTTTTCGCCAGTTCCGGCTTCAACAACAACAGGTACAATTAACTGCATGGCATTCTGCATCAGATCAAGCACGATCGGTTTGATCGTATCTAACTCGTCTCTTCTAACATCAAAAACCAATTCATCATGTACTTGCAAAGTCATTTTAGAGGCAAATCCCTTCGCCTGAAATTCCTTGTGAATTTCGATCATTGCCAGCTTGATCATGTCTGCCGCGGATCCCTGAACAGGTGCATTGATCGCATTTCTTTCTGCATGTCCACGCAAGCCCTGATTCCTTGAATTGATATCGCGCAGGTATCTTCTTCGTCCCATGATCGTCTCGACATAACCCTGCTCGCGGGCCTTCTCAATATTGCTATCCATATACTTCTTGATGCCAGGATAGGTCTTGAAGTAGTTCTCGATGATCTCAGCGCTTTCTGTTCTGCTCAAGTCGGTTTGTTGGGCTAAACCAAAGGCAGATACTCCGTAGATGATCCCAAAGTTTACCGTCTTGGCGTGGCTTCTCATCTCGCGAGTGACGTCCTCCAATTTCACTCCAAAGACATTTGCTGCGGTAATGGAGTGAATGTCCTGACCTTCATTGAATGCTGTGGTCATTGTCTCGTCTCCTGAAAGAGCAGCGATCAGTCTCAACTCGATCTGCGAATAATCGGCGGCTAATAAAATGTGATCCTTATCTCTTGGCACAAATGCCTGTCGCACCTTACGTCCTCGTTCAGTGCGAATTGGGATATTCTGCAGATTTGGATTCTGCGAGCTCAATCGGCTGGTAGCGGCCACAGTTTGATTAAA
>CAXDOZ010000146.1:0-5460 GCA_963991145.1 uncultured Chitinophagales bacterium | reverse complement strand
GTAAGATCAACTGATCCATTACAGCTTCTCCAACTTGATGGTGGAGTCACATTCATGCTTAAATTCAATGGAGCAGGAGATGTAAGTGTAACTGTTTGAACAGTGCGACAACCGCTTCCATCCGTGATTGTAGCAGTATATGTTCCTGCACAGAATCCAAAGGCATTCTTACCTCTTCTTCCATTGCTCCATTTCACTCGATGAGGCCCAGGGCTTCCTTGAGGGAAGATTACTTTGATTCTACCATTACACCAATTTGCACAGGTAGGATTGGTAGCCTCAATAGTAACCTGGAGTTCTTCTTTCTCTACCGTCACACACTGAGTAGTGGAGCATCCTGCAGAGTCAGTAACTGTTACTTCGTAAACTCCGTCACAAAGTCCTGAAAGGTCTTCCGTAGTAGCACCATTTGACCATGAGTAAGTGTAAGGAGGAGTTCCTCCCATTACGATAAGGTCAATTGTACCTGTACAGGCAGAGCCACATGCAGTCTTGGTAGTGAGATATCCTGTGGTAAGTGGTTGTGGTGAACCCACAACTACTGTTACAGTATCTGTACATCCTTCAGGATCAGTTACAGTAGCAGTATAAGTTCCGGCGCAAAGACCAAATTGGATATCTCCAGTACCTCCATTTGACCAAAGAACAGAATATGCTCCAGGTCCGGCTTTCTCGCGCTTGTAGCTAACCTCTGCTACACCATCGCAATCTCCAAAGCAGCTAACTGGATCAGAGCTTCCTTTAGCAGAAATACCTTTACTTGGAGCGATTGAAGTCTTGGTAGAAGCTTTACATCCTTCTGAGTCCACCACATCAACATTGTAGCCTCCAGCGCAAAGACCGCTTAGGTCCTCTGTGGTAGCTCCGTTTGTCCAGCTATAAGAGTAAGGAGGAGTTCCGGTAACAACAGTGAGATCAACACCTCCATTACACTGTCCACAAGAAGTATTCACCTCAACAGTAGATAGAGTAACAGCAACTGAAGAATCAACAGTGAATGTGTCGTGAACCACGCATCCGGAACCATCAACAAGACGAACGATATATGTTCCTGCGCACAGCTTACTTTGATCTTCAAGTCTAGATCCATTCGACCATGCATAGCTAATTGGAGTTTGAGTGTTAATCGATGTAATATCAATTGCACCATCACAATTTCCACAAGTGGTATGAGTGATCTTAGCGCTTACTGAAGGAGTTTTGGATGCCTTCACTGTAACAGTGGCAGTAGCTGAACATCCCTGATCATCAGTAACAGTCACAGTGTAAGTTCCTGCACAAAGGCCTTTCGCAGTTGGGTTTGTATCTCCATTTGACCATGCGTAAGTATATGGTGCATTTCCTGAATTCACAGTTACAGTTGCTTCACCATTGCATAGATTACAGGTAGTTCCAATAGCTGAAGCAGAGATCTTCAATCCAATTGAGGACCCGATCAAGCTAGAAATAGTTCCTGAGCATCCAGCTCCATCGGTAACCTGAACATTGACTCTGCCGGCACAAAGTCCGCCAATCGAATCAGTGTTGCCAGGTGTAGCACTTCCACTACCTACAGTCCAGTTATAATTTAATTGAGACACCCCAGATACCGTTGCAATCGCCTCTCCATTGCACTCTCCACAAGTAGTTGCAGTAGTTGCAAGTGCCGGTGTAAGGCTTCCTGTAATTCCTACAGTGAAGGTGTCAGAGGTAGAACAGTTAGGATCTGATGTTCCAACCTGAACAGTATATGTTCCAGGAGCTATTCCGCTTATATCTTTAGTTGTAGCTCCATTCGACCATGAATAAGTATATGGTGGCAATCCGCCCGAAGGGCTCAAAGAAATGCTACCGCTAAAGCTAGCAGAACCACATGTGTGATCATTAACTGTTGAAGAGATTGTAAGAGGTGAACTTGGATGAACAACTGCAACATCAGGTCCAGTACAGCCTACTGCATCAATCACAGAGATCATATAAGAACCCTGACAAAGAGCTGAAATACTGCTTGTATTGCCACCATTTGACCAGGTATATGCGTAAGGAGCGATACCTGACTGTACCATTACCATTGCCGAACCATTGCATAGATCACAGCTGGTAGAATTTCCGCTGGTAAAGGTTTGTAGCGATCCTGATGTTCCAACTGAAACAGTATCTGAGAAGGTACAGATACCATCAGCTGAGGTAATCGTGAAAGAGTAAGTTCCAGGAGCAAGGCCTGAAACATCTTCAGAAGTTGCACCATTACTCCAAGCATAAGAATATGGCGGCGTTCCGCCGGATGGCGTTACATCAATCGATCCGTTCAAACTGCTTTGAGAGCAATCGTGATCAGTTGCTGCATTCGTAGCAGTCAATGGTGGTAATGCCCCAATTGTATAAGTCTTAGTAGTAGTACAACCAGTCCCGTCATTTACCGTAACAGTATAAGTACCTGCGCAAAGACCTGTTCTTGAAAATCCACTTCCTCCATCACTCCATGTGGCTGAAGGATTAGATCCTGCTACCGGCTGAATAGTAATAGAAGCTCCACAAACATTGGCACATGGGGGATCAAAAACAGAGTCGACAATTACTGGAGGTGTTCCAACTGAATTGATGGTAAAGTTGATCGTATCAAGGCAACCTGAAAGCGAACTTAAGTAGGCTGAATAAGATCCGGCCGCAAGGCCTGTAACAGAGAGACCAGTTGCTCCATTTGACCAGGTAACCTGATTGCCAGGATCAGTAACAATACTAGCAGATCCAGAATTCCCGCACTGAGCATCAACAGTTGTAACTGTGCCACTAAGAGTATCAACAAATACAGTAACAGCATAAACCTGTACACCAGGAACAGGACATGCCCCATCTGAAACGAAAATAGAGAAGGTATTGAATCCTCCGTCATTCGGACCAGGGGTCCAGTTAAATGTTCCGGTTTGATTTATAGCAGAATTCGTAGTGAAGGTGGCGCTAGGAATAGCTTGATTCCAGGTGATTGTAGTGGCATCCCCATCAACATCTGATGTTGGGAGGGTGAAAGTGGCGGTTTCTCCAGGGCAAGCTGTGGTCGAAAATCCACCTGTTCCATTAATTCCAGTTGATGTAGGAAGACCATTGTTGCATGATTGAACCACAATATTAATATCTCTAATAACCTCTCCGATCTTAACGCCATTTCTATATTCCTCAACCTTAATCGCAAGGACATTCATAGAAACTGAAGTAGGTGTTACAGTTAGTTGACCAGTAACTGGATCTAAAGTGACCGGAGCGCCTGCCCCAAAAGGCTGCTGAGATGAAAATCCAGTGGCATATGCAACAGGAAGGTTTTGGCCTATTGCATCTGTTAAGCTATAAACCAAAGAATCCCCATCAGCATCAACGGCACCAGGGCTATAGGTGTTTGCCTGATTCACACACCAGTAAACTACTGGGTCGTTTAGAAAAGTAGGGGTTGAGTTTAATGCAGAAAGAGTGGAAGTAGATTGAGTATTCAAAGTATAGCCTTCATTACCAGGGGTTGTGAGATTGGTAATCGCGTTAGTTCTGCAACATGAATTATGACGAACATTGAAAGTTGTTGTCGGGCAAATTGGATTTAGTGTAACATTTGCTTTGTACACGTGTTTTTCAATTCCAGGGGTGCTTCCTCCTGAACAGGTACTTACACCGATTCCACATAGGGGAGTGATATCTGTAACAGATATCCTTTGTACAGAAACATTCAATGTAGGCCCGGTTGTTGAGCCACACGTTCCAAAAATCTGAACATTTTGAGTGGGCCCAAATTGAATTCCTCCGCAATCGCGATAAAGATTCAAGGTAACCTGGTAGGTATTTCCAACGATCGGTTCAACAGTAATTTCCCCTCCAGCGAAGTGTGTAGCTGAAGCAGGTAAGATTAGGAATAGAGAAAAAATAAGGGGTAATAGCACCCTTTGTAAAAGTGTACTCATGAGCAAGAGGGTTTTAGTTAAACAGGAGGCCTAATATAGTAGATATTCTCTATGTGTAACTGCCTATTTTATGGTAGATAGATTATCCTTTCCTTAGGAAAATATCATTACCCTGGAATTGATATTTGGATTTATTAGTCAGTAAATGCTATCCTTAAGCTTATTTGGATTCTTTCTTACATGAAGAATTCCTTACTAAATCTCCTGAATCAAATTCAGAGCTGCCATGGCTACCTATTGCTCAGCTTTCAGGAAAGGCTCAGGTCTTTCATTCCTTACAAGCCTAAATTTTCCTGTATTCAAGTAGTTATACTTTAATATTCGCCTAGTACAGATATTTGGTAAAACTCCAAGTATGAAAACTAGAATCATCCTAATCCTTTGCTCCTTGTTTTTTGGGGATTTAGCTTTTGCACAGATCGCCGTTTCAGATACGAATTCATCTCCTCAAGCTAATCCAAGTGCAATTCTTGACTTGCAATCTGCAACTAAGGGAATGTTATTTCCAAGGTTAACTCAGGCACAAAGAGATAGTATTCAAAATCCTGCTCACAGTTTGGTGATCTTTAATACCACTTCAGACTGCATAGAATCTTACTATTCTAATACCGGTTGGAGAAGAGTTTCATGTAATTGTACTTCCTTCCCTTCTGCTGCATTCACAACGAGTCCCAGCTTTCCAAGTTTTGGCTCCAATGTGACTTTTAACCCAAGCTTCAATGCTGGAGCCAGTTACTCCTGGACCTTTCCGAATGCCGCTCCGTCTTCAAGCACTGCAAAGAACCCAACAGTTTCCTGGGCAAACCCAGATACGGTTTCAGTCACTTTAACTGTAACTGATTCCGCTGGTTGCCAAAGCAGCAATAGTCAGCTAGTTGAGATCAGAAACTGTAATACAATTGGTAGCAACACAATAACATTTAACAACTCATCAACAGGTCAAAACGGTACGGTCCAAACATGGACAGTTCCTGCCGGTGTTTGCACGATCCGGGTAGAGGCCTGGGGTGCAAAAGGTGGTGGCTCCAGAGGGGGAAATGGAGCTTACATTAAAGGTGATTTCCCTGTTAATCCAGGAGAGACCATAAGGATGATGGTTGGTCAAATGGGCGGAGTAACAAGTCAAAGCAGCGCATATGTAGGAGGCGGAGGTGGAGGAACCTTCGTTTACAGAAATGTCAACGACAACTTTCCAATGATCGCTGCCGCAGGAGGTGGTGGTCAATCACAGCATGCTAATGGGGGTTCAGGATCCGGCAATCAAACAACAACTTCTGGATCAGGAGGGTCTGGAACGGCTCCTGGAGGTATTAATGGAAATGGAGGAGCAGGAGGTGGAACTCCTGGTAACTACTCCTCAGGTTCAGGCGGTGCAGGATGGCTTTCAAATGGAAATACAGGAACCACTCTAAGACAATCTACCGTGAACACTCAAGGAAAAGCGCCTCGAAATGGTGGCCAGGGGGGAGATTTCGGACATACAAGTTATTTCAATGCCTGGGGTGGCTATGGAGGTGGTGCCGGTGGTGTAGATAAT
>CAXDOZ010000145.1:0-5488 GCA_963991145.1 uncultured Chitinophagales bacterium | reverse complement strand
TTACAGATCAGCTGTCCGGTGGAGACCCCACAAGGACTCACCACTTCCATGGTAACATCGAAGAACTCGCAAAATGGGGTTGTTCCCGGAGGTGGATTCACTTTGCACATCACTGAAGGATTTTCGTACTCCAGATCGATATAAGTGTCAAAAATCTCGCTATGGCCGGGCACGCGAACGGTTACAGTATAATCACAAGAACCAAGAGTAGACTTGGTGAAATCCATATTTGCTCCAACCTGAGCCTGATTTGTAACAAAGAATCCAATACTGTCACGTCCCGATACCACGGGATCAATCACCACTGGATACTGAACATTAGCATGAGTAAGGAATTCAATCGGCGTAAGCCAGGAAATCACATGCTCCTTCCCTATCTGTTCAACCTGATAGAAGCCATAACCGCCCTGACTTTTGCTGTCATAAACCTTTACCAATCCCCAGGTAAAGAATGGATGTCCGTATTCATTCCTGATCTTCAATTCTCCAGAGAAGTAGCCCTCCGGGCTGATGAGACCATTTGAATACATGGGATCCACAGTCCATCCATCTGGTAGCTCTACGGTATCGCGAATGATGAGAAAGCTGGAATTTACAGGGACATTGGGTGGATTCATCAAAACAACATCAGTCTCTACAGAAGCTTCATCAAAGACCTGCCTGAGATCAGCCTGAGGCCAGGCATTGCTGTTCAGCACCCCGTGTTCACCAATGCTCTGAGTTCCAAAATCCGCCCGACCAAGGGCGACCTCATTGCCAAAGCTATCTTGCCAGTACCAGCCTATTCTGGAACCGTGCTCGAAAATAAATGGCCCAACTTCAATTCCGGCTACATTCTCATTGCTATTGTAAAAGGTTGGATTCTCCTGCCTATCGGCTCGAAAGAGCCCCATTTGCTCTGTTGGAGTCAATCGAAAATCTCTCGAAAGCCACCTACCGTTTTCATCTTCAAAATGGAGAGGAGTGTAAGAGCTCTGAGCGAAAATATGCATCGCATCAGTTCCCGGCTTGATGTACAATCGGCTATACTGATCACGCTCCTGAATCAACTCTATACAATCTTCACATTGAGTGTTATGAGGGAGAATTCCAAATTCAGGATGAGATCTAACCTCCTCTGAACTGTATTCAAACAGATCGGGATGCTCAATGATCTCTGTCTCTGGAAAGGACTGAAAATTGGGCGTAAAGACATCCATATGGCGGTCGTCCTGTCCGAACAAGAACGGCCGAACAAGGAAAAACAGAACCAATACCGCAATCCTCCCGTTCATCTTCTTCTCCTATCGTATCAGCGTTATATTCCCCTGTAATTCAGAGGTTTCGCCACTCCTATTTACCGCTCTGATGTAATAAACAAAAGTGCCAATGTTCTGAACTACGCCTTTATAGCTTCCATCCCAACCGCGATTGAGATCATTCAATTCAGAGACATCATTGCTGTAGTAAACTCTTTCTCCCCAGCGATTGTAGATCATGATCTCATACTCCGTAATACCATCGGCAAAGACGGTGAAAAAGTCATTATTCCCATCTGCATTCGGACTGAATGCCTGAGGCACTTTGATCGGTTCGAGGCAGTTATCGACGTCTACCTTGACTGTATCGCTATTCTGACAACCACTGATCGGATCTGTAGCTGTGAGCGTGTAGACCACATCTGCAATTGGAGTCACAAATGGATTGAGAATATCCAGATCAGTGATTCCATCATTTGGCAGCCAGGCGTAATTGCCATCTGCTGTTCCGCTGAGTTGAAGCTCTTCGTCCTCGCACTTAGCTGTATCAATTCCCGCATCAACATTTGGTACTGGGCTCACAGCAATAAAGACCTCGTCCTTGTTTCCACAACCAGTGGTATCACTTACCCTTACCTGATAAACCGAATCTCCGGTGGGGACAAAGGTGATGGTGGCCGTGGTGTCTCCTGTTGACCAGCGGTATCTCAAGCCGGCCTCGGTGCTGTAATCGATATTACCGATCCACATTCGATTCGGAAGGAAAGCTCCATAAGGATAGATATTCTTGGTCCCTGGAATCACGTCCATCACAAAGTCAGATTCTGCAACAGTACCGCTTGTAACACCTGTTCTGCATAGAATTCTGGCATTGTCGGTCGTGGTGATATAGTATGATCTGGTCTCTCCTGCCGTAAACTGCTCAAATAGGGCAATTGGGAAAGGAGTAGGAACACCGGGGCCATTTGTTACCAGTCCATTCCATACACCGATCGGAGTCCAGGCAAAGGAGTTCTGCTCACTACCCTGATAGGTTCCCGCTTTGCGGTAGATCTCAATATTGGTGGTAGTTGCAGTTGTGAAGTACATCTCGAAATTGGTGATCGTGAAGTCCTCTTTCGCAGTGATATCGAACATGACACCCTGAGTGGAGTCTACACTTCTAATGACCATATCAAGGCTGGCTTCATAGCCATCTGTAGCCGCAGTAAGGGTGATCTCCTCTCCCAGGCAGAGACTGTCATCCGGGCCGGCATCCACCTGTAAAGGTGCTACCACATCCACAAAGTAGAATCCGCTATCAAGACCACACTCGTTAAGAGAGAGATTGAACAGTCTGGCCGTTCCAATTGAATCCCAAACAACTGATACCTCGTTATTCGATTCTTCGACCACTCTTCCCCAGTTCACATCCCAGTCGTAGAAAGTCTCTCGTATGAAGTCAACTGAGTAAACCACAGTATCGCCCAGACAGACCGTTGTTGGGCCGCTGATGGATACATCCGGAACAGTGATCAGAAATACTGTAGCTGGATCTGAATAGGCTCCATAACAACCAAAATTGATCTCCCTAATGAAGAAGACATAGTCGTTAGGGTTAGCTCCGGTAAAGTTTACAAAGAGATACGGTGGCGTATTTACTGATTGGAAAGGAACACCATTGTTCAGCAGTGGAGAAAGCCACTCGTATTCAGAATCTGGGTTCCAGGGAGCGAAGCGAACCGGCAGAATCCCTGCATTACAGCTCACAGTATCTTCTAGAAGAATGATAGGTGGATTTGAAGCAGGAGCTCCGATCGTGATCCTGATCATCGTTCCATTCTGATCGGTAACCACGGTAGAACTATCAGAAATGATCCGCGCATAATAGGTCCCTGGTGCTATTCCCAAAGCTGAGAGATCAGCCAGGTAAGGCACGCAGATCTCAAGCTTCCCGCTCAGGGTATCGAATTCGGCCGCCAGGCCTCCAACATTTATGAGAGCCAGCGACATCATATCCAGAAGCTCTAATTGGAATTCATTACCGGGCTGATAGGTAGCATTGTTATTGAAGGAATTGATATCCAGATCAATGGAATCGCATATCCCGGATCCAAGCGTATCACTCACACAGAAGCTCATGTCCTGTGTGTTATTTGTAGTCATATCGCAATGCTTCAGGCAGAATGGACCGTAAGTAGTTCCAATAGCATTGGGGCTGTTTGAGACAACGCGTATGAAGTAGTTACATCCCTCCGGGACGATAGGGATCAAGCCTGAAACTGTACCCGGTAGGTTTCCAATTGCAGGATCATAAGTAGTGCTAGAGGGCAGTGTTCCAACGGTAAGCGGATTGGCGAAGCTTCCCGAAGAATCCGACAGCTGCGCAGTGTAAACATTGTTAGGATTATAGACTCCAGTGCTTATGAAAGGTACATCAATGACGGATTGAACACAGGCAGTGTCGGGATCGGTCAGGACCACCGGGGCAAGGGTTTGAATGGTATTGGGACAGACCTGTACCTCGAAACAGACGCTCGTAGCTCCAATAATGACAGGCAGAGGGTTTGTTCGCCGGAGTCGTATTCGATAGCAGGTTCCTGCCGGAGTAGTAGCTGGGATCTGTCCTGTAATGATCCCGCTTGTGTCACCGGCAGCGATGTTGAATACTCCAAGGCTAGTTGGGTTTCCTCCAAAGTTCCCCTGAGCATTTGATAGCTCGATGTTATAAGTACCAAGGCAAAGCTCTCCGCTCAGGTCCCAGAAGATGAAAATCCGGTCTAGCTGGCAAACCACAGAAGGTGTGATATTGCTGATAGAGATATTGACTGGATTATTGATCGGGTCATAATTCCCCACTACAATGATATCATCAATTCCGAATGATAGCCTTGCAGGCGTTGACCCTGAGGGATTCACCCAACGGAAGCCGAACCTCAGATCCTGTACGTTTTCAAAGGCAGGATCCTGAATCACCTCGTATTTCCACTTGGTCTGGCTGTTGTATTTATTCGCCCCTACTTTGGTCCAGGGGCCACCATCAGCTGAGTAGTAAACTTCTCCATAGGCATTCGTATCGCCTTGTGCCATCCAGAAGAAAGTAATTCTCACATCAACCATTCCCAGCGTACAGAAGCCAGAACCGGCATAGGCGAAATTGTCTGAGGCATTGTTGGGATCAAAGTTTGAGTTGGCTGGATTTGGCGCTACTGCAGAATCATAGATGTGCAGATAAGTAGAAAATGGAGAGTTATTGATGGTTCCACTTACCGTGGAATCCTGATTGGTAGTATTTGGGTAAAGTGGGGCACCGATATATTCGTTGTTTACCGTCCACTTGTTGTTTCCTGTATTGGTTGATGGGCCATCCTGATTAAGAAGGAAGCTTCCACCGCCGGTTTCAAAGTCCTCAACGAATAGCTGGATCAGCTGAGCAGATCCAGAAAAGCTGAAGCCCAATAACATCACTATGATCAGTTGAATCTTCCTCATCCCTAATTGTTTTCGGTTCGCTCTCCATCGTAGATCAATGAAGCATCTAATTCACCAATTACCCTGAACTCTGTTCGTCTGTTCAGCTGGTGACAGGGGCAATCACCACTCGAGCCAGTAGGGCATTCTTCATATTGTGAGCAATCATCTAATTGCTTGCTTTCTCCATATCCTTTCGCCACGATCCTTGCTTCGGGAACTCCTTTTGTGTCAACCAAATAGTCGACACAGCTTTGAGCTCTACCCTGCGAAAGATTCTCATTATAGCTTTCTGATCCTCTTGAATCCGTGTGTGAGCTCAGCTCAATTTTGATCGTGGGATTAAGCTGCAGGATCTGGTAGAGTGAGTCGAGTGTTTGCATACTCTCCGGACGCAGATCCTTTGAATCAAAATCGTAGTAGATATTATCGAGGCGATAAGCCTTATTGTAATCGATCTTGCCCAGATAGAGATTGACTTCCAGCGTATCGCTTTCTTCGAGTCCTTCGGTGCTCAAACTTTCGGTACTTGCCAAATAACCTTCGTGTCGACCTGTTAGGATATATCTCTTATTCGGCTGAATCCTGAAGTAATATGGTCCCTGAGCTCCGCAACTATCGTCCTTCAGGTCAACGATTCCACCTTCTTCAGTTCTAAGACCCAGGGCGACGGTGGCATTTGGCAATGGCGATCCACTGCTATCTGCATTATCGAATACATTTCCGGTTACAGCAAGGAGGATATCGTACTTGTAATTGAATGCAAAGATGTCATCACAGCAAGTCTCGCTGCGAATGCT
>CAXDOZ010000144.1:0-5490 GCA_963991145.1 uncultured Chitinophagales bacterium | reverse complement strand
TTCACTTCTCCGGAAACTCTTTCCTCATAGTAATAACCGGAGTAGAAGTAAACTCCTTCAGAAAGCTCGTTTCCATTTGAATCCTTACCATCCCAGTTGATCAAAGGATCCTCAGTTTCAAAAACAAGATTACCCCAGCGATTGTAGATCTTCATTTCGATTCTGTTTACAAATCGAATAGGAAGGAATGGAGTGTAGAGGTCATTTGAACCATCGGCGTTTGGAGTGAAGACATTTGGCAATTCGTAAACCGGACAGTTATCTACGCAAACAGTATTGCTTGGCTCAGATTTGTTACCTCTCCCATCGACAGCCACGATTTGATAGCATCCTGCCAGGCCAAATTCCGCATTCGATAAGATGTGGTCAAAGGCAGTATCGAGCGGACCATTATTCAGCGTAGCAATCAGGGTATAGCTTGTATCTGAAGGGCTGCTGTAATAAACCTCGTAAGCAAAGACATCCAGGTAGCAGAAGGTATCTGAATATCGCCACGTCAGGAAGTTCACAAAATCACTCGGTGCCCATGGCTGATCTGCGATCTCACCACAATTATTGGTAACGGTTAGTTCTGGCGGACATGGAGGCAAAGTATCGATCGGCACTCCGCATTCAATCTGGGAGTAGTTGATCAGAGTATCAGCCAGCACAACCGAGTCATAACTTCCGATCGATTGAATTCTGTAGCAATACAAAGAGTCATTTGCAAGGCTGTCATCTATGTAAAGATTGCTTACAACCGTGTCCAAAGGAATAAAGTTGCCAGTAAGCCCCTGACGTCTGAAGATCACATAGGAGTGATTTGTCCAGGGCACATTCTCGGTCCAGGAAATGGCTATTCTACGATCTGTGGCAGCTAGCTGCAGGAAGATAGAAGATGCCGGATCACTATCTCCAAGTTCATTTGTATCTGCAGACCAGAACTTCAATTTGTAGACATGTGGAGTAGTTCTCGTATCCAGCAATCGGTCTGGATAAGTTGTATCCGTTAGCCCTGCAAAGTTTGGACTGTTATAGGTCTGAATCAGATTATTGGGATTATTGAATCCGGTATTTGAGAAGAGTTCATATCGATAAGGACCAGGATTCTGTAAAGTATCCAGATTACCTGAATCAACTCTTGGTGGAATCCAGGAAACAGTGACCTTCCCATCAATATTATCCGTGGTATCTACAGTTACATGCGTGATCAATGGAACGTCGATCTTCAATAAAGCGCACGCTTCATTTGATGGAACTGAGACCATCTGATTGAACTCAAATTGGCCCGAAGGGCCTAGCTCAGAGAAATGGGCTAGAATTCTATAACAGTAGACCTGACCTCTGCCAACTGCGGTATCTACGAAGCGATAATCCTGTATCCCATCAGCAATCTGCACATAGCCTCTTCCGTCGAGACCGGTAACGCAGCGCTCTCTTACAAACGGATTCGAACCTACTCTTCTCCATACAGAGAAGCCTCTAAAGTTTTGGTAGGATGCGCAGGAATAGGGATCAGTCCAATCAAGCACAATGCGATCGCCCTGAGCCTCGGCAAACAAAGTGTCCGGAGGCGGAGGAATGACATCAATAAGCCATGTCTTGAGATCAAACAATGGTTGAAGATCTACTCCATTTGGAGAGAAGTTATCCTCTGCTTTGAATACCACGCTGTAGAACTGTGGTCGCAAATGCGAGCAAACCGTTTGCCAGCTAAAGAGGCCGTTGGCCGGATTACCGGGATTGGCGATAAAGGTTGCCGGATTTGGGTTCACCTCAAAAGGACCACCATTTGCAGTTAATGTTACTATTTGACCACTGTCGGGATCAGTCGCTCTGACATCGCGATCAAGCAATTCCCCTGCCCAAACACAGGTATCTGCAAACTCATCAATCACAGGTGGATTATTCTGATTACATAGAACCCTAACCTGCATATCTCGTCGGATGGAGCTTAAAAGAACCCCATTTCGATATTCTCTGATCAGAATCGCAAAGTTGAACTCACAGTTACACCTTTGAGGTGAATCCCATACTACCTCTCCAGTTCTATTATCGATAGTAAATGTGTTGTCCGGTCCGGGTTCTATCTCATCCGGATATTGATAACCCGGCACATTATTTACCTGAGTTGCCTTTGGAATCGTGAAGGAGAAAGCAAGGCTATCACCATCTGGATCGTAAGCATTTGGATTATGTATGAATGGCACTCCTTCTACTGCGAAGTCTACCGGAGGATTCAATAGAATTGGCGAGGTATTGAAACCAGTCAATGCCGGGTCCTGAAAGTAGATCGTATCCTCAATAAAGAAAGGTACCTGAACCGAATTCGTGATATTACAGATATCGGCATTTCGGTTAGGGTCACCCATTGAGATGATGTAAAAAGGAAGGGCACCGGCGTATTGGTGTTCCTTGACATAGATATTCACCTTGATATTGTTCCCGAGCAACTCACCATCAGGAACCCCATTCCCATTGTTATCGGGGCCATTTGTTCTAGCAACAAACTCGGTAACACCATCTCCCCAATCAATTCTCAAACTATCTCTATCTGCGGGAACTGAACGAGAATCGGTATAGGTAACAATGGTAGCTCGGTACGTAAATGGAGCAATCAACTCAAAGAGGATCTCACCTGCTCTGTTGTGCGTGGCAGCAGCCTCATCCACCCGAAGGGTGAAGAGTATCAAAAGCAAAAATGAAATGAGTTTAAATTGTCGCATTCGCCCTATTGTAAAGATACAGCGATGTATGTTAAAGTGTTCTAATTTCAATCACGGAGCGGTCAAATAAAAGACCTTCATGCCTCGTGATGCGTTGCCTATCTTCCTTTCAAACATAAAAAAAGGCAAGCATTGAGCTTGCCTTTTTCAGGGTAGTTGTGATTCTATTCAGCAGATGATAGCTGTGCTGCTGTATAAAGTCTATTAAGTCGTGCGATATTGGCGATAGAGATCCCCTTCGGACACTCAGCCTCACAGGCACCTGTATTGGTGCAGTTTCCAAAACCTTCCTCATCCATCTGAGCAACCATATTTAGCGCTCTTTGCTGGCTTTCTACTTTACCCTGAGGAAGAAGATCCAATTGAGAAACTTTGGCAGAAACGAACAGCATTGCAGATCCATTCTTACAAGCTGCTACGCAAGCTCCGCAGCCGATACATGTAGCTGCATCAAATGCATCATCTGCATGTTCTTTGTTAATTGGAATGGCGTTTCCATCTACTGTCACACCAGTGTTTACTGAAACATAACCTCCAGATTGCTGGATACGATCAAAAGCTGAGCGGTCAACAACCAGATCCTTGATCACCGGGAATGCAGCTGATCTCCATGGCTCGATATAAATGGTATCGCCATCATTGAATGAACGCATGTGCAGTTGGCATGTAGTGATCTCCTCACCCGGACCATGCGGTCTACCATTGATGTACATGCTACAAGCTCCGCAGATTCCTTCACGACAATCGTGATCGAACTGGATCGGGTCTTCCCCTTTTCCAACCAGGCTTTCATTTAGCACATCCATCATCTCAAGGAAAGATGTATCTCCGCTGATTCCATCAACAGGGTATTCGACCATTTGACCCTTTGAATCCTTACTCTCCTGTCTCCAAACCTTTACGTTAACTTTCATATACTATGATTTTTAAGCTTACTTGTAGCTTCTGGTTTTTAATTCAACATACTCAAACTCCAATGCCTCCTTATGAAGTTCAGGAGCAACATCGTCTCCTTTATACTCCCAGGCAGATACGAAAGCGAAGTCTTTATCATTTCTGAGCGCTTCTCCTTCTGGAGTTTGATACTCCTCTCTGAAGTGACCTCCGCAAGACTCGTTTCTTTCGAGAGCATCGCGACACATCAATTCTCCTAATTCCAGAAAATCTGCAACACGAAGAGCCTTTTCCAGTTCGCTGTTGAGCTCGTCCTTTTTACCTGTTACCTTGACATTGTTGTAGAAATCCTGCCTTAAAGCCTGAATATCTTCAATAGCTTTTTTCAGGCCTTCGGCATTTCTTGCCATTCCGCATTCGTTCCACATGATCAAGCCAAGCTTACGGTGGTAGGTATCTACCGTTTTGCTTCCGTTGATCGACATTAGTTTGTCAATCCTTGCTCGAACTTCTTTTTCTGCCTCGTCAAATTCAGCTGAGTTGCTTGAGATCTCTCCAGTTCTGATGTCGTGAGACAAATAATCTCCAATCGTGTAGGGAAGAACGAAGTACCCATCTGCAAGACCTTGCATCAGAGCTGATGCTCCCAGTCTGTTTGCTCCGTGATCAGAGAAGTTTGCTTCTCCCGTAGCATACAGTCCTTCAACCGTAGTCATAAGGTTGTAATCAACCCAGGTACCTCCCATTGTGTAATGCACAGCTGGATAAATACGCATAGGACGTTCGTATGGATTCTCATCCGTGATCTTCTCATACATCTGGAATAGGTTACCATACTTAGCTGCAACCACATCCTTACCCATTCGCTGAATCGCATCTGCAAAATCGAGGTATACAGCCATTCCTGTTTTACCTACTCCGTATCCGGCATCGCAACGCTCTTTAGCTGCTCTTGAGGCAACGTCCCTAGGAACGAGGTTACCAAAAGCAGGATAGCGACGCTCCAGATAGTAGTCTCTTTCTTCTTCCGGAATATCATTTGGATGACGGTCATCTCCCTGTTTCTTTGGAACCCAGATCCTTCCGTCATTTCTAAGCGACTCCGACATCAGAGTCAGTTTAGATTGATAATCTCCCGATACCGGAATACATGTTGGGTGGATCTGAGTGAAACATGGGTTCGCCATGTAAGCTCCACGCTTGTAAGCTCTCCATGAAGCAGAGCAGTTTGATCCCATCGCATTTGTAGAAAGGAAAAATACGTTTCCGTATCCACCACTTGCCAATACCACTGCATGAGCAGAGTGGCGAGTGATCTCACCTGTCACCAGGTTTCTTGCGATAATTCCTCTCGCCTTTCCCTCAACAAGCACTACATCGAGCATTTCATGACGGTTATACATTTTCACTTTGCCTTTCTCGATCTGGCGATTTAATGCACCGTAAGCTCCGAGAAGAAGCTGCTGACCGGTTTGGCCTCTTGCGTAGAAAGTTCTGGATACCTGAACACCACCAAATGAACGGTTGTCAAGTAGTCCACCATAGTCTCTTGCAAAAGGTACTCCCTGCGCAACACACTGGTCAATAATATTTACAGATACCTCAGCAAGGCGATAGACATTACCCTCTCTTGAGCGGTAGTCACCTCCTTTTACGGTATCGTAGAATAGTCGGTAAATACTATCACCATCGTTTTGGTAATTCTTTGCAGCATTGATACCTCCCTGAGCTGCGATAGAGTGAGCTCTACGAGGAGAATCCTGAAAACAGAATGCACTTACATTATAACCCATCTCTCCAAGAGATGCTGCGGCTGAAGCTCCTGCTAAACCTGTCCCTACCACGATCACATCGATGTGTCTTTTGTTGGCAGGGTTTACCAGATTAATAG
>CAXDOZ010000143.1:0-5498 GCA_963991145.1 uncultured Chitinophagales bacterium | reverse complement strand
ACGATAAGCTTGATTGATGCCGCGTAATCCTGTGCCAGAATACTATCGAGACAGGCTTTGATCTTTGCCTCTTCGTTCCTCATCGGCACGATCACCGTAATAGCCTCTATGCCTGATCTTGAAACTGATCTCTGATTTATCAGACCTTGCCAGCCTTTCTTTAGATATAGGATCGAGCCCAGATAAAGCAAGCCTCCCAAAAGGGCGAAAAAGCTTAAAAAAACCACTGGCTCAAAATTGTGCATATCGTAGGGAAATCCTTTGACCCAATACTAACAGATTTATTTCCCAATGCGCTAAATTTGCCGAAATTTTGCTCACAGGTCTGCAAGACCAAAAACGTATTTATGCCAAGGGATACCTCGATTAAACACGTACTAATCATTGGAAGTGGTCCAATCATCATCGGACAAGCCTGCGAATTTGACTATTCGGGCTCTCAAGCTTCAAGATCATTAAGAGAAGAAGGAATTATTGTAACGCTGATCAATTCGAATCCGGCAACTATCATGACGGATCCGGTTACAGCAGATAATATTTATCTCTTACCGCTTACGGTTGAATCCATTAATGAGGTATTAGAAAAGCACCCTGATATTGATGCTGTACTTCCAACTATGGGAGGGCAAACTGCTCTTAACCTGAGCATGGATGCGAATGAGCAAGGTGTTTGGGACAAGCATAATGTTCGAGTGATCGGAGTTGATTTCAATGCGATCGATCTTGCAGAGAACAGAGAAGAGTTCAGAAAATTAATGGGCGAGATCGGGATCCCGGTAGCCAAATCAAAAATTGCAAACTCATTCCTCGAAGGAAAAGAAGCTGGTCAGGAGATCGGATTCCCTCTTGTTATTCGTCCTTCATATACTCTTGGTGGAACAGGTGGTTCTTTCGTATGGACCAAAGATGAGTTTGATGCAAAATTGAAGCGAGGGCTAGAAGCTTCTCCAACGCACGAAGTACTGGTAGAGCAAGCAGTGATCGGTTGGAAAGAATACGAGCTGGAGCTTCTCCGTGATTCAAATGACAATTTCGTAGTGATTTGTACGGTAGAGAATATGGATCCAATGGGTGTTCACACAGGTGATTCAATCACGGTAGCGCCTGCCATGACCCTTTCAGATCCTACCTTCCAGCAGATGCGTAATATGGCAAAGCTGATGATGCGCTCACTTGGTGAGTTTGCAGGAGGTTGTAATGTTCAGTTCTCTGTTGATCCGGCTACCGAGCATGTGATCGCCATCGAGATCAATCCAAGGGTTTCTCGTTCATCTGCCCTTGCATCCAAAGCAACTGGTTATCCAATTGCTAAGATCGCTGCTAAGCTTGCGATCGGTTATCACCTGGATGAGCTTAAGAATCAAATCACGAAGACAACTTCTGCCTTCTTCGAGCCAACACTTGACTATGTGATCGTGAAGATCCCGAGATGGAACTTTGAGAAGTTCAAGGGATGTGATGAGACACTTGGACTTCAAATGAAGTCGGTTGGTGAGGTGATGTCAATTGGAAGATCATTCCAGGAAGCATTGCAGAAAGCCTGTCAGTCGCTTGAGAATAACAAGATTGGTTTAGGTGGTGATGGTAAATCATGGATCAAGACTGACGATGTCCTCGATCGTTTGAAGAACCCATCATGGGATCGTCTTTTCAAGATCAAGGATGCCCTTGAGCTTGGAGTACCATTGAATAAAGTATTCGACCTAACTAAGATCGACAAGTGGTATCTGAATCAGATTCAGGATCTGGTTGACACCGATAAAGCGATTGGTAAGATGAAGCTCGATGAGATCACCGCTGAGGAGTGGTTGGCTATCAAGCAAAAAGGTTATTCAGACGAGCAGATCGCTTACTTGCTTCGCAAGGATGTGACTGAAGATGATGTATACAACAGAAGAAGAGAGCTTGGAGTAAAAAGACTTTACAAGCAGGTTGATACCTGTGCTGCAGAGTTCGAAGCAAAGACTCCTTATTACTACTCAACTTTTGAAGAGGAGAACGATAGTGTTGCCTCAGATAATAAGAAGATCATCGTACTCGGTTCCGGTCCAAACAGAATTGGCCAGGGAATCGAATTCGATTACTGCTGTGTTCACGGTTTGATGGCATTGAAAGAGTCGGGCTATGAATCAATCATGGTTAACTGTAACCCTGAGACTGTTTCTACCGATTTCGATATCGCCGACAAGCTTTACTTCGAGCCGGTATTCTGGGAGCACCTTCGCGAGTTGATAGACTTCGAGAAACCTGAAGGTGTGATCGTTCAGCTTGGAGGTCAAACAGCCTTGAAGCTTGCTGAGAAATTAAAAGACTACGGTATCAAGATCATCGGCACCAGCTTTGATGATATGGATATCGCTGAGGATCGTGAGCGCTTCTCAGACCTATTGAAAGAGCTTGGAATTCCTTACCCGGAATACGGTGCTGCCAAAACTGCTGAAGAGGCGATTGAAGTAGCTCACAAGGTTGGATACCCCGTTCTTGTTCGTCCGTCATATGTACTGGGTGGACAAAGAATGAAGATCGTGATCAACGATGAAGATCTTACCAGATCTGTACTCGACATCATGAAGCACCATAAGGACAACAACATCCTTATTGATCATTTCCTCGACAGAGCTGAAGAGGCAGAGGTTGATGCGATCTGCGATGGAGAAGATGTTCAGATCGTAGGTGTGATGGAGCATATCGAACCTGCAGGAATTCACTCAGGAGACTCAAACTCGGTTCTTCCTCCATTCGACCTTAGCGAGCAGGCGATCGAAACGATGAAGGAGTACACGAAGAGAATTGCACTTGCACTTAAGATCAAAGGATTAATCAATATCCAGTTTGTTGTTAAGCGCGGTGAGACTCCGGATAAGGATAAGGTTTACGTGATCGAAGCAAATCCAAGAGCATCGAGAACAGTTCCATTCATCTGTAAAGCATACCAGATCCCTTACCTGAATGTCGCTACAAAAGTGATGACAGGATCTGCAAAGCTTAAGGAATTCACATTCGAAGAAAAGCTTGAAGGATATGCGATCAAAGAGCCAGTATTCTCTTTCGATAAGTTCCCTAATGTGAACAAGGAGCTTGGGCCTGAGATGAAATCAACCGGTGAGGCTATCCGCTTTATCAAGGATACCAGCGACCAACACTTCAGAGAGTTATACAAAGTGAAATCTATGTACCTAAGTAAGTAGTTGCAGAACTATTTATCATTCAGATGCATTAAACACAAAAGCTCAATTAATGAAACTTCTTAATGCTGCATTACTTTTTCTTGCTGTCTGGGCGGTGATAAGGATCTACCGATTCTTCCAAAAGAACCAGGCGATGGATAAAGAGAAGAGACCGACAATGCGGGTGAAGCAAGACCCAAATGCGAGGCATAAAGACCCTGATCTATCCGACGTAGACTACATCGACTTTGAAGAGGTTAAAGAGTAGTTGTTTGTTCCAGAGCCGCTTCGTAGCTATTTAAAATTGAAAGGAGACTATTAAACTCCTCAATTGCTCCGGCAGCCATCTTGTATTCCTTAAGACTTACGAAAGGAGATCTTCCATTCTCAGGATCTTTGACTGCCCAAAGGAAGAATTTTTGAATTGTTTCAGCAGTAAGTCCTTTTCCCGTAGCTCCACTTTGCTCATCTCTAAGCGCAGGCAAGCTGCTCCAATCATTATCTGAAATTGAGTTCGGGTCTACAATACATTTGGTTTGCATGAAGGAATAGATCCCATACTCGGGTTCCATTACAATGAAAGCCTGAAAGATGGTCATGCTTTTGTTTGCAAAGCTTTGCCCTGCGGGCAGATTGTAGTATTCCAACATCTCTACTGAGATATCAGAAACTCTTTTGGTCATCACCGTCCAGTTAGGACGATTGTAATCGATGACCACCTTTTCTCTCCAGCAATCAACTAATTGAAATCCTTCAAAGATTGCAATCGTATCTCCACTGGTGTAGGTAGTTGGACCGCAGAATGCAAGATCACTTCCATTGTAAAATGCTCTCATTACAGGTTCCCGGTAAGTGCTATCGCCATAATTGAATTCGCAGGAACATGGAACTAACTCTGCATCAGTAGAAACTGGTTTCTCAACAGTGGCTGTAGGTTCAATTACCTGAACATCCACTCCCGGAGTCAGCGTTTCAGATTCCTCTTCAGATGAGTTACAGGCAAATAAGAATATTGCAAGTATCAGGAGCTTACCAGGGCTTTTCAAAATCAGATGGCTCATAGCTTTTCGATCGATCTTTAAAATAAGATGCACCCTCGGTCTTCTTTAGCTGCATCTTGTCTCCAGTAAAGATGCGGTAAAGAAATGCTACAGGTGTCAGCACCAGAATGTAAACTACAGAAAGAATGATGCGGCTGTTAATCCATCCCAATCCCTTACCAAAGGTCATCCATGCATTGGCAGCCAGTTTGGCAAATGCTGGTGAGATAAGAGAGAGTGTTTGAATTGCGATTGCCCCAAAGATCATCCACTGGGCCCATTCTCTTTCTTTGCCAAAGTACATCCAGAGGCCAAAGAGAAGAAAGACGGTGCAGAAGGTGACAACCACCTTCAATGGTTCATGCTTAGGCATTAGAAGATGGTGTAAATGAATGGTCCGGCCGGAGTTTGAGAGAAGATCAGGATCAGGCCCAATAATACGATCACGATCAAAACCGGCATGAGCCAGTAGTTCTTACGCTCGATCAGAAAATTCCACAGGTCTTTTAAAAACTCCATTAATCCGCTTTAAATGTAGAACCCTTGCTATGGTTCTTAATGTGATCGTCTTGTTCCGATTTTAAAATTACGTAATTGCCCATCACCAATCTGTCCATCTCAGTAGAGACAAAGCAATTGAAGGCATCATCAGGAGTGCAAACGATAGGCTCACCACGAACATTAAAGCTCGTATTGATCAGCATCCCAACACCTGTCTCAGCTTTCATTGCCTGCAGGAGCTGATAGTATCGCTCATTCTGTTCTCTGGAGACCGTTTGAACTCGAGCTGAGAAATCGACATGAGTTATAGCCTGTAGATCAGAGCGCTTCGTGTAGAGCTTCTCCTTCATGGGGAGCGAGGCATAATCGGCCGGAACGGCCTCCCTTCTCTCCTCTTTAACCGGTGCCACCAAAAGCATATATGGTGAGGGAACATTCAAATTAAAAAACTGCGCAGCATCTTCCTCCAGCACTGAAGGGGCGAATGGTCTAAAACTCTCGCGATACTTGATCTTGAGATTCAATTTCTTTTGCATCTCCTCATTGCGAGGATCACCAATAATGCTGCGGTTTCCCAGAGCTCTTGGCCCAAATTCCATTCTGCCCTGGTACCAGCCAACAACTTCTCCATTTGCAATTGCCTTTGCTGTTTGATCAAACAGGTCAGTATCTGAAAGTAAATGCCATTTGGCTCCATTTCGATTCAGGCATTTTTCAATTTCCTTTTCTGAGAATTTAGGGCCTAAATAGGCCGATTGGCTTGAAGCACTTTGCTCATTGAATTGATGCC
>CAXDOZ010000142.1:0-5578 GCA_963991145.1 uncultured Chitinophagales bacterium | reverse complement strand
GGTGGTTCCCCTTTCACTTAAGCTTCAGCGGACAAAGCAATCGTTCTTTAACCCCTCCCATCTGCTCCGCTTTCACTCCCTAATTATCCAGAGGTCAAGTTTATGACTTAGACCTGAATGACTTCAAGCTTCTCTTTGCTAACTTATAATCAATGAAACTCCTCCTCACATTAACCACACTAGCCACATTAACTACATTTTTTTCAAGCGCTCAAACCGTCACAGATATAGACGGCAACATCTATCCAACAATTAGCATTGGAGATCAAATATGGATGCAGGAGAATCTGCGCGTTAAGCGCTTTAATGATGGAACAGCTATTCCAACTACAGCTGACCCGATAAACAATGATACTTCAGCTATTTATTATTGGCACTACGATATGGACTCAAGCAACACTCCGGATTACGGGCTTTTGTACACATGGAATGTTGTGAGAGTGAACAAGAGAATCTGCCCGCAGGGCTGGCATGTTCCTTCAAATGCCGAATGGGATAGTCTGATCTCTTTTTTAGGAGGAGATGCTGTGGCTGCGGGAAAACTAAAAGATACCGGAACTACATACTGGACTATTACAGATAGCCTAGTAGATAACTCAAGTGGATTTAATGGGCGGGGAGCTGGCTTCCGAGGAAATCCTAGTGGCTTTAGGCAACTAATGGAGACTGCAGCTTTTTGGTCCACTGATAACACCGGGAGCGTTGGCACTTTCCCTAGAGGATATGCCTATCGATTATTTGCGGCAAGCAATATGGTCAGCATTGGAGTAGCTGTGGGCAACAATGGAAATTCCATACGTTGCATAAAGGATGAAGTCACTGGGATAGATGAGGAGCTTAATGAATTTAAAATATATCCGAACCCTGCAAGAGGTCAAATTACAATTGAACCCGCGGGAAATGAAAAGTTCGGGGTCTCAGTGTACGATCTTCTTGGAAAGGAAATTCTAAATCTACCCGGTTCCCTTGAGACAATTTTTATTGAGACTAATTACCTGGAAACTGGTTTCTATATACTTAGAATTGAAAGCGGTAACTCCATTTACGAAAGACAAATTCAAGTTTGGAATAGGTAGACTGTTTCTTTGAGAAGGTCTGATTCTCATCTTCAATCTTTGATCTTGGCAAAGAACCAATTATCCCGGCCAGAGTTATAATTTACAATCATGGCCCATCTGAACCGAATTAAGAATACAATTTTCGAAATCTTACAAATTGCTGTTGCCGTTTTGCTTGCCAGTATTGGCCTTAAAGCATTTCTGCTTCCAAATGGCTTCCTCGATGGTGGAGTTACCGGAATTGCTATTCTCATCAGTGAAGTCACTTCTGTGGAGCTTTCAATAGTGCTCTTGATAGTGACCATTCCTTTCCTGATCCTCGGTTGGTTTACGGTTTCGAAACGAATTTTGGTCAAATCTGTCATCTCTGTAGCTGCTTTAGCTGCGGCCATTCACTTTGAGAACTTTCAGTCCATTACCGATGATAAACTCATCATTGCAATTTTTGGAGGTGCCTTCCTGGGAACTGGAATTGGTTTAGCAATTAAAAATGGTGCAGTGCTAGACGGCTCCGAGATATTCGGAATTTACGTTCATGAGCGCTTTGGCTTTTCAATTGGGAATGTGATCCTGGCTTTCAATGTGGTTCTCTTTGCCATAACTGCTATGGTATTATCTGTCGAGGCTGCTATGTATTCTATTCTCACTTTTCTGGTTACCGGAAAAGTAGTCGACTTTGTGATGCAGGGATTTGAAGACTATGTGGGTCTAATGATCGTGAGTCAAAACTGCGAGGACTTGCAGGAAAAGCTAATAGAAAAGATCGGACTTGGACTTACAATCTATAAGGGTACTAAAGGTCACGGAACTCGAGGAAGTAATGAGGATATTGAGATCATACACACAGTAATGAATCGCATTGATTCAAAAAGAGCTTACAACACGATCGAAGAAACTGACCCCAGCGCTTTTGTGATCGAGTTTGACGTACACAATGTGAAAGGGGGTATTCTTAGGAAATACCTTAGCAGAGACTAGTTAATAAATAGTAATTACTCTTTCGCTGGTTGAATTCATTTATTATCCTGTTATCTTAATTACATGATACTGAGACTAGTGATCTTCCTCCTCCTCAACTTCGGTGCTCTTGGTATCGGGGGATTATTTACCGGTAGAGGTGTGCCCTCGGATTGGTATCTGGAACTAAACAAGGCACCCTGGACTCCTCCGGGATGGATGTTTGGATTTGCCTGGACAACAATAATGATCTGCTTCTCAATCTATCTTGCTTACTTGTGGCCTGAGCTAGCGGTTAAAAAAGAAATAATTGGCCTATTTGCCATTCAGTGGGTCCTTAATGTGGGCTGGAATCCGATCTTCTTTCATTTTCATTTTACGACTCTAGCTTTGATTGTGATAGCGCTACTCACACTTCATGTGGGATTCATTCTATTCCATTACTGGCCAATTATTAAGGTTAAATCAATCCTGCTCTTACCATATTTTATCTGGCTGTTGATCGCAACATCTTTGAATGGATATATAGTTTTCAAAAACTAAAAAGGAGCTGCCTCAAAAGAAACAGCTCCGGCCTGGAATCCCCAAATCCAATCTTTATGATTAAGCAGCTTTTCTTGCCTGCCTTTCCATGTCTCTTTGCTTACCTGGGGAGGGAATCCCATTTTCAACATAGTGCTTGAAATCTCCCAGAACCTCACCTAGATTCTTATTCAATTTCATATTCATCATTGGCCCCATGAAAAAGCCTAAAATCCCCTGAGTCTCACCTTTAAAGTGCATTGAAACTTTGGTCTGATGCTCGTTCAACTTTTGAAGATCCCATCGGTTGATCCCTTGTTTAATGAAATCCGGAAAGCCTTTCACCACTTCGTATTCCAATACAAAGTTCTTTGAGTCAAATTTTCTGATCTCCTCCTGAATCCTTCCAAAAGAAGTATCACAAGTTCGATTGTTACATCTTGCACCTTGAATCTTTGGTTCCCCAAATTCTTCAGAATGGTATAGCTCTCTTGCCCATTTATAGGCCTCTGAATACTGATTCCCAAGGACTTCCCAAACTGCTTCAATTGACTTGTCTACGATAATGTCTTTTTTTACTTCCATGATTTTTATTTTACTCTTTAGACAATAGAACTTCTTATCTGTGAAAGCTTTGGACAAAAAAAAGGCTGCGCAAAAGCACAGCCTAATCACCAGATCCAAACAATTAGTTTGAGGCCAATGCCACCTTATCTGTCATCTCTGTGATCGCATTGTTCAAGAATCCAATAAATTGCTCCTCCGTCATTTGAGGATTTTCCATGAATTGCTCATAGTTTGATGTCCAAACTATTAATGAGCTTTTGTAACCAAGGTCTACTACCTTAAACATATTAACCATTCCAGCTGCGGGAACACCCTCAACAACCTGGTAAGTATAAGATCTTTGGTCATCGTTAAACTCAATGATTCTCTCTTTGTAATAGCCCTGATTCTCATCAGGAGAGTAGCAGGTTCTCTCCCCGCCTACACCATGAGCACCAGTCCATTTTACTTTTTCTATTAAAGAGGAATATTTCTGAATATCATCCATTTGCCTCAGTACATCCCAAACATCATCGGCAGAGGCTTCAACCCATTTTGTGTGGGTTATAGCAGGCTCTTCCTGGGCATTTGAAACAGTAAAAGAAAGAACAGTAACTACCACTAGAATTAAAGATTTAAAAGTTTTCATTTCTCAATTTTTATTTTTTTTTAATGATTTACACTTCTTAGACAAGTCATTGAGTCATCTGTGAAAACTTTGGACATAAAAAAAGCGGGATTATATCCCGCTTGGTCAAAAAAAGTCTATGCTAGTTTAAATTTAGTCTTGACTTCCAATTTGCATCTTCAATTACCTTATTTATAAAGGCTTTCTTATCAAAGTTCTCATTGAATGTCATTCCCTGATACAGCTCTGCGTATTTCTCATCCACATCATCAAACATAAAATCTGCATCTTCTGAGATCTGATCTTTGAAAGCAGAGTACTCCTTTCTGTTAAAAAGTAAGTTCTTAGCATCTATGAAATTATTGTCTACTGCGACCTTTACCTTCTTGTGGCATCTGCATGGGTTTTCCTTGTTTACAAGACCACATTTGTTATTCATGAAATTATAAAGGTCTCTTCTTGCCTTTTTCAATTTTACCCTAAAGTTATCCTTGCTGATATTCATAATTTCAGAGCCGATATTGTGGTCTCCTCCCAGCATTTCACCAATAATGTAAATCAGTCTTTGCTCGCGATTCAAACATAAAAGCATACCTGACATACAGCTAAGATTCATCTCCCTGATAAGTTCCTTAGATTCTTTTTGCTCCAAATTAGACATCTCATGATTTGGTATTGAATCCAGACTATTTGCCATATCCTCAAAACTTGAAATGAATCCTTCATTTCCCCGCTTCTTTTTCTCATTGAGGAAATGATTGACCACTATACGGTAGGCCCAGGTTCTAAAGGTGCTCTTGAAATTGAATTTACCCAGGTTAGTGACGATCTTGATCATCGCTTCCTGAGTGAGATCTTCCGCATCATTTGGATTTTGAACCATCTTCCAGGCTACATTATAGATATAGGGCTGATGCTTCCTGAGTAAATGATCAATTGCTTCTCGCTCCCCAGCTAATGAACCTTTGATCAGCTCATCGTCTGCCAGATCCGAATTATAGGTTTTCAAAAATGGGTTCATAATTTGATGTTTATTCGAAGCTTAGACAACAAGTTAAGTCAGATGTGAAAACATTGAAGAAAGAAATTTATCCCTAAGATTCAGAACACCAAATTCTCATTTCAAAACTTCCACCAACCCCTATATATGTGTACCTTCTTGCATGTATCACATAGTGAAATGAACTCATGATCAAATCCATTCAATACTCCACACTCCCAGATAGGCAGCCAACTCATTTTCAAACTAAGGGGCTCGATCTGGTGATTGTTCGCTACGACGATAATGTCTCTGTTCTTTATGGAAGGTGTCTTCACCGAGGCTCCTTAATGGCAGATGGATACATCGATGGAGATAATTTGATCTGTGGAGTGCACGGTTGGGACTATCGTTACGATACCGGGGTTTCAGAATACAATAATGAGGAAGTGCTCTACAAGTTCCACTCGGAATTAAAAGATGATTTCATTTGGCTTGACGAGGAAGAGATCGATGCCTTTTTAGTGGATCACCCTCAACCATTCCAGCGCGACCAGTACCTCGGACAATACGCTGATACCCACCCCGAAAGCACTGAACCATATACTGGCTATATAAAAGAGCTCGCCCAAAACGGACTGAAAAACTTTGGGCACCATGGGCCATCAGAGGCAATGGGTGTTGATCGTAATACTCTTCCAAAATGGGAGGATATTCAATTTCTACCGGCTCAACTTGCTACTCGTCCACTTTTGGATGAGGATGCAGTGAGCACTAAGGTCCTAATCGGGCCGAAGGCCCAGAAACCTCTTGAACTCGATATTCCCATGTTTGTCTCCGACATGAGTTTTGGAGCTCTTTCACGAGAAGCAAAGATCTCTCTTTCAA
>CAXDOZ010000141.1:0-5647 GCA_963991145.1 uncultured Chitinophagales bacterium | reverse complement strand
GCAGAGCCAAGCATAGTTCCTAGTCGCTTCCCCGGAGGCTCTACTTTCAGTCGCTTTGTTGGCTTTAGCATGGAAACATTCAGCACCAGTATCTTCTTTGATTGTGATGGTGACACTGCACAAACCCCAGGATCTTGCGAAGTTCTTCCTTTACAAAATCTGGTAGTGGTTCCTGTGATCACGGCAGAGGTGGAGATTACCGGTTTAGCTGATAATAAGGTGGCTTCTGAAGTAATGGTCTATCCTAATCCTGCTGTTGAGCAAATTCAAATTAGAACAGATCATTCAATTGAGTCAATCCAGATCTATAGCATGCTTGGAGAGCTTGTTTATGATCAGGATGAAATTGAAAAAGACGGGAACTTCTTAAAGATTGATGTAAATGATCTAATTCCCGGATTCTACTTTGTGAACATGGAATCAGAAGGACAGATCATTTCAAAAAAGGTAGAGATCGTTTCTTCAAATTAGAAGACCGGCTGCTCATTGATTTCCTGGAAAACAACTTGAAGAACGGTTTCACCAGCGGCGCGCAGCACTTCCTTATCAATTCCTTGTAGATTATCATCGGTCGTATGCCAGGAGGGCGCAAATCCATATTCACGGTAATCGATGATATCAATAGTTGGGATACCTGCAATGATATTGATATAGTAATGATCATCAACGATCGGAGTGCTCGTGCCTAACTGGGTAAATTCAGAATGGCCCAATTTACCGGCAATCATCCAAACCTGATTTACAAGTTCATAAGCATACTCCGTGCTGTGCGTCTCTCTTCTGAACTGAGCTCCTTTCGCTCCTACCATATCCAACAAGATACCGTACTCGGCTTTGTAACCTTCTAAATGAGGATTTGCCGACCAATGCTGGGAGCCATAGCAATATGAATCAGGAATTCCGGATGCACCGTAATCTTCAATGTCCCAAAAGGCGATATCAATACCAATATTAAATTCCTGATCTACCAGAAGTCTGCCAATCTCAATCAATACTCCAACTCCGGAAGCTCCATCATTGGCTCCATCCATCTCAGCATTGCGATCATCTGGATCCATATCGGCCGAAGGCCTTGTGTCCCAATGTGCACTTAGCATGATTCTTCGCTCGGCATCAGGATTGAAGCTTGCGATAATATTCCTTCCTGTTAAGTTATCTCCATTCCAGGCTCTAACTGAAAAGCTCTGAACGTAAACAGTATCGGCGTAGCTCGCCATCTTTTCAATCAACCAATCACCAGCTTGCTGGGCAGCATTTGTATTGGGTATTCGCGGACCAAAGTTTACCTGCTTTTCAATGAAGTAATAAGCAGAATCCGGAACAAACTTGGGCATGCTTACAAGCTTAAAAGTGCTAGAGGTAGTGTTGTTAACTGCAGGAGTTAGGTTCTCGTCAGGTTTCTTTTCTGAATCACATGCGAAAAAGAAGATCGCAATAAAGCTGAGAACTAGGGTTTGTTTCAATTTCATTTTTACTTCTTTTCCCATGAGGAACCATCTTTTCCATCCTTCACCTGGATATCAATTGCATTGAGCGTATCTCTGATCTTATCAGAGGTATCCCAATCTTTCTTTTCTCTTGAGCTTTTTCTGATCTCCAGGATCAATTCCATTAAACCATCGACAAGATGCGAATCTCCCTCTTCCTCGAACCTGAGACCGAGAACTTCTCCCGCGTAGCCGTCATAGGTTTTTTTAATTTGCTCAATCACCTCCTCTCCCAATTTGAGATTGCCATCTGCTTTTTTATTTACAAATGATCCCAGATCAAAAAGACGGGCGATAGTTTGAGAAGTATTGAAGTCATCGTCCATGTGCTCTTTACACTTAGCGATCAACTCAAGGATCTCAGCTTCTGCTTCCGGGTCTCCTGCTTTATCGGCCGTAAGGCCAAGAGCAGTCTTCCAAATTCGCATAAGTCGGGTGAATCCGCTCTCTGCAGCTTTCAAGGCGTCATTGGAAAAATCCAATGTGCTTCTGTAATGGCTTTGAAGCATGAAGAAGCGTACTGTCATTGGGCTGTAGCCCTGATCTAAAAGTTCGTGATCACCTGAAAACAGTTCTAAAGGAAGGAATGAATTGCCCAATGACTTACTCATCTTCTGACCGTTCACGGTAAGCATATTACTGTGCATCCAATAGTTCACCGGCTTCTTTCCGGTTGTTCCGGTGTTCTGTGCGATCTCACATTCGTGATGCGGGAATTGAAGATCCATTCCACCTCCATGAATATCGAACTGCTCGCCCAAATACTTGGTGCTCATTACAGAACACTCTAAATGCCAGCCTGGAAATCCGACACTCCATGGTGAATTCCATTTCATTAAATGCTCTGAAGGAGCTTTCTTCCAAAGGGCAAAATCACGAGGGTCGCGTTTCTCATCCTGACCATCAAGATCACGAGTTCCCTCCAGAAGCTCATCTAGTTTCCTGCCGCTTAGCTCACCGTAGTTATGGTCTTTCGCATAGCGAGGAACATCGAAATAAACAGAGCCATTTGACTCATAAGCGTAACCGTTTTCGATCAGCTTCTCAGTCATGGCAATCTGCTCAAGCAAATGACCTGTGGCTGTGGGTTCAATATTTGGTGGGATCAAATTGAAGATCTCTCCAACCCGGTGAAATGAATTGGTGTACCTCTGCACGATCTCCATCGGCTCGATCTGCTCCAATCTCGCCTGTTTGCCAATCTTATCCTCTCCTTCATCAGCGTCTCCAACAAGGTGTCCAACATCAGTGATATTGCGGACATAGCGCACTTTATAGCCAAGGAAACACAGATAGCGATAGACTACATCAAAGCCCATGAAAGTGCGGAGATTACCAAGGTGAACCTCATTATACACCGTAGGGCCGCAGACATACATTCCCACGAATGGTGGGTTTACCGCTTCGAAAAGTTCCTTCTTTCGACTAAGGCTATTGTAAATGTGCAACTGGCTCATAAGCGTCCAAAGATAGGAAGATTCACAAGTCAAAAAACAGGTCAAAACCTTAATATTCCTTTGTTTTTTGGCCTCCGGCCGATGAAAAATTCGACTGTATTTCATTTTGGACGATAAGCCATTTCTGTTGGCAGTCCCAGATGCCCAGAGCCCCTATTGTCCGTATCTTCGAGTATTAGCAAATGGCATCGTTTCCCTTTTATCGACAGCTAGATCGCATGGATTGCGGTCCATCCTGCCTTCGAATGATTGCAGAGTATTTTGGTCGTAGATACTCTCTCGAGAGCCTTCGTCAAAAGATGTATCTGAATCGCGAGGGAGTCTCTTTGTTAGATATTAGTGACGCTGCGGAGTCGATCGGCATGCATACCCTCGCCGTGAAGATCGGTTTTGATAAGATCTTCGACATCGACCTGCCTGCAGTAGTTCCATGGAAGCAAAACCACTTTGTGGTGGTTTATAAGGTTACTCGTCGCAAGGTCTACGTGGCTGATCCTGCCGTAGGCAAAGTCACTTATACCCACGATGAATTCAAGCGCAACTGGGAAAGCTTTAAAGAAGATGGTGAGAATAAGGGCATCGCGCTTCTTATGGAGCCCACTCCAACCTTCTTCGAATACGAGGGCGAGGAAACGAAGCGTAGCTCATTAGGATTTCTGTTCAGACATGTTCTTAGGTATAAGCGATTTGTAGTTCAGCTAATCCTCGGCTTGCTGGTAGGCTCGATCCTGCAATTGCTATTGCCTTTCCTTACCCAATCGATCGTCGATTACGGTATAAACTACCAGGATATCCATTTCATCACGCTGGTGCTCGTGGCCCAGTTGATGCTTTTCTTTAGTGCCACCGCAGTTAATTTCATTCGAAGCTGGATACTGCTGCATGTTGGTACGAGAGTCAATATCTCCATCCTCTCTGATTTCCTGATCAAGATGATGAGGCTACCGATCAGCTTCTTTGATACCAAGATGATCGGGGATCTTCTCCAGCGAATTGGAGACCACAAAAGAATCGAGCGCTTCCTGACCACCACTTCACTGAATACCATGTTCTCTATGGTAAATATTGTGGTCTTCAGTATAGTACTTGGGATCTTCTCGTGGAAGATCTTAGCTGTCTTTCTCGGCTTTACCTTCCTCTACATTGTTTGGGTGCTTCTCTTCATGCGTAAGAGACGCGAACTGGATTTCAAACGCTTCGATCAGCAAGCCGCCAATCAGAGTCAACTTATCCAGTTGATCAACGGAATGCAGGAGATCAAGCTATCAAACTCAGAGAAGCAGATGCGCTGGGAATGGGAACGGATCCAGGCAAGACTGTTCAGAGTAAATATGAAAGGACTGGCTCTTGGCCAATGGCAAAGTGCAGGAGCGAGATTCTTTAATGAATTTAAAAACATCATCATCACGTTCATGGCCGCCTATGCGGTGGTCAACGGCGAGATGACGCTGGGAATGATGCTAGCGGTTCAATACATAATTGGGCAGCTAAACAGTCCGGTAGATCAATTGATCGGCTTCTTCCAAATGGCCCAGGATGCCAAGATCAGTTTGGAAAGGATTGGAGAGATCTACGACATTGAAGATGAAGAATCACGAGAGGACAGTAAGATCACCATCCTGCCGTATGGCAGTGGAATTAATATTGTAGACCTGGACTTTAGATATGGTGGCCCCGAAAGCAAACTGGTTCTGGACAGGATAAACCTTGATATTCCAAATGGTAAGGTGACCGCAGTTGTAGGGATGTCGGGAAGTGGAAAGACCACGCTGGTTCGTCAACTATTGAAATTCTACAAGCCAAGTTCCGGCGAGATCCGTGTTGGTGATACCAGATTGGCAAATCTGGACAGTCATCTATGGCGAGATCGCTGTGGGGCGGTCATGCAAGACGGTTATATTTTCTCTGATACCATTGCCAGGAATATCGCTGTTGGCCAGGATTATGTAGATAAGGAAAGGTTATTGAAGGCGGTAAAAGTTGCAAATATCAAGTCCTTTGTGGAGTCGCTTCCGCTGAGTTACAATACAAAGATCGGGATGAATGGAATTGGCCTGAGCCAGGGTCAAAAGCAGAGGATACTGATCGCAAGAGCCGTTTATAAGAATCCTGATTATCTCTTCTTCGACGAGGCTACGAATGCTCTTGATGCGAATAATGAGAAGGCGATCATGGAGAATCTGGATGAGTGGTTTGAAGGAAAAACAGTTGTGGTGGTAGCCCATCGATTGAGTACGGTGAAGAATGCAGATCAAATCGTGGTGCTGGAGAATGGAAAGATCATTGAGAGAGGCAATCATAAGGAGTTGACAGACCTTCGTGGTGCCTATTATAAATTAGTGAAGAATCAACTTGAACTTGGAGCCTAATGGCAGAAGATCAAAATAGAGACCTGGATAAGATCGAGATCCGCTCGGATGAGGTGCAGGAGATCATGGGCAAGACCCCGCATTGGCTATTGCGTTGGGGGAATACCATCATCTTCATCTCCATCGCGACTCTACTGGGTCTGAGTTGGTTTGTGAAGTACCCGGATGTTGTTCCTGCGAGAATCACCATTACTACTGTCAACCCTCCTATTCCGGTTGTTGCCAGAACCACAGGGCAAATTGAAGTTCTGTTCATTGCTGAAGGAGATATCGTTCAAAAGGATCAGATCGTAGGTGTCATTCAAAACCCTGCTGATTACAATGAAGTGCTGGC
>CAXDOZ010000140.1:0-5692 GCA_963991145.1 uncultured Chitinophagales bacterium | reverse complement strand
GCCCGGGCGAGCCAGATGCGAGGCTCAGGTTTCTTTTTGATATTGATCCAGTAAAGGGAAATTGCAAAAATATACCTCCAATAACCAGCCAGCAGGATCCATGGACCGGCAATGCCCATATACCAAATTGAAAAAGAAAGACACATCACAAAAACCGCATCGGTTTCCATGTCGAAGTAATTCCCGAATTGATCAGTCTTCTTTTCCTTTCTTGCCAGGTAGCCATCCACACCATCTAGAATCGCAATCGTGAGACCCAATCCAACCAGGAGCCAGGGGAAATTGAAACTGGCAGATATCAGCAATACACAACAAAGGATTAATCGAATGAGCGTAACCCAATTGGCTGCGCCTCCGGGGAATCCTTTTTCAATCCATACTTCTTTATTGCTATAAAAGAGAACTGAAAAACTAAAGGGGATTGAAACTAATATCGGCCAGTATTGATGAAGGGAGAATGCAATACTCAATGCGCAAAATTGCACGATAGCATTGATCTTAGACCAATAGGCCAATTGATGGTGATTCTCTCCCACTCCTGTAATTTAATGAAATCAACCGATGAGGTAGTAGACAGCAGTTGTGTAGAAGTCTCTTAAGTAAGGCACAGAGTCTGCAATTGGTAACTGCCTGGCAGGTTTTAAACCGAATTTGAACTTGTAAATAGGATTAAAGAGCCAGTGCTTCTTTTTAAGAATTGTATACCCACTTGCTTTAGAGATCTTCTCAAAACGTCCAATTGAAATACCAGTCTCCTTGATCTCGATCATGTGATCGACCTTCTGTTGATCCTCTCCAAAGGATTTTAAAACTGAGCGGTACATGCCTGTAGGCAGGAGGTGGAAATATGGAAGCTTGGACAGAAACTTCCCTTTTAAGTTTTGTTGGTGACCCCCAAACGGCATGCGCCATGGTGGGAATCCAAAAAAGACCTTTCCATTTGGATTTAAGAACTCCCTAAGCTTGGGAATGAATCTTTTCTGACCGGGAATATGCTCTATCACATCTTTGAGAACGATGAGGTCAAAACCGTGACCAATATCTTTCTCAACATCTATATCATAGATATTGCGAGTGATAAAATCAATTCTTCCCGCGTCGTGATCTTCTTTGAGATATTCTTTAGCAGTCTCTACCCTTCTTTCGTACAACTCGATACCGGTTGCAATACAACCCTTCTCGATAAAAGCTTTTAGGACTCCTGCCTCTCCGCAACCGATCTCCAGCACACGCATATCCTTCTTCAATGGCATCACCTCTTCTACAAATGGGATGATATAATCCCTTGCAGTTAGATATTGCCATTGAAAATAGCGGGGCTTATCCTTGTGAAATTCAAATGCCATAAAGGACTAAGAAAGCAATTTATCGATATCTGCGGCAAGCTTATGATCCTTCTCTGTCACGATATTTCCGACATCATGGGTGTTGAGTCTGATCTCTACCTTATTCCATACATTACTCCACCAGGGATGATGATCGTGCTTTTCGGCCAGAATCGCTACCCGGGTCATGAAAGCAAATGCTTCTGAGAAATCTGAAAACTCAAATTTACGGATCAGGGTATTATTTTCCTCACGCCACATTTAAAAGCTCCAGTCGTTTTGGTCCAAATCCTCAATACAGGCTTTTAGAAGGTCGATGCTTCCTCGAATATCATTCTTGTTTGACATCTCAATAACCTGATGGATATGACGTGTAGGAATGCTAACCGCTCCGGCGATGGTTCCCTGAGGAGTCATGCGCTGCATTCCAGCTGTATCTGTTCCACCAGCGGGAAGTAACTCGGTTTGCCATTTGATCTTACGATCCTCAGCAGTCTTCTTCATATAGTTTACCATGCGCACATCGCAAATAGTAGAAGAATCCATGATCTTGATGGCTGTGCCTTCACCCATTTTGGTAACTACTTCCTCTGGCTTTGCACCTGGAAGATCGAAAGCGATCGTGGTATCCAGTCCAAATGAGAAATCAGGCTCGATATGGTGAGCTGCTACCATCGCTCCGCGGATTCCAACTTCTTCCTGAACAGTAAACACTCCGTATAGATCGTATGGGATCTCCTGATTTGCTAGCTCTCTCAAGGTTTCAACTAAAATGAAAACTGATACTCTGTTATCCAGAGATTTGCAGTTCACACAATCACCCATTTCGATCAACTCGCGTTCGCGAGTGATAGGGTTTCCTACTTCGATATACTTATCTACTTCTTCTTTTGGAAGACCGAGATCTACAAAGAAATCTTTCAAAGAAAGACTTTGCTTGCGCTCCTCAGGAGACATCAGGTGGATCGGCTTAGAGCCCATCACTCCAATCAACTCTTTCTTTCCATGCACCTTCACACGCTGAGCGGTAAGGGTTTTAGGATCAAATCCACCCAATGGGTGAAAACGAAGAAATCCTTTGTCATCAACATGGCTTACAATGAAACCGATCTCATCCATATGAGCGGCTACCATGGCTTTTTTGCTGCTGTCTTTTCCTTTTTTGACAGCCACCAGGTTGCCCATATTATCGATGAAATGCTCATCAACAAGATCTTTGATCTCATTGATTACCAGATCGCGAATAGGTTTTTCATGTCCAGGCGCACCTTCAATCTCACAGATCGCCTTCAGTAAAGAGGTATTAATTGGCATAATAGATTATTTGACTACGGTCACTTTGACCATATTAGTTCGACCTTGCTCACGGAGAGGCATACTCGCCGAGTTTACCACGATATCTCCAACCTTCAGTTTCTTGTTTTCCTTCAGGTATTCGATGACATCTCTGATTGTAACATCAGTACTTACAAACCTATCGTAAGGGAAGGCTTTAACTCCCCAGCAAAGGTTCATCGTGTTGAGCAAGCGCTCGTTGTCGGTAAAAATATAAATATTGGATTTCGGTCTATAGCTGCTTACCATGAAGCCGGTATAGCCTGATTTTGTCATTCCCAGAATTGCCTCCGCTTCGAGGTGCTGTGCAATTTCACAGCTATTGTAACACATGGTGTCAGAGATGAAATGAGGCGATTTCTTATCGGCCTTTAGGCCTTTGTTATAAATAGTATCGGTATTCTCAACATTGGTGAGGATACTTGCCATGGTTTGGATCACTCTAACCGGGTACTTCCCTACCGAGGTCTCGCCACTGAGCATTACAGCATCCGCTCCATCGATCACCGCATTTGCCACATCAGTAACTTCCGGACGAGTAGGAGTGGAATTCTCGATCATGCTCTCCATCATTTGGGTAGCAATCACTACCGGCTTCGCTTTTTGAATACATCGATTTACGATATCCTTTTGGATCAGGGGCATTCTTTCAATTGGAACTTCTACTCCAAGGTCACCACGGGCTACCATAATGCCGTCTGCTGCCTCAATGATATGGTCAATATTATCCAAGGCCTCGGGCTTCTCGATCTTTGCAATGACTTTTAGATAGTCTCTCTTCGACTTAATGATCTCTTTTAGATCCATTATCTCTTCTGCGTTTCGCACAAAAGACAGAGCGATCCAGTTTGCACCTGCTTCAACCGCAAATGCTAAATCGGCGCGGTCCTTTTCTGAAAGACTGGGGATTGAGATGGTTGATTCAGGGAAGTTCACTCCTTTATTTGAGCTTAAAGGACCTCCATCAACTATTTCGCAACGAACCTTATCCTTTCCGTTTGAGTCAATTACTCTAAGAGTTATTTTCCCATCGTCCATAAGGATGCGCTCATCCTTCTTTACTTCTGCAGGAAGCTTCTCGTAGTTCACAAAAACCAGCTCAGAGGTAGAGTCCTGCTTTACGTTGGTTAGAGTAACTTCTCCTCCGGTTTCAAGAATAACTCCTTCAAGCACCTTACCAACACGGATCTTCGGACCCTGAAGATCAGCAAGGATCGCGATGTTGAGGTTATGCTCTTTATTGATATCCTGAACCATGTTGAACCCATTCTGATGGAAGGCATGATCTCCATGAGAGAAGTTGAATCGGAAAACATCAACTCCAGCCTGAACCATTTCCTTCATGGTTTGCGGATCTGCAATTGCTGGTCCGTAAGTGGCAACGATCTTCGTTCTGTTCTCTACGATTTCCATATTGGGTTTTTACAGCATTAGCCGGTTCGGCGGCTAAGTTAGCAGTTGAACATCAATCAAAAATTAAATTTTCGACTTCCTTAAAATGCTTTGCGTCCAATTCGCGAACCAATTGGATCACTTCAAGATCTCTTAGCTTCTCCTGAAAGTCCTCGGAAAAGCTATTTGCAGAGGAGCCTTCAATGATAAGGAAGTAGTCAAATTCTGAGATTTTTTGCAACAGAAATCCTCCTGGTCCCTTGTTCTGGACAAAGTGGATAATAATATCGTCTACGGGAATATCAAATCGGAAGTGACTGAAGGAGAACAACTTGCGTTGATCCGGAAGGTGAAGTTCGATATCTTCTTCGCGGTGCAGATCGAAGTTTAATGCCTTGTTTATGAACCAACAGAGGCGGTAATCTTTTATAGAAGAGACAATTCCGAAGGGAAGAAATTGTAGTTGAGCGTCCTGTTTTAGTACTCTTTTAGCCACTTTAGAACGACCGTTTGGTTGAATTTTTGGTGCATAAGGAAGCGTAAAATTTGGATTGCATCTTGGGAAACTTTTTACATTTGCACCATTGCTCAACAAAACTATCAATTATGGCAGACATTGCTGACCGCGTAAAGAAAATCATCGTTGACAAACTAGGAGTTGACGAGAACGAAGTAACTGCAGAAGCAAGCTTCACAAATGATCTAGGCGCTGATTCACTTGACACCGTAGAGTTGATCATGGAATTTGAAAAAGAATTCGATATTTCAATCCCTGACGAACAAGCTGAAACAATCACCACTGTTGGCGAGGCAATCGCATACCTCGAACAAAACCAATAGTAATAAGACAGTTCTATGGAATTTAAGAGGGTTGTAGTTACAGGTCTTGGGGCCATAACTCCTCTGGGGAATGATGCCCAAACCTATTGGAAGAACCTTGTTGCCGGTACTCCCGGTGCAGGTCCAATTACCAATTTTGATGCTTCACTATTTAAGACTCAGTTCGCCTGTGAAGTAAAAGGTTTCGAACCCACAGATTATGTTGATAGAAGAGAAGTGCGTCGACTAGACCGCTTCTCTCAATTTGCTATCGCATCGTCCTCTCAGGCAGTTGAAGCTTCGGGCTTGAATGCAGAGAGTATCGATAAAGATGGCGTAGGCGTGATTTGGGGATCGGGAATTGGTGGATTAGGAATTTTCCAGGAAGAGATCTCCAGCTTCGCCACAGGCGATGGAACTCCTCGCTTCAACCCATTCTTTATTCCTAAGATGATCGTGGACATCGCCGCAGGGCATATTAGTATGCGCTACGGTTTTAGAGGTCCAAATTTCTCCACTGTATCAGCATGTGCTTCTTCAACTAATGCTTTGATCGATTCATTGACTTACCTGCGCTTAGGAAAGGCAAATGCAATTGTGACAGGAGGTTCAGAAGCACCGATCACAGAAGGGGGAATTGGCGGATTTAACGCCATGAAAGCACTTTCCACCAGAAATGATGACCCAACTACAGCCTCTCGCCCTTTCGATAAGGACCGTGACGGATTTGTAATGGGTGAAGGAAGTGCAGCCATTGTTCTTGAAACATTGGAACACGCTCAGGCACGCGGTGCAAATATCATTTGCGAAGTTGCTGGTGG
>CAXDOZ010000139.1:0-5770 GCA_963991145.1 uncultured Chitinophagales bacterium | reverse complement strand
ATGGCACTCAGCGACGATGAATTAGATGCCTTAATGCAAGAATTATTAGATGAAGAGGTCTCTGAAGAACTAGACCTCTACCTGAACTATGATCAATATGAAATCTATTACTAGCCTTTTATTAGTCCTGTTTATTAGTCTTAGCCTCTTCGCTCAAACCGAAGAAGAAAAGAGCAAGCAAGAAAAGATCGAAGCCTTTAAAAGGACCTTCATCACTATGCAGTTGGATCTCACAGTAGAAGAGGCAGAAAAATTTTGGCCTCTTTACAATGAAGTAAATAATCAGATCAGATCAATAAGAGAGGATCATAGAGCTAAGTATGGCGAAAACTTTGACCCCGATGCCCTTAGTGATGAAGAGCTTCAGCAATCAATTGATGACTATTTTGAAATGGAACAGGCAAGACTCGATCTATGGAAGGAATACACTCAAAAGTTCACCGAAGTACTCCCATTGAATAAGGTCGTAAAGCTCTCAATGGTAGAAGCTGAATTCAAGCGTCAGATCATGAATAAATTTGAGCAAGGTGGACACCGGGGTAAAGGTGGACCTGGAGGAACGGGCCAATAATTTCAATATGTAAGACTGGCATTGACCTTGACTAGCCAAAAAGCCCTGAATTCCTTAACTTTAAGGTAAACCACCAGAGCTTTGCTATTGGCACAACGCATACACAAAACCATATTAGGTTTTTTTCTATACTGTATCGTTCTCACATCCTGCGAGAAAGGACCCAGGCTTATACCAGATAATGATGCCCCTCCAGGGGATTATGTACCCACCGTACTTATTGAAAACTACGTCAACCGTATCTACATTGACCTTCTTGGAAGAGAAGCTCTTGATGAAGAGCTCGCAAGAGATGTCCAGATTCTAAGAGACGATAGCTTAAGTATTGAATCGAGAGCAATCATTGTTTACCGCCTCCAACACGATTCCACTTTTGTACCTGGAGACTCCTCATATGAGCAGGCGTATTATCAGCGCATTTACGATATAGGAAAGCAGCGAATGATCGAAGGTGTGGAAGATGGATACCTAACTGAAGAAAGAGGTTTACTCGGTATAGATTTAAATCGAGCGATCACAGCTGGTGACTCTGCCAGCGCTGCAGATATCAGACAGGATATTGAAGAGATCGATAATGTCCTGACTATTCGCCAGGATTATCAATATGGAAGAATTGGGATTGAAGGGGTGTTCCGCCGTTTATCGAACAACTTCGTGTATGACATCATCAACATGAATACCTTCAACTTTATCAATGCAACATTTGATAACCTCTTTTACAGATTCCCAACTTCTCAGGAGTACGATATAGCTTATGAAATGATCGAGAATAACCGCAGCGGAAGCATTCTGGGTATGACTGGTCAGGATAGAAGTGATTATCTGGATATCGTAACCAATTCCAGAGCATTTTACGAGGGAACGATCATTTGGGCCTACCAACAATTAGTTGGAAGAAACCCAACTGCAGAAGAATTGAGTGTCCAGATGGATGCTTTCTTTATAGACCATGACTTTCAGGCTGTACAGCTCAAGATCATGGTGACAGACGAATACGCAAACTTTAATTGATGAGGCTATGAAACAGATCTTACCACTCATCTTAATCTTGTTCTTATCTGCTGCATTTCTCGGTGGATGTAAAAAGGACCCTCTCTATTATGGAGTAAATCCAGTTGGCGCTTTGCCGGAGAATCCTACCAAGGATAAGCTGAAGAACAACAGTCAATACCTGGCTGTGCTGCACGCCAACTTATTCCAACAAGCAATTTCAGCAAATGAAATGTTGGAGATCGGGCGAGTAGTTCAGGGTATTGGTGATAAAGGACTTGCATACGAACTTGTTGTAAGCAATTTCATGAATAAGCCGGGTGTGATCCTCCCATCTGAGCAGGACATGCGCGCTGACCCTGAGGCTTTCATAAAGGAAACATATGAGCGCTTCTTTGTGAGAAAGCCACTTCCAATTGAACTTGCCTGGTTTCAGGATTACCTGGAGAATAATCCGGATGTGACTCCTGAGCTGGTCTATCTGGCATTTGCTATTTCTGACGAATACTTCTACTACTAATATGGCAGCTATGAACAGAAGAAAGTTTATCAAAAAAGCTGCGGTCGCTACCGCAGGAAGTATGGTAATTCCAACCATTCTGCCAAGTTCAGCAGTATTTGCTCAAACCGGATCTCCAATGGCAGGCCACGTAGTTTATGTGATGTTTGCAGGTGGTGTTCGTCAGCAGGAATCCGTTTTACAGCGTTACCTCACAGATAGCCAGGGTCTTCAGGGTTCTGTTTACGAGGGGAATGTCATGTATAACATCCTTAACGGTCAGGCGCCTCAGCAAAAGATCGTTTACGGAACCGACCCTGCACAAGGCCTGGCAGGATCGCAACCCCTTCCTCCAATCCTCTCTCAATCAATTCAAACGCTGGGTACACTTTTCCCTGAGGGTACCGCAGCGGGAGTTGGACACTATTCAGGTTTGGTGACATTACTTACCGGTAGCTCGCTGGTAAATCAGGGACTGCGTCAAAGACCAATTCACCCAACCATCTTCGAATACGCCAGAAAACACCTTAACTATAAAGCCTCAGATGTTTGGTTTGTAGGGAACGGAATCGGTAATTCAACGCCACTGTTGAATTACTCAATCAATGAAAATTACGGTGCCAAATACGGCGCAAACTTCCTGGCTCCTTCAGTAGTCTTCGGAAGAGATGGAGATGACCATATCAGAAATGCTAAGGCTTACCACCCGGAAGAGGAGTTAGGTCCTGTTTATGAAATGGAAGACTTCCTCAACAAGTCATTTGACCTTCAGTCAGATAATATTCTTGGGGTAGAAAACACCATTGAAGAGAAGCATGATATCAAGGAGTTTAAGCGTCAGATGTTCCTTAAGAAGGATGCAGGCACGATAGCTTATCCTCCGGTGAATGACATCAACGATATGCAGATCATCGGATATGCATGTGAGGTTCTTAAGTGGTTTAAGCCGAAGATCCTTGTTGTGAATATGAATGATGTAGATGGTTGCCACTCAAACTTTACCGGCTACCTGAGAGCTTTGCACCGATGCGATCACGCTGTTGGTCATCTCTGGAACTATATTCAGACCAACATCCCTGAGATGGCGGGAGACACCTTTATGATGGTTACTCCGGAACACGGAAGAAACTCAATGCCAAACACCATTCTTGATGAGAATGATTGGCTGGCTTACGATCACAGTGATGAGAATTCAACCAGGATCTTCAATTCTATCGTAGGTCCGGGTGTAGATCAGAACCTCGTTGTTGGATCAGAAAATAATCAGGTTGGTGATATCACCGACGGGGTGCTTACTATAGCAGAAGTTTTAGGAATTAAGAATGAAGTGCTCAGTCAGGGCTATGTTTCAGGTCGGGCTATGTCACTTTTTGATAGGATATAGATGAAGAAACTGCTCTTTCCAATTATGCTGCTGGCTTTGATCGCCGGTATGGTATCATCCTGTAGTAAGGAAGATCCGCCAAACCCTTTTGACAATCCGGGAGGCGATGATCCAAACGATACGGCAAGCCTTGTTCAATTAGACCCAAACAGTATAGAAGGGATTTACAAGAATATCTTTCTTCCAACCTGTGCCAACAGCGGTTGTCACGATGGAACCTTCGAACCGGATTTTCGAACAATCGAAAGCTCATACAGCAGCCTGATCTACCACGACATAATTAAGAATGATACGACTGATCGCTTAGACTATAGGGTTCTTCCCGGCGATTCGGAAAGATCTATGCTCGTAAGAAGACTGATCAAAGATCTGGGTGGGAACTCGGGTATTATGCCTCTTGTGACTGAACCTGATAGCGATTGGCCTGCAATGAAAGACGAGTACATCCAAAATATTAGAAACTGGATCAATGCCGGCGCTCCTGATATTAACGGCGTCACAGCAACATGGCCAAATATGGTTCCCCAAATGGCTGGCATCCAAACTACTCCTGCCGGAGTGCAGGCTCCATTCAGCAGAAACAATCAGGGAATGATGCAGGTGACTGCAGGCGCTCCCTCAGTTGACATCTATTTCAGTGCAGTTGATGATCAATTGCCGGCAAATTTGCTGACCATTGAAGAAATTAGAGTAGGGCCTAGCAGAACTTATATCGATTCTGTCGCTCCAAACACAATGCAAACTCTGGGTTCTCCAATCAGTATGATGGGCTATTCGGGATCCATGGTTGATTACTATTACAAATACACCCTAACAGGCATCGATACATTCACTTCCGGGCAACAACTCTTCGTAAGGATCAAAGTTGCCGATGATGTGAACGATGGTGTTTACATGCCCGGTTATAATTCCCTGGAGCATTTGAAGAATTATTTCACAATCGAATTCCAGTAATATGAGATACCTCTACTATGCCTGTATCTCCATATTATTTTTTAGTGCCTGCTCAAAGGATGAGACTACTTTCCCAATTGAGCCAGAGATCACACTTCTATCGGCTGGTCCAACGACCATCACCGAGTTTGAAGATTCGATTCAGATCGTAATTCAGTATAGAGACGGAGACGGTGATATCGGATTTGAGAACCCAGATAGCTTCAGTCTGTTCGTTCAAGATGCCAGACTCCCTGATCCAGATAACTACTTCGTAAGACCATTATCCCCCATTGGTTCTAATGTTTCAATTGAAGGCACATTGGAGATAAATATTCGAAACACCTTCTTACTCGGTTCAGGTGGACAGGAAACCACCTATTACACAATTGTCCTTCGAGATAGAGCAGGACATTATTCGAATATTCTTCAGACGCCAGACATTACCATTATTGCTCAATGAGGAAGCTGAGTTTCTACATATCATTTATCCTGTTGCTTGCCTCCTTTGGCCTGAATGCTCAGACCTACAACATGAGCAATCAAACCGTAAATAGGTGTCAGGGTACCTTGCTTGATTCTGATGCCGGCCAACCAGCCGGTAATTACGATCATAATGAGAATTTCACCTTTACTATTTGTGTTCCCGGTGCAGACTCGATCATTTTAAACTTCAGTAGCTTCCAAACAGAGCTCGGCGAGGACATTGTAAGACTTTTCGATGGACCAGACACGAACTCTACACTCCTTGCCCCACCTCAATCCGGGAGTAACCTACCACCTACAGTTATTGCGCAGAGCGGTTATCTCACCATTCATTTCAGCTCTGATGCCTCAGTAACCGGTACCGGTTGGATTGCTAACTGGGTAGCATTTGTAAGTAATCCTGCTCTCCCTGTTTTTGACCCTGTTCCAAACCCTCCTTGTTCAACAAGTGTTTTAACCCTTACTGTGGATCAATCTCTGAGATGTGATTCTCTTGATGCCAGTGACTTTCAGATATTCGGCCCGCAGGGCCAAACAGTAACAAGTGTTACACCTATAAACTGCCAGAACGGTGTTGCCCAGAGCTTCACGATCAACTTTAGTCCTGGATTAAATGCAAATGGCAATTACACATTAAGGCTTCAAACCTTCTTTGTTGATGCCTGTGACAGCCTGATCGAGCAAACGGTATTCGTAAGCATTCTGGTTAATGATTGCCCTCTTAGCGTTACAGCATCAGCCGTAGATACGGTCATTTGTATTGGCGATTGCACCGATATCTCAGCCCTCGCTTTAGGAGGAGATCCAGCGACCTATAATTTCAGTTGGTCAAATGGTGTTCCGGGAGGGCCCGGTCCTGTCTCTTATACACATCTCCGAGCCCACGAGCCAGGCAGAAATGTCGGAT
>CAXDOZ010000138.1:0-5775 GCA_963991145.1 uncultured Chitinophagales bacterium | reverse complement strand
TGGATCTTCCTTCGCTCAGGAATAAGAAATGGGAAGACTTAGATCCAAAGCTCAAAGAAGAGGTGCTGGAAATCGTATCTCCCGGACAGGCAATAATTGATGAATACATTCCGGATTAGTTTGATTTAACTGTCGTTTTAATTCGTAATTTTCATACAAACAAAACGACTAATGGCTTCCGCAGTACAGAACTTCATTACCCGGAACCGGGGGATGGTTATATTCCTTGTAGTGGTTCCGATAAGCTTCCTGTATCAACAATGGCAGGACTTTAACAACTGGATTTACCGAACATTCTTCGCAACAAATAAGCTCCACGACAGGCGTGTAGCTGAGATTCAACAGATGGTGAAAGAGGCTCATGCCTCCGGAAAAAAGATGTGTACCGCTCGCGCACCTTGGAAGACAATGTCGATCAGGAAAGCGACTTACAAAGACGATCTGGCCAAGATACCGATCAACCTCCGCAATGTGCTTTCCATCGATCGCGAGAAAATGATTCTCAGGGTTGAGCCAATGGCAACCATGGGAGACATAACGCATTACCTGGTCAAGAAAGGGCTGGCGCTTTCAGTGCAGGTTGAAATGGATGACCTCACCGTTGGAGGGCTCCTTATGGGAATTGGTATCGAGACAACTTCTCATCGCTATGGATTCCTTTTTGAAACCGTTGAGGCATTTGAGATCGTAACTGCTGAAGGCGAGCTGGTGAGAGCTACCAGAGATTCTCATCCCGAGCTATTTCACTCTTTGCCAATGTCACATGGAACCCTCGGCTTCCTTGTGGCTGCGGAACTAAGAATCGTTCCGGTGAAGCGATTCATAAAAGTGGAGTACCGACCATTCCATTCGATGAAGCAATTCAGCTATGAGATGAAACGACTTGCAGAAACCGAAGACGAGGCTGATTTCCTCGAAGGATTAGTGTTCTCTGCCCAGGAAGGGGTTATTATGGTAGGTCAAATGACCAATAGAGCAGAATCGGGAAAAGTGAATCCGATCAATTTGTGGTTCAAGCCCTGGTTCTATACCCATGTTGCAAAATTTCTCCAATCCGGCGAAGCCGTAGAGTATATTCCATTAAGGCATTACTTCCACCGACACACCCCTTCGATCTTCTTCCAGTTCAAGGATCTCGTTCCATTTGCAAATGAAGCTTGGTATCGCTGGCTTTTCGCCTGGATGGGCGCACCTAAGATCTCATTGATGAAATACTCAATGACCAAAGAACTAAGGAAAAGAGCCATTGAAGGGAGAGTTGCGCAGGATATTCTTGTTCCGATGAAGGATCTGGAGGAGAGTGTGGCTTTATCTGAGAAATACTATGGCATCTATCCTCTATGGATCTGTCCGGTAAGAATGTATAATCATGGAAACATGGAAGGGATCCTTAAGAACCCGGAGAACACGAATGAAGGTGATTGGGCCATGTTTGTAGATGTTGGGATCTATGGAATTCCTGAATCTGCTCCCAGAGGTGAATACAATGCCATTGAGACAAGCAGAGCGCTTGAGCACTACACCCAGGGGAAAGGTGGCTTCCACATGCTTTATGCAGATATCTTCATGACCCGGAAGGAGTTTGAGGAGATGTTCAATCACAATCTTTACAAGCAGGTAAGAAAGAATTACAAAGCAGATACAGCCTTCCCAGCCATCTACGATAAGGTCATTCCAGAGAAATGGCTGATTAATGTGGAAGAAGGACTGGAAAGCGAAGGAGAAAAAGCCAAACAGGAAAAAGTTCTGGCAGAAGAAACCGTTTCCTGATCCTATTGAGCCCAACAATTTCGGACCTTGTTTATTGAACTATGATCCGCAAATGAAGCATTCCTGAATTTTAAGAACCATTCAAGGAAAGTAGCCTATCTTTGCGCCGCTAACCCTTGAGTAAGCATTTGCTGTGAGGCCAATGCCTACTCAATTTATAAGATTGAAAAATTAGTACAATGCCAATTGTAATCATCATTTTCTTTATCGTACACTGGTACGCTTCACTATTCTTTCAAACATTCTTCCACCACAGATATGCGGCTCACAGAATGTTTACCATGTCTAAGTTCTGGGAAAGAACTTTCCACTTTGGATCTTTTGTTTTCCAGGGTTCATCTTACTTAAGCCCTAGAGCTTACGGTATTCTTCACAGACTACACCACCTTCACGCAGATACGCCTGAGGATCCGCACTCTCCTAAGTATGACAAGAACATCATGAAAATGATGTGGAGAACAAAGATCATCTACTCAAGCATTCTAAAAGGTAAGACAGAGGTTGCTGATCACCTTAAGAGAAATCTTCCTCCTTCTGGAAGAATGGAGCTTATTGCTGATCACAAGATCACAAGAGCGCTTTGGTTCGGTGTTTATGTAGCATTTTACATTTACTTCCAGGCTCCAATCTGGATGTACTTCACTTTCCTTCCAATTCAGGCTGTGATGGGACCATTCCACGGCGTGATCATTAACTGGTTTGCTCACAAATACGGTTATGAGAACTTCAAGACGAAGGATACATCTAAAAACCTATTGCCACTTGACGTTTTGATGCTTGGAGAGAGCTATCACAACAATCACCACGGCAGATCTAAGAGTGCAAACTTTGGATACAAGTGGTGGGAGATCGATCCCGTATACATCGCGATCTGGGTATTCGATAAACTGCGAATCATTCGCCTCGTGCCCGAGCAGGCAAAGAACTAGGAATTAGTATTTCCAGGAACTGCTTCATGCTATTCTTCTTTTATGCATCGATTTCGTCATCTTGCATATCTTAAGATCATGAAGCAGTTTTTTTTTGTAGCCCTTCTTATCCTCCAATCCGCTCTTGTAATTGCACAGGATTGGACTCCTGAGCAGATGTTTGGTGGTTGTAAGACTCCGAGTATCAACTATCCAACTTACACAGTTACCCTCAAGGAAGAACTGTATCATCCCAAATTGAAGAAGCCAAGCACTACAGAAGTGCAGATCGTGAGAGGTGGTGAATTCTGGAGTCTGGACTATGGTGAATCTCAGGAGATCATATCTGACGGGGAGAATATCTTCATCCTTTATCCAAATGAGAAGCGGCTTGAAATGACTTTCGGCTTCAAATTCAAGGATCGAATTCAAAATCCATTCTTCTACCCTTACGATTCTTTTGAAGTGATAGAATCAACCGAGGAAATGACAACAGTAAAGCTGTACCTCGAGACTGAAGAGGAACTGTATCGAATTGTTAGCTACCGTCAATCAGACTGCACTCCTCATAAGATTGAAGTCTTTTACAAAGATGAAAGACGCAGAGTATACTCTTATCTGGATTGGGAGCTGTACATCGATATCTTCCCCAGTGACTTTACTGTAGACCTTCAGGAACTGAGAAATCAGGGCTGGACGGTTGAGGATCGCAGATAATAATCAGGAATTATCTCTTACTCTTCTCGAAGGACTGTAAAAACACTAATTTACAGGTCAAAATAACTCTATATGAGACTAGCAGTACTTTCAATAATTGTCGTGCTTTTTATGGCCTCCTGCGCAGAGCAGATCAAGGTTTCTTACGACTACGATAGCAGCGTGGATTTTTCAACTTATAAGACATACGCTTTTGCGCCACAGGTAGATTCACTTCCAATCAATAATCTAAATCTTAGAAGAGTTAAGGCAGCGATGGAAACTCAAATGGCTGCTTTGGGATTCACAAAAAATATGAATGATCCGGACATCGTATTGAATGCCAACCTCAGGTTTGATCAAAAGCAAGAGGCTACTGCATACAATGACTACTACGGTGGATGGGGGTACGGAGGAATGTATTATCCCTATGGCTATGGAGGAGGCTTTAGTACCACCTCAATTGATATCACTACTTATGTTGTAGGTACGCTCTTTATCGATTTCATCGACCTTGACAAAAGACAACTTGTATGGCAGGGACGCGGAACAAAAACCGTGGTAGATAATCCCAAAGGAGCAGAGGACAGAATCAATGATGCTATCTATAGGATCATGAGCCAATACCCTCCTAATGAGGATCCATCAAAGAAAAAGTAAGCTTAAAGAAAATTAACAGCTGATATTCAAGGGCCTGGCTAAATTAGTCAAGCCCTTTTTTTATGAATTCAATAATTCTAATCTCATTCCCATTTCTTCTTCTCGGCCTTGAGAAGGTTCAATCTGTGGCACCAACTCCACCGGGGATGGATAGCCCCTGCGAAGTTCTTTATGACGATCTGGAGAGAAGAAAACCGAAAGACTATACACTCCCTGATACTGCATTTCTTAATGGCGAGCTTTTCTCCGGCTGCTCATATTCAATGGCTGATCCGGGTGAAGGAGTCATGTTCACCTTTTATGAAAGTGGCCTGGTAACGGAGCAAATCGCCTATTACGAAAATGGTCAGATGGAGCGAAGATTCACTTTTGTTGGAGGCCTGTCTGAAGGCACCCATGAAATGTTCTATCCGGATGGCTCTCACTATATCAGGGAGAACTACCGACATGGAATGGCTCATGGTAAGTTTGAACGCTGGTATGGAAACGGACAGCTGGCAAGAGAGGCTGTATTCTTAAAAGATGGTCTGCTGTGGGATAAATACTATGATGAGGAGGGAGTGCTTATCGATTCCTATCCTAAGTGATATTCCTTTATCTTAGGGTTATGAAGGCCTCCTTTCTGACCCCATTTCTATTTCTCATTCTTCTGGCATTTGGCTGCAAAGACGATGGTTGTGTCGTTCCTAGTGATAAGCCAACCAACTATACTCTTACCACCGGAGGCTTTAACCGAGTAGTATTACTAGGAGAAGCGAATCTATTTTTTGAGCAGGATTCAAATGCTTTTAGTGCGATAATCAGAGGCTCAGATAACATTATTCCACTTTGGACTTCCTTTCTCACCGATAGTACTCTCTTTATCAGTTTGAGATCTGGAGTTTGCGTTGACCAGAATGATGTCAGCTTTAATTTCATCATGCCAGAGATCAAATCTGTTCAAGTAACTGGAAATAGCAATATGCTTTTCACCAGAACCACTGGTGAGCGCCTTGATATAAGTTGCTTTGGTTATTCTACGATACGTTTAGATAGCTGCAGATATCAGTCGATAAACTATCTCAATACCGGTTCAGGAAATCTGCTTGGCTTCAGTTCCCCGGTTGATTCAATGGAGGTAAACATCTCAGGGAATGCAAGAGCAGAGGTGAATGTAATTGAGCATCTATGGGTGAGAATTATAGGCAGTGGTAAAGTGATCTATGAAGGAGACCCTGAAATTCGTGAGTTTATCACAGGGAATGGTACCGTTAAGCCAAGATAGCTTTGCAAGGCACTTATGATATTGTCATTCTAGGCGCTGGTCCGGCCGGATCTGCCGCAGCACTTGCACTTACTAATTCCAATTTAAAAATTGCTCTTATTGATCGGAGCTCCTTTCCCCGACATAAGATCTGTGGAGATGCCATTCCGGGTAAGTCTCAAAGATTCCTTCGGGAAGTATGGCCGGAGATTGATTCTGTATTGGATGATTATCCCCAAAAAGAGAATATCAAACACGCAGAAGTGGTCGGCTCAAATGGAAAAGCGATCACGATCAACTGGAAATTAAAAGCCTATAATTTCAAAAGGGAGGATTTTGACAATATCCTATTTCAGGAAGTGAAGCGAAGAAATAAGGGCGACATCCTGGAGAATCACTCCATCATCAAAATTAAAAAAGGTGCTAATGACCTTACATTGATCGGGACTGATGAATCAGAGATCAAATGCAAAATTGTAATTGGCTGTGATGGAGCCA
>CAXDOZ010000137.1:0-5796 GCA_963991145.1 uncultured Chitinophagales bacterium | reverse complement strand
AATCTTCGCCTGCTCGTCGTTCAGGTACTCTGCAAGGTATTGGCCAACATGACCGCCGCCCTGGATCAAAACAGATCTGCCATTCAACTCATCCTTGCCCCAAACTGCTTTCGCAGATGCTTTCATTCCGAGATATACAGTTCTGGCAGTTACCGGAGAAGGATCCCCTGTTCCGCCCATGTCCAACGGCTTTCCAGCCACGTGGTTGGTTCTTTCTGCAACTACTTTGATGATGTCTGGAGAAGTTCCAACATCCTCAGCTGTGATATACTTTCCACCAAGACTCTCGATGAACTCACCGTAGCGAAGCCAGTAATCGCGATCGTTTGCTCGCTCTTTTGAGTTACCAATGATCACTGCTTTTCCTCCACCGAGATCAATGCCCGCGATAGAGCTTTTGTAGGTCATACCACGAGAAAGTCGAAGAACATCGATCAATGCCTCGGTTTCGTTGTTGTAATTCCAAATTCTGGTACCACCCAAAGCAGGTCCAAGAGTGGTGTTATGGATTCCAATAATTGCTTTTAGGCCTGTTTTTGCATCGTGGCAGAAAACCACTTGCTCGTGGCCCATGTTATCTAATTGAGAAAATAAAGAACTAGAGAAATCTTCCTGTACGGAAGATGCTGAGCTAGACGCCATGTCAAGAGAATTTAAGTAAACTTACACCCTGAAAAAGGTGCGCCAAAATTAGTTTTTTTTTCGTCAAGACAAATGGGATATGCGCACCCAAAATCATGAAGAGTCTCGCCTTTTTAAACAAGTATTTCTGGAAGTATCGCTGGCGCCTTTTAATGGGGATTTTATTCGTCTCCATGTCCAATGTGTTCAACGTTCTTAGCCCACAGGTCATCCGTCATGCGATTGACCTTGTGACCGAGAATCTGCGCTTCTTCCGATTCTTTTTGGGCTTTGATGATCTTCAAGCCGATATCTATCAAAGCTTCCTTCAGGGCTTATTGATCATTGGAGGAATCTATATGGCGCTGGCACTCTCAAAAGGTTTGTTCATGTTCCTCATGCGACAAACTCTGATCGTGATGTCCAGATTGATCGAATACGATCTTAGAAATGAGGTCTACACGCATTACCAGAAACTGGATCAAACATTTTATAAGCGCCGTTCAACCGGTGACCTGATGTCTCGAATCACTGAAGATGTGAATAGGGTAAGAATGTACCTTGGTCCTGCACTGATGTATTTCATCAACCTCAGTATCATGCTGATCATGGTGATCACAACCATGCTTAGTGTAAATGTTACCCTGACCTTGTGGGTCCTTTTACCATTACCGATCCTATCCATCTCCATTTACTTCGTAAATACTCTTATTAATAAAGCCAGTGAGGAGATCCAGGCAAAGCTTTCTGATCTGACCTCAATAGCACAGGAGAACTTTGCCGGAATCAGGGTGATCAAATCCTATGTGCAGGAAAAAGCCGTAAGCAACTTCTTCGATAAAGAGAGTGATGTTTACAAAGACAAGTCACTTCATCTGGCAAGAATCGAGTCCTACTTTTTCCCATTAATGCTTCTCCTTGTAGGTGCGAGTAATGTGATCGTGATCTACGTTGGGGGAATCGAGTATATGAATGGTAGGATCACTTTTGGTGTGATCGCGGAGTTTGTGATCTATGTCAATATGCTTACATGGCCTGTGACTGCCATCGGCTGGATAGCTTCGATCGTGCAAAGAGCAGCGGCCAGTCAAAAAAGGATCAATGAGTTTCTGAATACTGAACCTGGAATTCAAAACCCTACTGAAGAGCCGTTCAAGCTCAAAGGAGACATCAGGTTTGAGAATGTAGTTTTCACCTATCCGGATACCGGGATAGTTGCAATGAACGATGTGAGCTTTCATATCAAAGAAGGAGAGCGTTGGGCGATCGTGGGACGAACGGGCTCAGGCAAGTCAACCATTGCTGATCTTCTCATGAGAACCTATGATGTTGATTCGGGCGAAATAGCGGTCGATGATCTGGATATCAGAAAGATCAATCTCACTGATTTCAGAGCTCAGGTTGGATACGTGCCTCAGGATGTATTCCTCTTCAGTGATAGTATTAGGAACAACATTCTGTTTGGAACCGATAGTGATGACCCGATAATTGCAGAATCTGCTGCAAAAGATGCATTTATTTTCAATGAGATCCAGCGCTTCCCCGAAGCCTTCGATACGATGGTTGGGGAAAGAGGAGTGACACTCTCGGGAGGACAAAAACAAAGGATCTCTATTGCCCGTGCATTGGTAAAAAACCCGAGTGTATTAGTACTGGATGATTGTCTCTCAGCAGTGGACGCAAACACTGAAAAAGAGATACTTAGCCGCTTTGATGAGCTGATGCGCAACAAGACTAGCATTGTGATCACACACCGAATATTCTCCCTATTGAACTTCGATAATATCCTGGTAATGGATGAGGGAAAGATCATTGAATCGGGAACTCATGAGCAGCTGATCGAGAGCAGTGGTTTCTATTTTGAGATGTGGCAAAGGCAGCAAATAGAGGAGCAACCTCTTTAAAAAACAGGGATTTGAATATATTTGACGCTATCATTACCAAACCTTAAACAGATAATAGTGGAAGAGAATCGGAACAAGCAGAATGGTATGTACGCTCAAAAACTCAAGGCTGGTAAGCGAAGAACTTATTTTTTCGATGTTCGCGCTACTAAGTATGACGACTACTACATTACCATTACTGAGAGCAAAAGGAAATTTAATGATGGTGGCTACGAGCGACATAAGATCTTCCTTTACAAAGAGGACTTCAACAAATTCATGGAGGCAATGCAAAACACTGTCGACCATGTGAAAGAAGAGCTTATGCCGGAATACGACTTTGATCAATACGATAAGCGTCCCGAAGTAATCACAAACAATTCTTACAACAACGACTACCAAAAGAGCGAAGAGTCTACCTCTACTGAAGAGGAGTACTACACTGAAGAGACTGAAAGCACTGAGGAAGAAGAGATCAAAACTGAGCCTGTAAATGAAGAGCAGGAAGAAGTTGTTGAAGAACCTGTAGCTGAGGAAACCACCAATGAGTCAGTTGACCACAGTGATGAAGAAGCAATGACCTGGGATTAATCTCTGGTCTACAAATATACTGGGGAAGCTTGGCTTCCCCTTTTTTTTGCCCATAATAGGATTCTATATTTGCCCCGATGTTCAGAGCACTCGCCATATTGATGGCTTTTTTCATTTTTAGCCCTTCTCTAAGCTTTGCCAACTGGGAAGCCGCCATGACTTTCTACATGAAAGGAGAATATGAAAAGGCAGCATTTACTTTCTCTCAGATCATTGAGCAAAACGATACCATCGCCGAGTACCACGATTTCTATGGCCGCTCATTATACTTTACAGAAGATTACAGTGAAGCAGTAAATGAGCTTAATCGGGCCGAAGGCCTCTATGACCGGGCAGACTCAATGCTTTACTACTACCGTGGCTCAGCATACCTGAACATGGACCGACAGAAAGCCGCTCAAGCCGATTTTGTGCGCTTCGCCGATACCAGACCCACTGACTTTAATGCCCTTAATATCCTCTGTATTCAGGCTTATCGAATGAGAGATTTCCCCGAAGCTGAAACCATATGTGGGAGAGCATTTGAAGTGAAGAAGACCAATCAAACCGCCTATAAATTCCAGGGTTTGAGTCAGCTGCAGTTAGATGAGTACATGGAGGCTTTGATCAACTTTCAAACTCTTTGTTCTGTGGAGCCGGATAATCCGGAGCACTGGTATCTGCTGGGGATTGGCCTTGAAGGGATGAACAATCCAAAACTGGCAAAGAGAGCTTACCGACGCTCGATCGATACTAATCCCAACTATGATCCATCTTACTTAGCACTGGCTGACCTTCACCGTAGGTCTGGTAGCGCTGACAGTGGAATTGCCATCATGGAGGAGCTGGTTGAAGCCAATCCCGATAGTTTGCAATATGCTCTTGAGCTGGGCTATCACTTTTATGGCGCAGAGGAATACGAGAAAGCGCTCTTTTATTACAATCACGTGCTGGACAGGAGAGAAGATGACTCTACGGCGCTTCGAATGATTGCCTACACCTATTACAAACAGGAAGATTATCTGTCTTCAAGTGCAGCCTTCAAAGATTATCTTGAGCTACACCCAAGAGATGCGGGAATGTGCAATATGGCTGGGATGAGCTATCTGGCCATGCCAAATCCAACAGAGGCAAAGAACTACTTCAAGCAGGCTACGATCATTGATCCCGGCTACGGTCAGGCGCATTACAATCTGGGCAGAGTTCATCGACTATTAGATAATATCGAGCTTGCCACCAGTGCTTTTCAGGATGCTCTTCAATCGGTGAATGATCCAAAGCTACTTGAGGAGATCTATTTTCAGCTTGGTGAGTGCAATGATATGCTTGGTGAATCAGGCAAAGCAATTGTGGCTTTCGATGAGGTATTGAAGCTTAATCCCCGCAGGGCAAAAGCCCTGGAATACCTTGGTAACATCTTCTATCTCGAAGGTGATTACTGGGAAGCGGTAGACTACTTTGATAGATTATCATCAGTGGATGAGTCGGCGATCAACTATTACAAGCTTGGTCTAAGCTATATGGGAGCTAAAGACTACTATATGGCAGTGGCCAATTTTGAATCGGCCGTAGGCCTCGACCCCGAGCATTACAGTTCCTATTACAATATGGGAAACACTTATGCCTACATCCAGGATTACGATATGGCTTTGATGGCTCTCGATCAGGCAATGGCGCTGGAGCCCGAGAATGCAGAGTTGCTTATGCTAATGGCCTATTGTTACAAGGAGAATAAGGACAAGAAGACCTCTAAGATCTATGTGGAGATGGCAAAGGCTATCGATCCCGAGGCGGTGATGCCTTATCAGTAATTACATTCTATCCGGAACTTCCATTCCAAGCAATCTCGTAGCCTGCTTCAATGTATCTGCAACAGCTTCCGCCAGCTGAACTCTAAAGGCGATCTCAGTATCTGAATCAGCTCTTAAGATGCTGTACTCTGCGTAGAACTTGTTGAAGCTCTTTGCGAGATTATAAGCGTAGTTCGCAATCTCTGAAGGATCGAGATTCTCTGCCGCAGCAGCGATCACAGAAGGATATTGATAGAGCTGAACGATGATATCGCGCTCAAGGTCATTCATTGGGTAATCGGCCGGAGGCTCAGGTAAAGTCATCTCCGAAGCCTTGCGAAGCACTGATTGAATTCTCGCATGAGTATACTGGATAAATGGCCCCGTAAAACCCTGGAAGTCGATTGATTCCTTTGGGTTGAATAGGATGCGCTTCTTAGGATTCACGCGTAGGATGAAGAACTTCAATGCTCCCAATCCAATTTGCTGGTACAGGGAATTGGCCTCATCGGCCGATAGGCCATCTGCCTTGCCCGACTCACTGGTGTAATCTTTTGCGGTATCAAACATTGCTGCCATTAGATCATCTGCATCAACTGTTGTCCCCTCACGAGATTTCATCTTTCCATCGGGAAGGTCCACCATTCCATAACTGATATGCGTGATCCCATCTGCGTAAGGGCGACCCATCTTTTGTAAGATCAGCTTGAGCACTTTGAAGTGGTAGTTCTGCTCATCGCCAACTACATAATCGAGCTGATCCATTTTGTAATCCTCGTAACGAGCTTCGGCAACACCCAGATCCTGGGTTATATAAACAGAGGTTCCATCGCTACGGATTAGGAGCTTCTCATCTAATCCTTCATCGCTGAGATCGACCCAAACCTGTCTCTTATACACATCTCCGAGCCCACGAGACAGGCAGAAATCTC
>CAXDOZ010000136.1:0-5820 GCA_963991145.1 uncultured Chitinophagales bacterium | reverse complement strand
GCTTTTTTCTTTGTGGGAGCTACAGGATTCGAACCTGTGACCCTCTGCTTGTAAGGCAGATGCTCTGAACCAACTGAGCTAAGCTCCCGGTTGGGAGGTGCAAATGTAAACATGTCTTTGCTTTTACGCAACATTAAAAACAGGTCAATCCCACATTTTTCTGTGACTAATCTCTATTCCATCAGCCCCGGTTTGACCCGACATTTGTATATGGATAATTGTGCATTCGCTCATCAATAAAGCGTTCTATTAGCATGAAGTCTAAGTGGAGAAGATTACTATGGAGTGTGGCGGCAGCCTTCTTTACCCTGCTGGCAGTGGCAATTGTATTGCCCTTTGTGTTCGGTGATAGGATCAAGGAGGTGATCATTACGGAGCTGAACAAGTCGATCAAGACTGAACTCAATGTTTCACCTGATATCGAGGTCTCCTTCCTGCGCCATTTCCCATACGCTTCAGTGAGTTTTTACGATGTCGAATTGACCGGACAGGGAGATTCAACCGCTCAGCAATTCGTGCAAGCACAGGAGCTCGCTTTCTTCTTCAATCCATTCGACATTATCAGTGGAGATTACTCCTTCCACTCTGTTTACCTAAGAGATGGTAGCGTAAATGTCTATGTCGATGAAAATGGCCTGGCCAATTATAATATCATTAAATCCACCCCAGACAGCCTTAAGCAAGAGCCATTTCTATTGACAATCCAGGAAGCGGTGCTTGAGAATATGACTGTACAATATATGTCGGTTCCTGCTGAAGTGGATATTCGCACCAGATTAGAGAAAGCAAATCTTGATGGCAGCATCAATGGAAAGGATATACAGCTGATCATTAAAGGAAAGGGTCATTCATTAAGTGTGCTCACTGCCTCAGCCAGCAGAGAGCTCGATCTTCCCTATGAGCTTAATCTTCAACTGGACGTGAAAGGAGAGCTTGGCACCACTACCCTATTGCCATCTACGATCTCCATCGCCAAAAACGATATTCAGGCTCAGGGTTACTATCAGATTGCAGAAACTGACAGCTTCGATTTTGAATTCGAAGCCATCGGTGGGGATATTGAAAATCTGATTGGTCTGGTTCCGGTCGAATTTCAGGATCAATTTGAAGGCGTTGATGCCGACGGTGAGTACAAATTCATAGCCCAGTGGAAAGGAATCGGGAAAGGAATTGAAAATCAATTCATCGCCAGCTCATTGAACTTGCAGAAAGGACAGATCTATCATCCGGTCGTAGACCGAGAAATCAAAAGCCTCTACGCAAACGTCTATTACTCTAAAGATTTTGGCCTCACGGCCGATGAGGCAACGCTCGACATCAAGGATCTTGAAGCGAGCTTTGCAGGTGAAAGCATAAAGGGCTCTTTAAAACTTCAGGGCCTAAAGAACCCTTATGTCAATCTATCTCTTCAGGGAGCGGTTTACCTCGAAGCTCTCTATCCATATATAAAAGAGGAATCTCTAACCCACCTTTCAGGGAAACTGAACTTCAATGAGTTGGTGGTTGAAGGTCCCTGGAAAGATCTGGGAAATCCTAGTTCAGGAACCATTCAAAGCTCTGGTTATCTGCTTGCAAATAAGGTTTCAGCAACGCATTTAGGGATCAATTACCAATTACCGATCGTGGACTTAAGTTTTCAGGGAAAGCATGTTGGAGTTGATACGATATCATTCAAAGTACCCGGAGCAAAAGTTGGATTTAGCGGTAGCCTTGGAAATCTGGGCCCCTATCTGGCTCAATTGAGTGGCGAAGCTGAGCACAGCGGTCATAATCTATGGTTAGATGGTAGAATTGATGCTCATGAGGTAGACATCAGAACTATCACTGAGACATTTAGCATCAACCAAACGGCATCTGCTCAGAACAGCACGAAGAAGGGAGAATTGAAGCGAATATTCAATGTGCAGGGAGCGCTGGCAGTGAATATTGATAATCTACTGTTTGATTCCCTTCACTTCGAATCGGTTTCCGGTAAGCTGCAATTGAAAGAATCGCAAATCGCCTTCCAGCCACTTCAAATGTTGGCTATGAACGGTGGACTGATAGCAAATGGTTCCATGACCTTTACCGAGAACAACTCATTGAATATAAATACCAGCATTGCGGCTAATGATCTTGATATCGTGGAGATCTTCAGGCAGACCGGCAACTTTGGTCAGACTTCTCTTACGCATAAGCATTTGCAGGGAGACCTAAATGGTACTGTTCAAATGAATGTAACCTGGGACGATTACTCGGAACTGAATGAGGAATCTCTTTTTGCTCAGGCAAAGATCACTATCAGCAATGGCGTGCTAAGCAATTATGAGCCTCTCCTTCTGCTGTCTAAACGCTTCATAATTGATGAGTTGAGCGAGATCCAGTTTGCTGACATAAGCAATACGATCACTGTTCAAAACCGTAAGGTGAGCATCCCTGAGATGGATATTAAAACAGATGACCTCGCTCTTAAACTAGGAGGCTGGCATGGTTTCGATAATCACATTGACTACACCTTTACCATCGGCCTTAAGCATCTCCTTGCTGCAAAATTTAAAAAGGACAAGCCGGATTATCGAGAATACGAGGTTGAAGAAGGAGCAATTCAACTACCAATTCACATGTACGGGCATCTCGATGATCCTAGCATTGAGCTTGCCTGGAAGCCCATCGGCGTAGCCATAAAAGAAGAATTCAGAGGCGAGAAAGGCGAATGGCAGGAGATCCTGGGCAAGGTTGAAGTTGAGAAAGACCCAAACAAGATCGAACGTCAGACTTATGAAAGTGAGCCGCTTGAAGAAGTGGATTTCATCTTTGATGAGGACGGTCAACAATAAATCACCAATCCAATCATTTCCTTTCATTAATTTAATCGCAGATGGATATCTACGAAAGGAAGTGGAATGTCAAGGTAGCGCTGCTAATTACCGCCATCATCATTGCCGGGGCAACACTTTACTACACAAATATCTTAGCCGGGCAGATTGCCCGAAAAGAGCAGGAACAGGTTGAGTTCTGGGCTCAGGCTATTGAGCAGAAGGCAGAGCTTGTAAGTTCGGCTAATGAGCTCTTTGCCACTATTGCCAGTCAGGAAAGAACCAGAGCAAAGCTATGGGGCGATGCGACCAAGCTTGTTCTTAAAGTAGATGAGGCAGACAGTCGAACGCTTTCATTCCTCAGTGAGCTGATCCAATCCAATACGACTATTCCGGTGATCATCACGGATGAGTTCAATCAGATCTCCTTTTACAGGAATATTGACTTCCCCGGAATCGAAGACAGTTCTTACCTTCAGGGAGCCTTGCTAAATGAGTTTGATGAATACGAGCCGCTTGTGATCGATATTCCAAGTGGAGCACAGCAATTTGTCTATTACCGCGACTCGTGGATCTTTCAAAATCTGAAGGTCATTCTGAATGATCTGGTAGAATCATTCTTCTCGGAGGTGGTTCTCAACTCAGCCTCTGTTCCAGTGATCATGGTTGACGATAAGGAGCAGATTCTTGAATATGGGAATATCCAGGATAGTGATTCAGATCTGCGTGTTGTTCTGACTGGAATGAAGGGTCAAAACCCTCCTATCGAAGTTGATCTTGGAGATGGAGTCACGCGATTGATCTATTATGAGAACTCCCCATTGCTAAATCAACTTAAGTATTACCCTTATATCCAGCTTGGGATCATTTTCATTTTCCTGATCGTGGCTTATATGGCTTTCTCCAATAGCAGAAGAGCTGAGCAGAATCGCGTTTGGGTGGGGATGTCGAAAGAAACGGCTCATCAGCTTGGGACACCTATTTCCTCTCTAACTGCATGGCTGGAAGTACTCAAGGAAACTCCGCCTGAAGAGTGGCGACAAATGAATGTTCTGAGCGAGGTTGAAAAGGATATCAACCGATTGGCTCTGGTAGCTGATCGATTCTCAAAGATCGGCTCTAAGCCGGTTTTAGAGGAGATGTCGGTGCAGCATGTGCTAGAGCGAAACCTCAGCTATATGCAGTCTCGATCCTCTTCAAAGGTCAAGTTCGAACTATTTATAGACCCTCCTACCATGCATATGCATATCAATCCTCAGCTCTTTGACTGGGTGGTAGAGAATCTGCTCAAGAATGCACTGGATGCTACTGAAGGTGAAGGTGAGATCACGGTTGAAGCCGGGCTTACTGACAATCGCATCTATATCGACGTAACCGATACCGGAAAAGGAATTCCCCAGGGCAAATTCAGCAGAGTCTTCCAACCGGGATACAGCACTAAGAAGCGTGGCTGGGGACTTGGTCTGTCGCTTTCCAAGCGGATCATCGAAGATTATCACAAAGGCCGGATATACGTGAAATCCAGTACAGTTGGGCAGGGGACCACTTTTCGGATCTTGCTTCCAGCCGGATAGCTTTTTCAAATTTGCAAAATTGCAGATTTGCAGATCTGCAGATTGAATGTGCTGATTCGCGAGCCACATTCGTCTTTTACTCATCTCTCCCTTCTTTTAAAATCTCACTGGAATGCTTTTCTTTGCAATCCCAATTTTAAGCCCAGATGGTGGAATTGGTAGACACGCAAGGTTGAGGGCCTTGTGCCCGTTTTAGGGCGTGCAGGTTCGACTCCTGTTCTGGGCACAAAAGCCGCTTCATTTAAGCGGCTTTCTTTATTCTAAGAATAGAAAACTAAATGTCGATCCTAGCAGAGACTTAATTTGCAGATCTGCAAATCTGCAAGTCCTCAAATCCCTTTTTCGCTAGCGAACTAAGGTCACACTCCCCTTCTCATAGGCCGTAGTGCCATTAAAGAGGCTCAACGTGAATGCATAAGTGTAGACTCCGGGAGGAACTAATACTTCCTTATAAACACCATTCCAGGGATCAACTCCATCGTATACTTTCTCGCCCCAACGATTGTAGATCAAGAGCTCAACAACCTCGATACCTCCTGCTGAGTAGATATAGAATTCATCGTTGTTACCGTCGCCATTTGGAGTAAACATGTTTGGAATAAAGTAATCCTCCGGGAAGATCAGATCGATAAAACAAGAGTCCTGGTAAACACAGCCAAAGGAGTAAACTGTGAGGGTGTAGAAACCGGGCAATTCAGGGCTGGCAATCGGGTCCACGCATGTTTCACAGGACAAATAATCAGGGGGCGACCATCGGAAGGAATCAATGTTTGAAGCGCTTAGGTCCAGGTCGGTTCGTAGAGCAACCGGACTCCCGAGATCAACTGTGGTATCCGGCTCAACATCGAAGATGATCGGAGCTTGCTCCACTACATTGATACCGGAATTGCTTCCAGTACATCCATTCGCATCCGTTACGGTTACAGAGTAACTGCCTGGAGTAGTAACTGTAATGCTCGACCCTGCTCCTCCCGTCGACCATTGATAGCTCGCATAGCTTCCCTGAACACTTATTGTCACAGGATCTCCCGAACAAATCGACACGGTAGAATCTGGCACTATCTGAGGTATGGGGTCAGGTAAGGAAATCAGGGTTACCGTATCATCTCTGAAGCAGTTATTTGCTCCATTCTCTGTTACCCTAATTGCAAAGCGATTAACACCCGTTTGCCCAAGAGGGACTGTTGCAACTGCATTTGGTGAATTGACCTGAGTGAGCGTTACTCCTGGTTGAGGGTTTACTGCTGTCCACTGGTAACTAACTCCGGGAGTTGATGAAGTTGGGCTGCCGCCCAGATCCTGAATTCCTCCTTCGCAGAGATAAAGTGTATCCGGTACGGAAACATCCGGTGCTGGCAGAACATTGATGATCACATCGCGATCGACGAAGACGGAATCGCAGACATCCCAGATTCGAACAGCATAGAAGGTGGTTAACTCGGGGCGAACAA
>CAXDOZ010000135.1:0-5874 GCA_963991145.1 uncultured Chitinophagales bacterium | reverse complement strand
GTGGCGTTGGAACCTTCGAACTGGTTTACACTTTCGGAGTTCAAACCTGTTTGACCAGAGATTCCGTCATCGTTCATGTTGATCCACTTCCGGTTGTAGATGCAGGAGCAGATGATACGCTTTGCTTTAACAATGGGATCTTCACCATTGTAAGCGGTTCACCTGCCGGAGTAACAGGAGTTTGGACAGGCCTGGGAATCATCGCTGCAAGTGGTGACTTTGATCCTACTGTAGCTGGAGTTGGAGATCATGTTTTAACCTACACTTACACGGACCCGGGAACGGGATGTATCAATTCCGATACTTTGACAATGACTGTTCTCGCACTTCCATTTGTTGACGCAGGACAGGATACAACTGTTTGTGATCAGGCAATTCCGGTTCAATTATTCGGCTTGCCAGTAGGTGGAACATGGACAGGAAATTCGATCTCTCCTACCGGCCAATTCCTTCCAAACAACCTGGCAATCGGAAACACAAGAATGTATTACACTGTGCAGGATCCATTGACGGGATGCTTTAACACAGATTCAATGACTGTGACAACAAATCCAACGGTCTTTGCAGATGCTGGTCCAAATGATTCGATCTGTATCGATAATGGATTATTCAATTTACCAGGCTTACCTGCAGGAGGATTCTGGACAGGCAACGGAGTTGTCGATTCAGCAGGAATCTTTGATCCTGCTGTTGTAGGAGTTGGTGTTTACACATTGACTTACACCTTCGGAGTTCAAACCTGTTTGACTAGAGATTCATTTGATCTTACAGTGAATCCTCTACCAGTAGTATTCCCAGGTCCAAACATCGTTCATTGTATCAATGATCCATTTATCACTCTGACCTCTGCCACTCCTTCTGGAGGAGTTTATACGGGACCAGGTGTAATAGACCCTGCCGGAGTGATCAACCCAAGAGCAGCCGGTGTTGGAGTTCATACGATCATTTATACTTACGCTCATCCGGTAACCGGTTGTGTGAACGTCGATAGCTTCACGCTTACGATTAATGATATCCCAACCAGTTTATTCAGCTTCACTCCTGCTGACTTTGGCTGTCAGGGACCAGTTACTGTTACCATGGTTGACCAATCAGTGGGCGCGGTAACTTACTTCTGGGATTTTGATGACGGACAGACGAGCACAGCACCAGCACCAACAGTTACTTATGCTGGAGTTGGAGCATATGACGTCATGCAGGTAGTGACAAACATTGAGGGATGTCGTGATACGAGCTTCAACACTTTCAATGTATATCCATTCCCTGTAATCGGAAATATTACAGCAAGCCCGGATGAAGGATGTGAACCATTAACAGTGACCTTCACTCCTCAGACTCAGTTTGCTACCAGATTATTCTGGGACTTTGGTGATGGAAATGTAACCGGAGCAGTAGGAACAGGACCTATCACTCACGTGTACCAATTTGCCGGCACTTACGATGTGACATTGAGGGCAATTTCTCAGGGAGATTGTGGTGATACAGTTACAGTGGTAAGCGCAGTTACGGTTCGTCCAAGACCAACAGCTGATTTCAGCTGGACAACGAATACAATTCCATTTGCATTTGGAGGGCAGGCCGACTTCACGAACATGTCGATTGACGGAGTTCGCTACTTGTGGCACTTCGGAGATGGAGACACTTCAACACTAGAGAATCCAACTCACATTTACGATAACCTGCAGGGTGATATTGATGTGATGCTGGTTACCTGGAACATTTGGGGTTGCCCTGATACCATTATTCAGACGATCTATATTCCGGAGTATGTTAAAGGCCTATTTATCCCTAATGCATTGAGTCCTGAGTTTGGAGTTGGTGAGGTGAGAGTCTTCCAGCCTAAAGGAGTTGGACTTGAGACCTATCACATCAGTGTTTACAACAACTGGGGAGAGCTCCTATGGGAGTCCACCCTATTGATCGATACCGAACCAGCTGAATTCTGGGATGGAACATTTAACGGAGCTCTTGTTCCTCAGGATGCCTATATGTGGAAGTGTGAAGCCACCTTCCTCGATGGCACCGTATGGCAGGGAATGCAATATGGAAACGGAGGCTTTAAACGCTTCGGAACAGTAACAGTCATTCGATAACCTTAAGCAGAAACATGAAAAGAGATCTACACAGAGAAAGAAGTTTTGGCTTAGGTGAATCACTAAGGAGCGGGATTCGTAAACAGCTAAAGATGAAGCAGTTAATCATTTGCTTACTATTGGTTCTGGGAGCCTTAAGGCTCGATGCTCAGGACCCGCAGTTCTCGCAATTCGACGCTAATCCGCTTTATTATAATCCGGCAGCAGCCGGGGAGGCGAATGGTACTCGAATGGGAGTAAACTACCGTAATCAGTGGCTTGCCACTCCAGGTAAATCATTCCCCGGACCGGTAAGTACTTATGATGCCTTCACTGATTTTGCATTAAAGAACCTCGTGGTTGGTGGCATTGGCTTTAACCTGCTTCAGGATATTGAAGGAGAGGGCCGATTGAAGTACACCACAATGGGATTGTTCTACTCATGGCACACTCCAACCGGAACAGAGAACTTCAATCTCTATTTTGGTACGAGGCTGTCTTATAATTTCCTCACAGTTGACTACAGTCAATTCACTTTTAGTGATCAGTTAGACCCTGAACTGGGAATTGTAAATCCAACCATGTTCCAGCCGGGACAGCAAGGAAACGTTCAGTATTTCGATGTTGATGTAGGAGTCAAAACCCAGGCTAATATCACCGATTGGTGGAGTATGGAAATCGGTTATTCGGTGGCTCACCTTGTTCGCCCGGATGTCTCTTTGAGCGGAATTGAGACTTTGCTACCTATCAAGCATACCTTCCAAACAGATCAGAGCTTTGCGATCATAGAGGATAAATTCTTCCTGGTTCCTAAATACTTATTCCAGGCTCAGGATCAATTTAAGACACATGTTTTTGGAACTACACTTTACGTGACCAACAGAACTTATATCTGGAATCGCCCGATCTACACCAAGCCGATTTATATCGGATTGTACTACCGAAGCAGGAAGTTCACTCCACAGAGCAATACAAACAGTTTCATTTTCACTTTGGGGAATACCGGCCTTATGGGTAAGAATAACTGGCAGTATCAGGTAGGAGTTTCTTACGATGTAGATATCAAGGGACTTACGTTCAGACCAGGAGGTTCACTCGAATTCAGTTTCACTGTATTGATCCCACATGAGGCGACCAAGCTTATCAATAAGAATAAGCGTTGGAAGACCTGTCCTACTTATAATGGAAACCCTCTGGGTACTTTCTAGAGACGCATTAGGCAGCTCGCCCAGGTAAATCCAGAACCAAAGGCAGCAAAACAAATCAGGTCTCCTTTTTTGGCCAGCCCATTTTCATAAGCTTCTGAGAAAGCCAAAGGAATTGAGGCAGCAGTGGTATTGCCGTACTTCTGAATATTATTGAAGACCTGATCATCGCGCAAGCCCATTTTCTTTTGTACAAATTGAGCGATTCTGATATTCGCCTGGTGAGGGATCAGAAGGTTGATATCTTCTGCAGTCAAACCATTTGCATTCAGAGCTTCATTGATCACTTCAGGAAACTTCGTAACTGCGATCTTGAAGACCTTATTTCCATTCATATAAGGAAGCATGGAACCGTCCTCGATCATTTCCGCTGTCATGCGTGTTTTCAAACGAGATCCCGGATGCTCGAGCATAAGCTCTCTTGCCTGAGATCCATCTGAATGAAGGTGGGTTGACAGGATCCCCACTCCTTCTTCCTCGGTGGCTTCAATAACTGCCGCTCCGGCACCGTCACCAAAGATCACCGACATATTTCGTCCACGATCACTCAGCTCCATGATATTACTCTGGATCTCTGAACCAATGACGAGGATGGTTTTGTACATGCCTGTCTTTATGTACTGATCGGCTACAGACAGTCCGTAAACGAATCCGGAACACTGAGCGCGAACATCAAGAGCACCAATATTTGGGCACCCTAATTGATCCTGGACCAGAACTCCCGAACCGGGAAAATTGTAATCAGGACTCAGTGTTGAGAAGATGATGAAATCAATATCCTCAGGTTTCTTCCCGGCCATTTCCATGGCTTTAAGGGCGGCACGAGTACCCATATTGGATACAGAGTCTTCTTCGGGATTAAAGAATCTACGGGCTTTGATCCCTGTTCGTTCAGTGATCCATTCGTCACTTGTATCCATATAATTGGTGAGCTCTTCATTGCTTACAATTCGCTCTGGAACAAAATGACCTATTCCTGTTAGTCGTGCACGGTATTGTTTCATCTATTGCTTGATTACCTTCGCCCTAAGATATGGATACAGGCAGAAACTTCAGGACAGAGCTCCAACCCGATTTACTCAAGGGACAAATTGACTACTCAACGCCAATTATTGCAATTGGTTCTTGCTTCGCAGAAAGAATGGGGGAAAGGCTTCAGAGTCTCGCTTTCAAGGTTAATATCAACCCCTTCGGAATACTTTATAATCCCCTCTCCATTGCTGCCGGAATAGAAATGCTACTCAGCGACGGTCTAATAGGTGAAGAGGACTTGCAACAGGGTCCGGAAGGACTGTTTCATCACTGGATGTTTCACGGAAGATTCTCGGCAGTAGATCCTAAGCAGGCTGTTGAATTAATGAACAGCAGTTTGGAATCGGCCCGTAAGGGCTTAAAAGAGAGCAAGACCTTGCTTCTCACATTCGGGACATCTGGTCTCTGGTCGCTTCGCTCCGATGGTTCAATAGTGGCGAATTGCCATAAGTTCCCTCAATCTACTTTTGATCACAGGCTAATGGAATCCAATGAGGGTTTTCCGGTCTGGAATGCACTGATCGGTAGATTGATCAATGAAACAGCAATTGAGCAGATCCATTTAACGGTAAGTCCTGTTCGTTATCTGCAGCAAGGATTTTCCCAGAATAGCTTAAGCAAGTCAAGGCTAATCGAATTAGCTCATCAACTCAGTGGCGCATTTGAATGTGTAGAGTACTTCCCCGCCTATGAGCTCATGCTCGACGATCTTCGTGATTACAGATTCTTTGATAAGGATATGGTTCATCCGAGCGAGCAGGGGATTGAATACGTTTGGGAAAAATATGCGAACTCAGCTATTTCAAATTCAGCTGCTGACACCATGAAAGCAGTGATCGAAATTAAAAAAGCTGCCATGCACCGACCGATCAATCCGGACAGCGAAGCCCATCTGGTCTTCAAGCAAAATGTTTTAAATACGATCGACCTTTTAGAGAAAGCACAACCGGGTTTGGAGCTCGGTGATTACAGGAAGGTGTTTGAATGATAGGCGGATAGGCGGATAGGCGGATAGGCGGATAGGCGGAATTTAGTTCATACCTCTTTTTGTTGATTCAAGAATTCTGATCAGTAAATAGATTATCGATTTGATCTCATCTTGAATTTCTTGACTAATTGGAACAAGCTCAGTCTTAATTATTAAATCGATCCAGAACTCTGTTTCACTAGCTTCTTTGGCAGCAATTTTCATTTTGTGATAGAAGTCCTTTCTACTCTCCGGAAACTGGGCCTTCTTTATATTTGCACCAATTGAAGTTCCAGACCTCAAAACTTGATTCGCTATGTTGTATTCCTTTATTGATTGTAGATCTCTACTAAGCTGAACAATCTTACACGCAAATTTGAAACTCAAATCAAGTACCTCATTCCCCTTCTCAAAGTCTCTTTTCATAACTCAAAGAGAAACATCAATCTTTGATTCCCTCCCTACAAATCAATACTCGAGAGTATTTCACTATCAAGAGTAAAGTCTCAATTTGCAAACGAAAGAAGCATCTGTAACATCTGTCCTATCTGCCCTATCTAAGCACAGCAACTTTGCTGGTATCTAGCAACTCTCCTGA
>CAXDOZ010000134.1:0-5986 GCA_963991145.1 uncultured Chitinophagales bacterium | reverse complement strand
TTTTTTTTTTCAAGCCGAAGCCGGCATACGATCTTTCTGCCGGTCTCGTGGGCTCGGAGATGTGTATAAGAGTCAGGGAGACGTTGAGATCGTAGAAATGGACCGCATGCGTAAGCTTATTGCTGAGCACATGGTTCACTCAAAGCATACCTCTGCTCACGTTACAAGCTTTGTTGAGGCCGATGTAACCAATATCGTAAACTGGAGAAAGAAGAATAAAGACGAGTTCTTTAGTCGATATGGAGAGAAACTTACATTCACACCAATATTTATTGAGGCTGCAGTAAAAGCCATTAGAGATCTTCCTGAGATCAACTGTTCATTAGACGGTGATAAGATCCTTATCAAAAAATCTATCAACATTGGAATGGCAGCTGCACTTCCAAGCGGAAATCTGATTGTTCCGGTAATAAAGAATGCAGACCAGTACAACCTTTCAGGCCTTGCCAGACAGGTAAATGATCTAGCCGATAGAGCGAGAAACAACAAATTGAAACCCGATGAAATTGAAGGTGGAACTTATACGATCTCCAATGTTGGAACATTTGGGAATGTAATGGGAACCCCTATTATTAATCAGCCTCAGGTGGCAATTATGGCTGTTGGAGCAATTCGCAAGAAGCCTGCAGTTATCGAAACACCAGAAGGAGACTTTATTGGGGTTCGCCATATGATGTTCCTTTCACACAGCTATGACCACCGTATAGTAGATGGTTATCTGGGCGGTACATTTGTAAGAAAAATGGCAGATTACCTGGAGGCATTCGATCCGAACAGAGAAATCTAAATTTTTTGTGGAAATCCACCATCCGCCCGTTAAGGGCGAATGTTAAAATTCCTTTATTTTAAGGTTGACTTAAGGGTCAATTTTTTTTTATTCTAACAAACTTGTATGAGAGAAACTATACGCTTATTCAGCCTTGCTGTCTTACTGTGTTTTTGTTCAAGCTTGATGGCTCAGGTAGAAGTATCCGGGACAATCAAAGACGAGAATGGAGAGCCTTTCGTAGGTGCCAATGTTGTTGAAGAGGGCACAACAAACGGAACCCTCACCGATATTAATGGAGCCTATACCCTCACCGTATCAGAAGGATCTACTGTAATTATTAGTTCAGTAGGCTATAAGACCATCACCATTATTCAGGGTGAGGCAACTACTTTCAGCTTTTCACTAGAGAAAGATATTATTGGACTTGATCAGGTAGTGGTATCCGCTTCCAAGAGACGTGAGAGAATACTCGATGCCCCCGCATCAGTTTCTGTGATCGGAACTCAGGAGATCGAGAATACCGTTGGAAGTTTGACGGTTACAGATAATCTTAAAAAGACCCCTGGTGTAGATATCATGCAAACCGGTCTTGTATCGGCGAATGTTAACCTGAGAGGATTCAACAACATCTTCTCCGGAGCAATGCTCACCATGGTAGATAACAGAATTGCCAGAGTCCCTTCCCTTCGAGTAAATGCATATCAGCTTATCCCGGTAAACACAACGGATATTGAAAAAATTGAGATCGTGAGAGGTCCTGCTTCAGCTCTTTATGGGCCAAATGCTGCTGATGGTGTAATGCACATCATTACAAAATCACCTTTGGATCAGGCAGAGAAGTTTGAGACTACTGTAAGCATGCTTGCCGGAACCAGAAGTGTTTGGAATCCTGAGATTCGCCATTCTGGAAAGCTAAGTGAGAAGTTTGCCTACAAGATCTCCGGTTCTTATATGCAGGGTCATGATTGGCCATATTTCGATCCAAGAGAGCCTAGAGAAGGTACTATTGTAGCCTTCGGTTCTGTACAGGATGGTGGCGATTGGGTACAGGATACAACTATTGCTCCTCGCCCACACAGAAGAGACTTCTTCATTCAGAAGTATAACACTGATCTAAGATTTGATATCGCTCCAAGCAAGGATATGGATATCATCGTTCAAACTGGTTTTGCAAGAACAAATAACCTTGAGCTTACCGGTCTTGGTGCTGGTCAGGGAAGAGACTGGACCAATTACTATGGTCAGGCCAAGTTCCGTTACAAGAGATTCTTCGCTCAGTACTTCATCAATGGTTCAAATGCAGGAGACACTTACCTTATCCCTCAGAGCCCAACAGATACTTCTTTCCAGTTGCTCATCGACAAGTCTAAGCTTCATGTAATTCAGCTTCAGCAGAGTCACTTATTGGCAAACAATAGCCTTGAGGTTATTTACGGATTTGACGCCCTTCTAACCAGACCAAACACTGAAGGAACAATCAATGGTCGATTCGAGGATGATGACAACATCAATCAGCTTGGTATCTATGGTCAGGCTGACTGGGATATCACTGAAAAGTGGAAACTTCTAGGTGCTTTAAGAATTGATTATATGGATCAAATCGAGGAAATTCAGTTCTCTCCTAGAGCTTCTCTTGCTTTCCGTCCTTCTAAAAGACATACGATCAGAGCTACTTACAACAGAGCATTTAGCTCTCCTACTTCATTGAACTTATCTCTGGATCTTGCAAATGGATTTAGCCCGGCAGGATATGCTGTTAGGGGTATCGGTAATCCTAGTGGATATACTTACAGCTTCAATGAGACTAATAATCAGATCCAGTATTTGAGCCATTACGATGGAAGTAACACTACTTATTACGACTATAACAACACTGCAAACAACTACCAATGGTTTGATGCTCAATTGAGCATTGTGGCAGCTGGTTTAGCAGAATCCGCAGGATTCGATCCGGCATTGGTTGAGGCCATCCTTAATTCACTTCTTGTTGGAATTGGTGGGGATACTGGAACCATTCAAAACACAAGTCACTTAGGAGTTGAGCTATTTGGGATCCTTGAAGGAAACAATCCATACGATGTTGAATTCGATCCTACAACTGTTTCTGACCTTGGAAGTGTTGAGTCGACTGTAACTCAAACCTGGGAAATTGGCTACAAAGGAATCATCAAAGACAAATTATTCCTGTCAGCTGATCTGTACTATACCAAGATCCAAAACTTCATTTCACCTCTGACCAATATCATTCCTTCTGTGATCTTTGATCCAATTGAGCTTCAAGGTGCTTTAGAGAATCCATCAGAAGGAGTTAGTCTTCAGCAAAACCTGGCAAACTCAGGATTAGACCCACTTCTTTCTGGTCTTCTTGATGGTAACCCTGCTTATGGAAATGGAGGTGTAGCAAATGGAACCGCTTATGATGAGCTGATCTTCATTATCCAGGGAGCAAATGCTCAACTTGGATTTGGTAATGTTTCGCCTACTGAAGAGATTACAAACAACGACGTACTTCTTACTTATGTAAATCTTGGAACCATTGATGTAATGGGTATGGATATCGGATTTACTTATCAGGTGAATGAGAAGATCGCACTTACAGGTGCAGGTTCATTTGTAAACAAAGACCGTATTCCTCTTGAAGGAGCAGCTGGTGGATTTGTAGCACTGAACGCTCCTAAATGGAAAGCTTCAGTTGCTTTTGACCATACTTTCCCGGATATAGGATTCAGCTATGGTGTGAACTGGAGATGGCAGGATGCATTTCCTGCAAACTCTGCCGTTTATGTGGGTGACGTGTTCCCTGCAAACCTTGTAGATATTAGACTGAACTACCGTCCAAACTGGTCAAAAGGAACTCATTTCGGACTTGACTTCCAGAACATCTTTAACAATGAGTGGCAACGTTTCCCAGGAACTCCTTTCATGGGATTCATGATGTATGCTAAGGTTGCTCACACATTCTAAAACAGAATCTAAACTCACTTGGGAACCGGGCCATTGGTCCGGTTCTTTTTTTGTCCATGCCTGCGGTTGAATTGTGGATTTCTAGAGGCTGAAATTCTAAGCAAGCCAATACAGTCATTGTATTTTTAATCATTCCGCTAAAAAATTTAGGATTGAATGGCTGAAGAGATAAGATATACGGAAGAGAATATCCGGTCGCTCGATTGGAAGGAGCACATGCGTCTCCGACCAGGTATGTACATCGGGAAAACCGGCGATGGCTCTTCTACAGATGATGGGATCTATATCCTTGTGAAAGAGGTGATCGATAACTGTATCGATGAATATGTGATGGGTCACGGAAAGAAGGTGGAGATCACAGTTGATCAGCAAAGTGTTTCGGTGAGAGACTTTGGAAGGGGTATACCTCTTGGTAAGGTAGTTGACTGTGTGAGCAAGATCAACACAGGAGGAAAGTACGATTCAAAAGCTTTTAAGAAGTCGGTAGGTTTAAATGGGGTTGGAACGAAAGCTGTAAACGCTCTTTCTGATCACTTTAGGATTGAATCAATCAGAGACGGAGAAAAGAAAGTAGCCGAATTTGAGAAAGGAGAACTGGTTAATGATGCCAAGTTGATTAAAACCGATGAAGAGAATGGAACTTATGTTGCCTTCACTCCAGATGATGAGATCTTTCGCCATTATCGCTTCAGACCTGAATACCTGGAGAATCAGCTATGGAACTATGCCTACCTGAACTCAGGATTGTCTCTGTACTTCAATGGGCGCAGGTTCTATTCAAAGAATGGTCTTCTCGACCTGATCAATAGAAAGAAAGAAAATGAGACCCTTCGATATCCGGTTATTCACTTCAAGTCGGAGGATATCGAGTTTGCTCTTAGTCATGGTAACCAATACGGTGAAGAGTATTACACTTTCGTAAATGGACAGTTTACCTCTCAGGGTGGAACTCACTTAAATGCCTTTAAAGAGGCGATCGTAAAGACTGTAAGAGAATTTTTCGGAAAGAATTTCGAAGCGGTTGATATACGCGCATCAATAGTAGGTGCTATCTCCATCAGAATGCAGGATCCTGTTTTTGAGTCTCAAACAAAGACCAAACTTGGATCCAACAATGTTGAGGAAGGTCTCAGCATGAAAGCTTTTATTGGTGATTATGTAAAGAAGAATCTCGACGATTTTCTACATAAGAATCAAGGTGTTGCTGAAGCAATGTTGAAGCGGATTCAGCAATCTGAGAAGGAGAGAAAAGACCTCGCCGGGATCAAGAAGCTGGCAAATCAACGAGCCAAGAAGGCTAATCTTCACAATAAGAAGCTTCGCGATTGTAGGGTTTCACTTACAAATGAGAAGAACGACAGAAGGCTGGAAACTACCATCTTCATAACCGAGGGTGACTCGGCATCTGGTTCAATAACAAAAGCTCGTGATGTAGAAACCCAGGCGGTATTCTCACTCCGAGGAAAACCATTGAATTGCTTCGGTTTGAGTAAGAAGGTGGTCTATGAAAATGAAGAGTTCAATCTGTTACAGCACGCCCTGAATATCGAGGACGGGATGGAAAACCTCCGCTACAACAATGTGGTTATCGCCACAGATGCCGATGTGGATGGAATGCACATTAGGTTGTTGTTGCTGACATTTTTCCTGCAATTCTTCCCAGACCTGGTTAGGAACGGTCACGTGAAAGTGCTTGAAACTCCTCTTTTCAGAGTAAGAGATAAGAAAGAAACAATTTACTGCTACACCGAAGAGGATAAGCAGAACGCTATTCAGAAGCTCAAAGGCAAACCTGAGATCACGCGATTCAAGGGATTAGGTGAGATCTCGCCAGATGAGTTTGAGGATTTTATCGGTGCAGATATGCACCTAAGTCCGGTAATGCTTACCGATGATGTTAAGATCAAAGAGCTTCTGGAGTATTTCATGGGTAAGAACACCCAAAGCCGACAGGAATTTATCATTGATAACCTCCGGGTAGAGAAAGATCTACTCGAAGACGAGGCAGCCTAGTATGAGTAAAGAAGAGAAAAACGGACAGGCTAGCGGCGGTTCTGAAGAGTCTGTACACGTTGATGGAATGTATAAGGATTGGTTTCTGGATTACGCTTCTTATGTAATTCTTGAGAGAGCAGTTCCATCCATTTATGATGGTCTAAAGCCGGTTCAAAGAAGAATCCTTCACTCGATGAAGGAGATGGATGATGGTCGCTTCCATAAGGTGGCGAATATCATTGGTCAAACAATGCAATA
>CAXDOZ010000133.1:0-6023 GCA_963991145.1 uncultured Chitinophagales bacterium | reverse complement strand
GGTCTTCCTCGCTTCGCGGCTGTTTTAGTTTTAGCAGCTGGAGTTGTTTTTGCCGTAGCTGGTCTTCCACGCTTTGCTGCTGTTTTAGGTTTAGCAGCTGTAGTAGTTTTAGCTTTCGCTGGTCTTCCACGCTTCGCCGCAGTTTTAGGTTTAGCAGCTGTAGTGGTTTTAGCCTTAGCTGGTCTTCCGCGCTTAGCTGCGGTTTTAGGCTTAGCAGCTGTTGCAGTTTTAGCTTTTGCTGGTCTGCCTCTTCTTTTAGGAGCAGCGCCCCCTACTTGCTTTTTAAGATCTGCAATTGTTTGCTTAGTAGACTCTAATTGAAATTCAAGCTTTTTCTTAGCAGAATTATAATGAACTAGAAGCTCTTCTAATTCTTTGCTTGTCATGTCTTTAGCTTTCATTAAATGGTGTTTGATATAGAACAAATGTATTAAACTCCCTAGTAAAGGTTTTTTGATTTCATTTGTTTAAACCCACTTAAATTGAATTTCTGACTTAAATAATATTCAGTTTGCTTTTTTCTCCATTAGAAAAGCCAATCTATCTAAGGCCTTATCCTTCTGAAAGTTGCGCTATCATTGACCTTTCTCTGAATTTAAATTGAAGCCTTTTTAGATTAGGAATTTAAAATTCGAGGTTGAAAAGTTGTTTATAAGAAATTAGCCTCTATCTCGATTTGAAGAAACCAAAAAGTGTGGATAGCGTCTTTCTGAAGATGATGAAGAGCACAATGATAGCACCTATGACGAGGGCTATAATGATAAAGAGAAATGCGTAAGTAGTAGCGGGTGTTGGCAGTTCAAAGGGATTGGCAAAGGTTTTTTCCTCCCATTCAATTTTATCCGTTTCAATTTCTGACAAGTCTTTTATGTTGCTGAAATACATTTCAGCTTCCTCGAAAGACCCAGGGAAATCGGACTCTGAAGATTCGTTTAGAGTTATAATGACATTATCTGTGTAGTTGGGTTCCAGATTCTCAAACTCGTACAGTAAAAAACCTTCATCTACATTCACCTTAAAGACATGTACCGGGGAAACACCCTCGATATTTTTAAAATCAAGATCATTTAACCTGATCAGGACAGTACCCTTCTTGATCGAGTCTGCCCAAATTCTGCCCGTCTCCAATACATAAGCGAATCCGTCAATGGCCTTCTTATTATAGCCTTCACGCACCATTGCTTCATTTGTAGGCACGGCAAATTCTACAATGATCTCTGTGCTGGTAAAAGGAAGAAACTCATTTTCCCAGGTATACCAATTGCTGAAATCTGAATAAGATCCTTCGCTTTCATTTTTGATTTCCTGTGCTTCTCCATTTGAAAAAGCGCGAAGAAAATTTAGGCTGTCAAAAAGCATTTCAAAATGTCCGTCGATGTTTCTGCCCTCATACATACTGTACATCGGGTAACCGAGATGGATATTGATGGTGTCCTCACTGTAATTGAACATTTCATATTCACCTCTTACCACTCCAATTCCAGGGTAGAGGTCAATAAAAACTGCTTCAGACCTCATTGAAATCTTGCTCATTCCAATAGAATCGCTTGGGTATAGTACGGATAATGAGCCCGACCCTCCGGTTTGGAAGATCCCCGGCTGAGCGATATTCGCCTGTCCCTGAAGAGAAATTAAGAGGAGAGTAAAACTAAATAATGAGGCTAAGAGCCCATTCTTCTTTGAACGACGTCCCATCCGAGAAATCCTTTATAACAGCGAAATTTAATTGTATCCGGATAATAGGAGATCTTGTAATTAACCGTAAAGCTTTCCTTGAATCCATTCCAGTAAAAGTAATAAGTACTGGAATCTCCGCCTCTTAGCGAATAACTACTCTCTGTCTTGTAGATCTCTCCTTCCTTTGTGGTGGCATTTTCCTTTGGGATGAAATTCAAACACAGCAGGAGAAGGATGGTAACCCAGCCATGCGCCAGAAAATTAACAATCACCAAACTCGCTGAGATTCCTATCCGGGGTAGGATCTTGAGCTTTCCATTTTCATCAAAAGCGCTGTCCCAGGTTGTCTCTTTGCTTCCCCAGGGAATTTGAAATAGATCGAAATCCGCTCGCCAGAGCGTCCAGAATACTGTAAGGCCTGTAGTAGCAGCAATGATGCCCCAGAAGTAAGTGGCAGGAATCATAATGTAATTCTCCATTACATAAACGGCTATCCATGCCGCTATTCCAACTATGATCCAAATTGCCATCTTCTTCCCGGCCTTTTCAGTTTTTGGATCGATATGTGTTACTAAGGGTTCCTGTTCCATATGTTCAATCTGAGGAGCGATAGATTTTCTAAATTACAGATACCTACCTTAATGCTATGAAGAACATAAAGCTATTTGGACTCTTTTGTTTGACATTATTCGCATGTAGATCAGAAATGGAGGTTACTTCTGATTACGATCAGGACGCGGATTTTTCTCAATATGAAACCTTTGGCATTAGAATCACCAGTGAATCCGAAGAGGTTCCGGTAGAGATAAATCCCGTTGCTCAGAGAAGGATCGCCAAAGCAATTCGCGAGGAGATGGAATTACACGGTTATACGGAAGTTGCGAAACCTGACCTACTCGTAAGTTTTTATGTGAAGATCTCGCAGAAAAAAGATGTGACTTCCGAATCACCTCCATCATTTCGAACTGGCCCTTATTTCTACGGACCGTATTGGGGTTATGAGGTTGGAATGGTAAAAGATAATAATCCAGACAAGTACTCAGAAGCAACACTCATCATTGACATCGTTGATGCAGAAAAGAATCAATTGGTTTGGTTTGGAACCTGCACTGGAGCTATGAAAGCTTATCAGGATGATTCAGAATTTAAGTTAAGAGCAGCGATCAATAAGATCATGCATGCTTATCCTTTTATGTCGGGAAGCGGAGTCCCAATCCAATCTGAGGGGAAGAAATAATTATTCAAAAACCACCTCCTTGCCCTTTGATCCCAAATTTAAAAAGAGGATGTAGGCAAGTACGGTAGCTACACAGCCGATCACAATTGATAACCAACTGATATCATAAGTTGAAAGTGTTAGAAGGATAGGGAAAGATGAGCCAAGGGCTTTAACTGATTGATCAATTCCTACAACTTCTCCCTGCATATCCGGACGAATTCGATTTGAGAGCACTGCCAAAAGGCAAGGGTAGGTCAATCCCTGGAAGATTGAAATTAAAGGAATGACAAGGAACATCCAGGAGTAGTTCTTTGGTATCAATAAAAGGAGGTAGGTAATAGCAAAGGCCGGTAAAGTAAAAAACAAAATGCGTTGAGGTTCCAGCCATTTTGAAACAAGACGGATCAATAATCCCTGACTAATAGCTGCCCAAATTGCGGCATAAGCCAACAAGATCACGTAAAGACTCTTGTCTGCATTTACCTCAGAAAAGCGGTTGAGGAGGAAAACAGGAAAGAGCTGAACGAAGGTTGAGAAACCTAATGTTGTGAGGAAGATCACCATGAATAACTGCCTCCATTGTTTCTCATGGAATGCGCGATAAGCATTTCGGATCCCCGTACTCCATTTGATCGGTAGCTTTGGTCTGAAGTGCTCAAGGGTTTCCGGATACAGGAAGAAAACAAAAACTACATTGACCAATAACAAGCCCCCAGCGACAAGGAAAGTAAATGCCTCTGCTCCGGGCAAAGTGCTTTGAAGGATCCTCTCAGAAACAAAGATCCCAAAGAGAAATCCCAGCCCAAAGGCCACACCGGGAATTCCAAAATTATTTGCTTTCGATTTTTCATCACTTATATCAGCAATGGAGGATAAGACCACCAGCATTATACTGCCGAGTAAGCCTGAGATCATTCTTCCCACAAAGATGAATGGAAGGAATTGCAGGTAAGCGCCAAGTCCCATCACAGTAAATCCAATTCCCGAGCAAAAGCTGGTTAATAGCAGCACTTTTTTCCTTCCGTATTTATCGGCGAGGGTTCCCAGAACCGGAGCCCCAAAAAAGGTACAGAGGAAGAAGAGGCCAGAGATCAAAGCGAAGATCCCATCTCTTTGATTTTGATTGTAGTGCTCAGGAAGAAGGTTTCCCGCTCCTTCATTCTTGATCAGAATTGCAAGCGTAGGATAAGTGAGTCCTATTGCCAGAAAGTCAATGAGGATGACCACAAAGATCGCATAGATCGGATGTTCTCTAAAGAATTTTTTTGGGGTCATGAGGGGGCCTTCGGGTGCGCAAAATACAAAGCATATTGCGTAAAGCAGTTATTTGTTTTAGCACAAGCGCTGTGCCAACTCTTATTGACTAAGCTGGGTGATCATAAACTCACATCCTTCAATAAATCGCTCTTTTAATTCACTCGATCCAACATTTGGATTTACATCCAGATCAATGACATTTTTCTCATTTCTGATCGCCAGCATCGGCTTTCCTGTTAGCTCTAAAGTCTTACCATCTCTGAACACCGTGAAGATTGCATTTTCAGTATTGCTGATATCTGAAATATCATACATGAGGCCATCAAAGTTCTGAGGAGTGACATCCTTATCATTGATCTTTAAAATGATATCTCCTTCTACAAAACCAACAAAATTCAATTGAAGCGATTCAACTACGACCTTTCCTGAACCTCGATCTACACCTGGAATAACACGCGCATAAATTCTAACCTTGTCTCTGGTGTTCTGCTGGAAGATCAATCCCAGTTTACTTAATACTCAGAATAGGGAAGAGGCTTTTGCCCAACTATATAAGTTTTGTAGAATTCAATTACGCTATCAGAACTTAAAACAGCAAGCTCATCAATTAGTGCTTCATCTTTAATTACAAGCCCATTTCCAAGTTTCTGATGTAACTGGAATAAGGCACCCTGCAGGCCAAGCTTTCCTTCACTCTCCTCAAGCATTTTAATGTCGAGTAACATTGCAGCCAAAGCACCCTTGTGGTAGAAGTTTTGATAACTATTAGCCTTTCCGGGTTGATCAATAGTTTGACTTTCCTGAACTAATGAGAATGGCTCATAAACCTCTGCAAGATTAATTTTACTTCTTACCTCTCCAATAAATTCATCAAATGTTATCAGGTCTCCTCTGAGCAACATCAGCAAACTAAAATACTCTGTGATGCCTTCGAAAAACCAAAGATGGCGGGTGTAATTCCTATCCTGGAAACTGGTCTTACTGGTAAGGTCAGTTTGGATATTCAAGGGAGGATAGATATGCAACATCTCATGCGCTGCAGTCATTTGGATCTGTCTTTTCAGGTAATTAGTGTCTGAGTAGGCAGGGAAATAATAGACACCTGAATTACTATGCTGAACGGCTCCAAACTGATCAGTAAAATCTTCCTCATCGTTAAATTCCAATTTAAAATAGAAGAGGAATTGATACTCTTCCAATGGAATTCCCCCTGAGAATTTGATCAGTGATTCACAAACAGGCTGAAGAGTTCGATCGAGGAAGCCTGCATCAATATCAGGGGACTCTGAATAATTGGCAATTTTAAATTTAGTGCCTCCCTCGATGAATGAAGCTGTATCAGAAGGCGCGATCAGGGCAGGGGTATTGGCCATGTCCTCATAACTGGAGAAGAAGATCCTTTTGATAAAACCCTGTTGACTCAAATTGCTGCCTGATGTGCTCAATTCAAAATCGTCCGGTGTATAGAAGGTGATCGTGATGGGGTAATTCTCCATGCCCTCAAAATACCCGAGCATGTGGTGGAAATTTAAGAGGAAGGAGATCTCCCTGTTAAATGAGGTTCCGAGAGGAGGGAAGACTAATGGAGTATTTCTTAAAAGATCCCATGTATCCTCCACATAGTATTCAATTGAGCTGATCTTATCAGCATTTCCGATCAGGAAGCGGTTTTCAGATAATCTTTCTGTCCTTAAGCTAAATGCTCTTTGGTTGTAGGCTCTGAAATCGGAAACCAATTCTTCAACCCGCACTTTTTCAAATCCACCCGGTACGTATTTCGGAAAGGCAAACACCACCTCTTCATTATCTACCTGCGGAGGGTAAATAGTCACCTTCAATCGGTCGAAATCCAGGTCTTCAAGGTCAATAA
>CAXDOZ010000132.1:0-6077 GCA_963991145.1 uncultured Chitinophagales bacterium | reverse complement strand
TAGCTAAACTCAAGATTAGTTCTTTGGGGGTTTGGATCTGCCAAGCAGGCTATTGGTCCAAAATCCAAATTTACGTCGGACGTAGATCAAGGAAGATAAATTCCAGACAGAAATTGAAATGGTTGTTGCTATTGCTGCTCCGTTCAGGCCATAAACAGGGATCAAAATCAGGTTGAGAACGATATTCAATACAGTTGAAAGGATTATTATCCACTGAAAGGCCTTCTCTTTTCCAACCATTTGGAGGAGCAGGTCTACAGGTCCGCAGAATGCATTTATAAAGTAACCGATGCAAAGGATCTGAAGTGCCAATCTTGCATTCTCAAATCCATCGCCAAACAAACTCAGAAAAAGACCTGGAAAGAATCCAACCGCAAAAAGTATGGGCAAAGCAGCGATTGTGATCAATTTGCTTGTAAACTGAACACTGGATCTAAACTCCTGAATTTTGCCGGAGTGGAACAGCTTTGAGAATTGTGGAGCAGAAAGTGCATTTATACTGGTAATTGCAAATGAGAGTAACATGGCCAGCTTCAAAGCAGCATTGTAATTACCTACGATTGCATCGCTCTCAAAATAGCGCAGCATGAGAGTGTCGAGATTAGTGGAAATGGCAATCGCAGAAGAGGCGATCAACATTGGGAAGGAGAGTTTAATGAGCCCTCCCGGCCCGATCTTCATCTGTAGATCTTCTCTCATTATTCCCTTTATCTCAACGTACAATAAATAGATTGAGATCAGCACCGCTGCAGAGATTCCGATCAGGTAGCTTAACTCAGGAATGTTTTCGCCCTCAGTCCCTTCAGAGACGATAAAAAAGAATGAGATGATCGCCAGTGGTAGTCCATTTCTCAAAGCATGCTGACAAAAAGCATAAGCTCCTGCCCGATTCAACCCTCTGAATGATTCAGAAAACAAGATCAGGAGAGATAAGGGTGCAATTGAAAGTGCTACGAATTGCATCTTAGGAACTAGGGCAGAATCCCCATAAATAGAGATTACTAAGTCTGGCGCTATCAGGTAAAACAAGATGCTACACATCAGCGACGAACAAAGAACGATCCCACCCGCAACCAGCAACAGTTGTGCAGGATCATAGCCATTTCCACTTTCGTCACGAAGTGCAAGTAGCTTAATTACTGCCCTGTCTATACCAAACTTGGCAGGAATAACAATAAGTGAGATCAGACTTAGGAATATTGAAAATCGGCCGTAGGCCCCGGCTCCAAGCCAATTTGAGATAAAGATTGCCAGGATGTAGCCAGATACAAATCCGATTCCTCTCCATATTAAGGAAAGGCTTGCTCCACGAATAATAAGGGATTTAAAATCTGAATCCTTTCCCATGTAGGCCATCTATGCAGCTGAAAGCTAAACATAAACTGAAAAATGTACTTTTGGCACTGCTTTAACTATGGAAAAAGAATTCAATCTCATTTCGGTTTTAAAGAAGCGAATAAAGCTTATTGCCATTGTATTCATTGTAATCCTTGGCCTTGGTATAGCATACTCTTTAACTCGAACTCCACTTTATCTCTCTTCAATCTCTGCAACAACCTTTATTGTAGAGAACTTTAAGGTGAAACAGCATATTGAATACCTTGTAATTCAAATCGAAAACGACGATTATGAGGGATTGGCTGAATCATTGAATGTCGATGAATCAGTTGCTGAAAACCTAATTGATGTAAGTCTGGTTCCAGAGTTTAACAACCTTTATCAATACGAAATTGAGATTGCTGTAATTGACCCTGAAACAGTAGGACCATTGTTTGACGGGATCATTTATTACCTGAATTCAGTTGAATACAATTCGCGTCGGATTGAGTCTGAAGGTGCAAAGCTTGAAAGCATTATTAGTAATGCTGAAGAAGAGTTGAAACAGATTGAATCAGCAAAAAGTGAAATTTTAGAGAAGGATCAATTGATTACTTATCCATCCAACATTCACAAAGAATCAGTTGAGATAAACGAAATACTTGAAAATGCCAGACAAAGTCTCGAGCTTCTGTCTGTGATAGAAGTAATCAGACCTTATTACATTCCAAAGGATCCGTTCTCTCCTAACATCCCACTTCTTATTGCAATTAGCTTTTTTGGAGGATTGTTTGTCGCGGTAAGTTTGGCTGTAGTTATTGAGCTCTTTCAAAGAGTCTAGCGCGCTTAGATTCCACTAGAAAGAACAGCGAAAATTGCAGCCAGAATTACCAGAGTTGCTGTATAATAGGTCGGTTTTAAATCCTCTATTCCTGTATACTTTGAGATTGAGATCTTACTTTTTCGATAAGCAAAAACCATCGCGGAAAAAATTGCAACTAATGACGTTCCATTTCGAATTAAATAAACCAGTGAGAACTTCTTGTTGTGTTCGTCAATAGTGAGCACTAAAACCTCAAAAATAGCGATCCCAATAAGTGCTGCGGCCAGACCCACAATAGCAATAAAGCGCACTCTTCTCTTCCTCGAAACCAACCAGTAATTCGACGATGCAAGACGAAGAAATTGGTCGCTATGGAAATATCCCAGATAAACCATTATTGGCATTACCAGCAGGGCGAAAATGAAGTGGGTAACCTGCGAATCGATCCGATTCCACAAATAAAGAGTACCAATAGAGAAATCTGTAAAGAATAGGGCTACTACAAAAGACCCACAAAACCAGGAAGCTGATATTATGCTAACCCAAATTAGAATCAACCTCTTCCAGGGTTTCCTTTTACCCTGTACAAATAGCATTAGAGTAGTTGTCAAACAAAGACCAATACAGATTAAAGGCTCTATCAGACAAAGGAGATAGACTAGTCTGGGTGTCCAACCGACTTTTATGTCTTCCTCAATTGGCACCCAATGAAATAGCCAAGTTGAAGGGACACCAATTACTTCATAGTATATGAAAACCAGTCCATTAACTAGAAGGTTAATGACAAAGCAAACACTAAGAAAGACCAGAGCACTGTTGAGTAGCCGTTTTACCATAGGGGGATTTGCTAAGGAAAATAACAATATATCCTAACAAAGCCCAAAGCTAGCTTACTGCTTGATAAATCGCTTAATTAAACTTAGATCATCTGAATGTAGTTCGATCAGGTAAACTCCATTACTTAAGTCCGCTACATTGATCTTCTCCAGATAAGAATTTGAAACAACTTCTTCTTTTACTACTCTTCCAAGAATATCGACCATCCTTATGCTGCTAATTTGCAGACCCTCAGGAAGGTCCATCCTAATATTGATGGTTGAAGAACCAGGATTTGGGAAGACTTCCCAGGAGCTATTTAATTGCACGTAGTTTATGTTGTTTGGGGTATCAGGTGGTTGTACAATAGAGTTAGTATCCCAAACACCGGCGCTGTAAAGACTAAGACCTCCGCGGTCATTTGACAAAATGAAATCAGGAATGGTATCCCTGTTTATATCATCAATGGCAATAGCTGTTTTACCACCTTCGTCCAGACCACCAAATGCTGAATAGAGCTCATTGAAGCTTCCTGAAAGAAGGCTATCCTGATCAATTTCATAAACCAAAACCTTCCCTGTGTTACTTCCTACGAATAGATATTCATTATCTGTAGAATCCATTCTACCTACATATGGCTTGCTTCTTCCACTAAAGAAATTGGCTTCTGAAACGATCTCTCCGAGGAATGTATTCACACTATCCTTATTGTAGAGAGGAGTATTCGCATCTCCCAAATTCCAGTAATAACTAATCCTTCCCTCTTTTCTTCCAATTAACAGATCCAGATCTCCATCCTGATCAAGATCGTAAAGATGAGGAGCACTAAACTGCCCAACATCAATAGATGCCATTCTAATACTGTCAAGTCTAAAGTTTGCAGGGTCTCCAGGATTTGCAATGTTGTAAAGCAGATGAATAAAGCCCTCTTCTTCTCCAAGGATCATGTCCATGTCTCCGTCAGAGTCAATATCACCAAATCCAGGGTGCATTGCATTGAGACCAAGTAAGCTGAAAGATTGAAGGTCTCTGGTAACCAATTCGAATGCAATTCTACCTGAGTCAACAATCTGCCTGTAGTAAGCCAGACTGGAGGTATAACCGCCCTGATCGAAGTAACCGTAGTTTCCAACAACAAAGTCTAAGAGGGTATCTCCGCTCAACTCAGCAATATCGATTACTGCTCCTTCACCAAAATCCATTGCATCAGTTACCATGAATGAATCAGTAACATGATCGAAGAATACACTGTCGCCCATGTTCTCATCCAGGTACATTTGAATTGAAGCATAGTTCTCAGTACCTGCAGTAACAAATGGAGACGAGACCATATCTTCCTGTCCATCATTATTGAGATCTATGATACTGGCAGCTGGGTAAACTGTTATAGCTGCCTGCCTATTGTAGACTGGGAAAACACTATCGTACCAGATCATCTGGGCAAAACTTGTATCTCCTCCATTTAACAGGTAAACAAGATTATCATAAGAGATATCTCCCAGTAAAAGCTCTTTATCGCCATCCCCATCCTGATCAAATGCAGTTACGGTTGAACCTGCGTGTCGCACACTTCCTGGATCAGGGCTCCCGGCCGGTGCATCTCCATTCTTACATGCTCCTAAAAAAATATCATTTGTCAATCCACCCTCAGCAAAGCCGCCCCAACAGTTTGTAACATATGCGTACTTAAGAGAGTCAAGGCTCCAACCGCTATCTACAGCGACATTCTTGTAATAAGTCACAGTGTTTTCTGCCAAACCAAAAGCAAGCACGTCTAGATCTCCATCCTCATCAACATCAACTACAGCTGGAAGATCATCTATTGACACCCAGATATTTACCTTTCCAAAGGGTGAGTCATACTCTAATAGAGGACTGGCAAGAGTGAAACTGATATTCTCCCCGTTTCTGCTTCCCTTATATACTTGAACTCCTGTGTTGACATGTGCATAGATATCCGAGACTCCATCATTGTTATAGTCTACGATCAAAGCCCAGGCTTTTATGTCTGGAAACATGCGCTCGTAGCTTGGGTCATAGGTGTAATCAACCTCGTTTGGAGTTCCATTATTGATAAATGTGAGGATCTTATCCCCTTTTCGATCATAGACAAAAAGGTCTGGAATCGTATCACTGTTGAGAAAGATCGGAGACATCAAAACATTGTTAAACCCTCCGATCCATGGGTTCTCAAGACTATTTCCTCCTTCGTAAACTGGAACATCTAACTGCCTGTAAATCAACTGCGCCTGAGAAGGCTGAGCGAAAAGAATGAAAAGGCAGAAAAAAGAGACTAAGTAGTGTTTGCGCATAAATTGTATTTTTTCCATCTAAATGAATGGACCATACAAAAATAGAAATGTACCGGCTCTGCTAGGTACATATTTATCCCTAGTACTAATGACGATTGTCTTATGTGTAAAGGATGCACAAGCTCAAGACAATATTCCTGAAGATTTTATTCTTGTTGAACATCCAAGTGAAGACAATAGGCTTCTTCTTGTACTAAAGGAAAAGGCAAATGATTCTGACTACAATGGAGATTGGGTTCTCTATTTCGAAGAAGGCAGTCTTTCTCTCAATATCTCTGGTGGTTCTGCTGCAATAAACCGAGACGCTATTCCTGATGGAACCATCCTATTTACCGGCGACGGTAATGATCAGGTCTCGAAACTGTACTACATAAAGCAGAACAAGCCACCTAAGGAGATCCCTTTGTGGCTGACCATTCTTCCTCCGTTGATAGCAATTGGCCTGGCCCTGTTCTTTAGGGAGGTCTTGCTTTCTCTTTTCATCGGTCTTTGGATTGGGGGGATAATCGCAGCAGGATATGACTTAAGTGCTATCATCACTGGGCTGTTTACCTGTTTCGACAGTTTTATGGTTCATGCAATTGGAGGAGACGGGCATCCCCAGATCATCCTTTTCAGCATGATGATCGGTGCAATGGTGGCACTGATCTCTAAAAATGGAGGGATGCGGGGCATAGTGAACCTATTCGCAAAAGTGGCCAAGTCATCCCGCTCAACTCAGTTTGTTACCTGGCTTCTGGGCATCGCAATCTTCTTCGATGATTATGCCAATACCCTAATCGTAGGAAACACGATGAAACCAATGGCAG
>CAXDOZ010000131.1:0-6187 GCA_963991145.1 uncultured Chitinophagales bacterium | reverse complement strand
ATTTTTGGAGGCGCCGGTGGAGGAGGATTTGAGTCCTTTTTCGGCGGAGGTGCACGAGGAGGTCGAGCGAGAGGAAGAAGAGGGTCAAACCTTAGAATCAAGGTCAAGCTTACTTTGAAAGAGATCGCGAACGGCGTTGAGAAGAAAGTCAAAGTCAACCGTCAGGTTGCTGATCCAAAAGCAACATTTGATACCTGTAAAACCTGTGGTGGAACTGGTGCAGTAAGACGTGTTCAAAATACCATTCTCGGACAAATGCAAACGACTACAACCTGTCCAACCTGTAATGGAACCGGAAAGGTTGCCAGTGGAGGAAGTGGCGATGGATTGATCCGTCAGGAAGAGGTTATTTCGATCAATATTCCAGCCGGAGTAAGCGAAGGAATGCAGCTCTCTATGAATGGTAAAGGAAATCAGGGTCCAATGGGTGGCCCGGCAGGTGACCTTATCATTTTAATTGAGGAGATTCCACACGAAGAGCTTCAAAGAGAAGGAGAGCACGTTGTGTACAGCTTGCATATCAACTTTGCTGATGCTGCTCTGGGAACAAAGGTTGAAGTTCCTACAATCGATGGTAAGGCCAAGATCACAGTACCAGCTGGTACTCAAAGTGGAAAGGTCTTCAGATTGAAGAGCAAGGGTCTTCCGTCAATCAATTCATACGGCAAAGGAGATCAGTTGATCGATGTGAATGTATGGACGCCGAAAACTTTGACTAAAGAAGAGCAAAAGATTATCGAGAAACTTCGCGATAGTGATAACTTCCAACCCAAACCTGGCAAGAACGACAAAGGTTTCTTTGATCGAATGCGCGATATGTTTGGCGAGAATTAATCATGCAATCAGCTCTTTCCATACAAGATGTTTCCAAGGAGTACGAGGGACACCTCGCCAATAAGTATATCTCAATTGAAATTGGGAAGGGAAGCATATTTGGACTTCTAGGTCCGAATGGTGCGGGGAAAACCACTTTGATCAGAATGATCACAAGGATCATTGGACAGGACTCTGGACAGATTCTGTTCAATGGTAATCCTATGCAATACGAGGATCGGTACTCTATTGGATATATGCCTGAAGAGCGTGGTCTTTACAAGAAGATGAAGGTGGGAGAGCACCTAGTCTATCTGGCACGTCTAAAGGGCCTGTCAAAAAAAGATGCTCTTGAAAAGATCGATTTCTGGCTGGATAAACTTGGAATTTCTGAATGGTCCAATCGAAAGGTCGAAGAGCTTTCAAAAGGTATGCAGCAAAAGATCCAGTTCATTTCAACTGTGATCCACGAGCCGAGTCTTTTAATTCTCGATGAGCCATTTAGCGGATTAGATCCTATTAATGCCAATCTTATCAAAGAGGAAATTCACCGCCTGAATGAGAAAGGAGTTACGATCATCTTCTCTACTCACCGGATGGAGCAGGTCGAGGCAATTTGCGATGAGATCGCTTTGATCAGCAAAGGAGAGGTTGTTCTGGCTGGTAAGGTAGATGAGCTCAAACAGCAGTTCAAGAAGAACAAATACTATATCGAGATTGAAGGAGAGTTTGATAAGGCTGATCTTGAGAAATTTGATCTTGAGTCAATGACTGATAAGTCGGTAGTTGTGGGACTAAAGGAAAAAGAGGAATCCAATGACCTCTTGAAATTCCTGGTAAAGAAGAACTACCACATTCTGGAATTCAGAGAGATCCTGCCAAGCTTAAATGAGATCTTTATTGATTGTGTAGAAAATCAGGATGCTCATGTTGAATAAGATCGGACTGATCATAGGGCGTGAGTATCTAAGCAGAGTGAAGAAAAAATCCTTCATTCTAACTACACTAATTGCCCCACTGGGATTCATTGTCTTTTTTGGCTTTGTAGCTTTTGTTTCCTCTGTGGGAGAATCTGAGAAGAGCGTGCTGATCATCGATGAATCAGGTCTTTTTGAAGATGCAGTTTTCCCTTCATCTGATGATGGAAACATCAAAATTGAGAAGCTGGATACGGTTTATCATAAAGGCAGTGAAATTGCTCCTTACATCGGTGAAGATGTGACAATCGTAATTCCTGAGGGCTTTGACATCCTTAGGCCTGAGAGAAAACAGGTGATCTGTTATACCGATAAGAATCTAGGTCTGGCAACACGAGCGTATATCAGAAATGTTATTAACGATGCCATTCGCAAAGCACAATACGATAGTCTCAGCATTTCAGAAGAGAGTGAAAGAATGCTGAATTCTGAAGTTCAGTTAAGCGAGTACAGCAGAACAGAAGAATCAAAGAATTCTGCCTATCAGGCGATAGCCTCGGGAATTGGGTTCATACTTGGCTTTGCCATTTATCTCGCTCTATTCATTTACGGAACCATGATCATGAAAGGGGTCATGGAAGAAAAGACCAATCGAATTGTTGAGGTAATGGCTTCAAGCGTAAAGCCCTTCGAGCTGCTGATTGGAAAGATCGTTGGAATTGGAGCAGTCGGATTAACTCAGTTCGTGCTTTGGGGAATCATGATATCAATTATCAATATTGTGATGACGCCGCTACTGGGAGCGGCCACCATGTCGGCAGGTGCAGGCGAAACAGGAGCAGAAGATCTTGACCCGGCATTGATTCAGGAAATAACAATCGCCCTGGGCCAACTTGACTTCACCCCTATCTTCCTAAGTTTCATTTTTTACTTCCTTGGAGGGTATTTATTGTTTGGGTCCCTTTACGCGGCAATTGGAGCTGCAACAAGTGATGACGGAGATGTCCAGGCATTATCTCTTCCCATTTCACTTCCGATCATTGCCTCGATCATTATTCTAATGCCTGTTCTAAATGATCCGGATGGTACGCTGGCTTTCTGGGCCTCGATCTTCCCATTGAGCAGTCCGATTATAATGCCCGCAAGAATGGCTTTTAATCCTCCTGTTTGGCAGTTAATTTTATCAATGGCATTGTTGTTGATCAGTTTTCTGGGAACAACATGGATCGCAGCCCGTATTTATCGGGTAGGTATCCTCTTATATGGTAAGAAAGTTCGCTTTAGAGAGATCATAAAGTGGGCCTTCTACAAGGAAAAATAGCATCAAACCCTAAGTGATGAAAAAATTACTACTCAGCTTAATCATTGGATTCAGTATTCTTAATGCAAGTGGACAGGACATCAGTGAAGTCACTGAGTCGGAATTCCCATTTACAGTTGGTAAAATGCATGTGTACCAGGTGCAGGTAACCAATGCAAAGGTCAAGCACTTCACAGATATCATTTCAGAAAACCTTAAGCTTTATAAGGCCAAATTGAAGCCTGTAAAAGGTTCGGATGATGAGTATTACGTTGAAGGTATTCTGGTACCGGATGTTTCTCACGAGCCTGTTTCATTGGTATACAAGATCCAGCAATTAGATGGTGCCGCGAGATTAATGGTGAACATCAAGATCGGAACGGATGAGGTTAATTCGGAATCTCCAACAGAGATGCACGAGAGAGCATTGGCCTATCCCGAAAGATTAGCAAAGAAGGTTTCCATTCAGGTACTTAATGAGCAGGTAGCAGGAAAGCGACTGGCAATGGCGGATCTCGTGAAAGAGATGGATGGACTAACAGAGGAAAAAACCGAGATTGAACTTGGGATCCTTGAAGCGCAAAATGCCATTACCGCAGCAGAAACCGGTATCACAAATAATGAAGCAGCAATTGTTGCTCTTGACGAGCAGATCGGGTATAAGAATACTGATATGCAGCAGTATCAGATGGAGTTAGCTTCTGTGGATGTAAAGGGTTATGAGACTCAAATCAAAGAGCATGAAAAGATGATTGAGTCAATCAGGAAGACCATAGAGAAGCTGAATGGTGAAATGGTGAAGATCAAAGCAGATATGGCCGGGCTTGAGAACGAGCAAGCTTCCATTGAGTCTGAGATCAAATCAAAGTCAGAGCTTCTAGCAATGGATCCAAAGCTTAGCAAAGACATAAATGGATTGAACAAGGATCTGAATAAGATCACATCAGAGATTGCTGGAAAGAACTCGGAACTATCACTAGTTGAGAGCGAGATTGGAACTTACCAGGGACAAATAGAAACCGAGCAAGCAACTATTGCTGAGATTAAAACTAAGCTCAATGCTCATGATGAGGACCATATCGAAGAGCAGATCAAAGGAGTTGAGAAGGCAATAAAAGATCTGGAAAAACAAAAAGAAGATATTGGGAAGGACAGCATGAAAAAGCAAGAGTCCATTTATGGGTCGAAAGCCAAGATCTCGGAAATGGAGGTAAATAAGGCTTCAATAGAGTCGGCTATAGCAGCAAAGCAGATTGAGATCGATGCTGCAGAAGCGGAGATAAACGAGCTCCTGGAAAGAATAACTCTCAACGAGTAGATCCCGAAGTCTCGGGATGAAACAGCCTAATTATTGCTTATTCAATAGGAGTGAAAGCAACTTTGCTTCCTCTTTCTCTGGAATAAATCTCTCTGGATTGTCTACCAAAAGCTGATCTGGTAAATTCATCTCCTCCGGTGTATTCTCATTATAGTAGAAGATTTTCCACTCTCCTGTATTGTATTCTAGAGAAGTTAGATTCTCGATCCAATCTCCGGAATTGAGATACAGAGCACTTCCTTCCTTATTCTTATTACTGTGATGAACTTCTCTGAACTGTGGCTTATGGATATGACCACAGATCACATAAGTGTAACCGTTTTCGATAGCGATATCAGCAGCAGTCTGCTCAAAGTCGTTCACTTTCTTAACTGCTCGCTTAACCTTGTCTTTGATAGCCTTGGAGAATGACTTCTTTGGTCTCCCAAACATTTTAAGAATCCAGTTTACAAATCTGTTGATCCTTAAAAGAAGCTCATATCCTTTGCTGCCAAGACGGGCTAGCCAACGAGCATGAGTAATTGATGTATCAAAAACATCCCCGTGAAAAGCCCAGGCAAATTTGCCATCAATGTCTAACAGAACCTTATCTCTAAGCTCAATATTCCCAAAGCTCATATTTGTGAACTTCCTTAAAAGGTCATCATGGTTCCCTGTTAAATAGTAAACCTTTGTTCCCCTTTGAGCAAGATCCAATACTTCGTGAATTACACCTAAGTGTGACTTTGGAAAGTAAGACTTTGAGTACTGCCAAAAATCAATAATATCTCCATTGAGAATGAGAATCTTTGGCTTAATTGAGCGTAGGTAATGCAGAAGCTCATTAGCATGACATCCATAAGTACCCAAATGGGCATCAGAAATTACTGCTATTTCTACTTCTCTGCGACTCACAATAAGATTTTGGGACTGCCAAAATTGATGTCGCAAAGGTAGCGTTAAGCATCAATACATATGTTAAAGAATTTGAAAGAATTGATTCTTAGCTGCTTATCGAGTAGCAACAAGATCTCCCTCTGTATTCCACTCTCTGGCTTCATGTAGCTTGTTCTCAATAAAAACTAGCTCGTATTTCAGATTACCAAACTGATCATACACAGTCCATATGCCGGTCTTATCTCCTTCCTGGAAAGTGGCAGTTGCCCAAAGCTGGCCATTTTGATGCCATGCTCTCCAAACGCTATCGCGCTCGCCATTCAGGAAATGACCAGTCTGTCTCAGACTCTCATCATCGTAGTAATAAAAAATTGATTCTCTTGTATCTACAATCGCGTTTTCATCGTCGCGATCTACAAATTCATTCTCACTATCTCTAGTTTGTGCTGAAGCACTGATTGATAACAAACAAGTCAACAGCACCATATTCATATACCCTTTCATAATAACTTGTTTACTTTTCATTAACGCAAAGTTAACATAAAGGGTTCAAGAAAGGGAACCAAATAGGCTCCCTTCTTATTCAGATATTCTTTATGATTTGATTATCAGCTTATTACACCATTTCTAGATGTTAAAATAATGTAAGCTAAGTTAACTACTTGATAACATACTTGACGCCGAAGTTCAGCTCGACTCCATTTCTATTTGCCTGGTAGACGTAGTTAATATTGTTATATGGTTGGATCTGCTTATCAATTGAGTTCAGGATGTTAGTAGCCGTGAACCTGATCGACCATCCTTTCTTCAATTCCTGGTCAAGAGTGAAGTTCAGCAATGGAATTGGATTCTGGAAAATGTTTGGGTTTCCTTTGAAGCCAATCACTGAGATCTGTCTTCCCTGTACATTGAATGACAGGTTAGCAGAAGTTCCTTTCTTGTTCTGATAAGTAAGAAGGAAGT
>CAXDOZ010000130.1:0-6416 GCA_963991145.1 uncultured Chitinophagales bacterium | reverse complement strand
ATAGTAAGTAGAGTCCCCATAAAAAATGCTGATCAGGATTCGATCGGGATAGATGGGGTCATTGGTATAAACCGTATCATAATCCATCATGTCTACCTGCGCTGTTGCAAATAATGGCAGGAAGAAAATTGAAAGTAAAATGTATCTCATGTTTAGCATTTGGCTTTGACAAAGCAAGTGAATCCTATTGAATTCAAAAACCAGACCAGAGCATGAGGCATTTTTTATTTTAGAAGAATGATTAAGCCCTTTGCAATTGGTGAGAAAAAGACTTTCGAGAGACTAGTTACTCAGGAGGATCTTGCAAAGTTTGAGTCGGGAACTGTTCATCAGGTTTACTCAACTTTTGCTCTTGCAAGAGATGCCGAATGGTGTTGCAGACTGTTTGTTCTTGAAATGAAAGAAGATCATGAAGAGGGAATTGGAACCTTTGTGAATGTTACCCATAGAAGCCCAGCTCTTCTTGGGCAAAAAGTTGTTTTTGAAGCAATTCTTGCAAACCAGGAAGGAAACAATGTGATCTGTAAATACGCTGCCAGAGTTGGAGATCGCATCATCGCCGAAGGCGAACAAGGTCAAAAAATACTACCGAAAGAGAAGATTGACAGTATCTTCGCTGCCCTCTAAGGAATTCAAGTGGACTTCAAAGAATTAGTAAATAAGAAAGCCAAATTCGATTTCGAATTCATCGACACTTACGATGCCGGTATTATGCTGGGCGGTAGTGAGATCAAAGCAATTCGTGAGGGTAAAGCTAATATCAAGGAGTCTTATTGCCTCTTCATTAAAGGCGAACTCTACGTTAAAGGAATGCACATCAATGAGTATTCGAAGAGTGCCCATTATCAGCATGATGCAATTCGAGTAAGAAAGTTACTGCTTACAAAAAGGGAGCTTAAAAAGCTTCAGGCTAAAAGTAAAGAGAGCGGTCTGACGATAATTCCCGTGAAGTTATTCATCAATGAAAGAGGCTTTGCCAAGCTTCAGGTCGCTTTGGCTCGTGGAAAGAAGAAGTTTGACAAACGTCAGTCGATTAAGGAGCGTGAAATGAAACGCGACATCAGAAACATTCGCCGTTAGGCTATTCCTGCTTTCCTCTTAGCATTGGAACAAAGGCGAATTTTTCAAACTCCTCTGTTTCCAGACTTCCATCTTCAAGCTTGGTGATCCTTAGCATTCTTTGATAACCTTTCTCATCCAATGGGAGTACAAATTTTCCGCCCACAGCTAATTGCTCAACCAATTTGGATGGAATTTCCGGAGCCGCTGCTGTAATAATGATCCGATCGAAAGGTGCGAATGTTGGAAGGCCTTCAAAACCATCTCCGTAAAAGCATTTCACTCTGTTATATCCAAGCTTTTCCAGGAGAGGCTTAGTTTGATGATAGAGGCTTTTCTGCCTTTCGATTGAGTAAACTTTTGCCCCTAATTCATGAAGGACCGCAGCCTGGTAGCCCGATCCGGTTCCAATCTCTAAGACTTTCATCCTTGGCCGCAGGTCAAGTAAGGTACTTTGATAAGCCACGGTATAAGGCTGGGAAATAGTTTGCCCAGAGCCAATTGGGAAAGCGCTATCCTCATATGCTTGTTTGATGAAAGCCGAGTCGAAAAAGAATAGGTGCCTGGGAACCGCCTCGATAGCATTTAGCACTTCCGGTTTTTCAATTCCTTTCTCTTCAAGCAATTGCACAAGCTGCTTGCGCAGACCCTGATGTCTGTAAGTATCCCCTTGTTTCATTATAGATTGAACCAGTAATTCAATTTTAATACAAATGCTCTTGCTGTGCGTCCGAAATCGGTTGAGTAATTGTCAGTATAGACAATGAAAAGGTCCGACATCGGCGCGAAGCGCCACTGAAGACGGGTGTTGACATTTAAGTTTGAAGCCTGAGTGTTGTACTGAAGGAAGGTTGAAAAGAATACTGATTTGGAAAAACTCACTTCTAATCTTGGACCTAATAAAACCAGAACCGCAGATTCATATGGTTCCGGGAATCGAATATCATTTACCTCTGCTTCTACGGTAATATTTCCCCAGGGTTGAAATCTATATCTGAAAGTCGAGGTACCCGTAAGCTTAGTTCCATTGTAAAAACTTCCATACTCGATCCTACCTCTGAAGAACCACAGTTTTCTAAAATCGCTACTGTAAGAGGCTCCAGCACTTCGGTATTTGTAGTTACCTGCGGGCAATGGAGTTCCTTGTCGGATTGGGTCGAATTCCTCTGTTAGATAAGTGGAAAGATCGCGGTAGTAAATTTCTACACCAGAATAGTTTACAAAGTTTACTTCAAAACGTGGTCTTACGACCCGGTCTGTCAGGAGCCAATCACCATTCCAATAGACACTTGAGTAAACACCAACTGCATAATTGTTGACCTTCCCACCAGCTTTGGGGAAAAAGGAATAGCTGGCAATAGGTTCAATTCTGAAGTAATCAAGGCGGGGAACAAATCCTACATCAGCCGAATAATTTTCTCCAACGTATTCATGATTCCATTCGAGAAATAGCTTTCCGTCATTATATCTCAGCCACATGGCATGGGCAAATCCATCTTTCTCATAACCATCTGCGAAAGATTGATGATAGAATATCTTACCTCGCCAGTAATTGTTTTGAGAAAAAATGTTGAAGTCAAGACCTACGATAGTGTTTGACTTGGTATCAAAGGCTGAATCTGAATCCACCGAAACACGATTCACCAGAATTGCTGAGATATTGGATCGCTTTAGAACTCTCTGTTGAATTGCGGCAACTGAAAAGTTCTGACCACCAAGTTGAAGAGATTTATCCTTCGCAGTTTGCATGGTCATTGCCCCGATCCTCAACTTTGGATTGATATTCCCACTCAATCTTGCTCCTGCATAGATTGGAATGCTCTGACCCTGATACAATCCAATTCTCCTTGAGAAAAATGGCCGAATTCTGGAGAATCCAAAGTTGGCGAAGAGGTCTCCATTCTCGATGAAAAAGTTTCTCCTTTCCGGGAAGAAAACTGAGAATCGGTCGAGATTAATAACCTGTGCATCAACTTCTACCTGAGAGAAATCAGGGTTGACCGTTAAGTCCAGATTTAGGGAAGGAGTGATTCCCACCTTTGCATCCAAACCGATATTAGAGAGATCATCTGTTTCCTTCTCACCACTTCTGTAGTCGAAACCTGCTCCTCCCATGATATAGGGAATCAAGCTCACGTTTGCACCTGGCTTGGGAGGAGGACTTTCCCAGACCATATCTCCGTGATAAACCAGGTTCGCCACATTGAAAGTAAGTGGGATTGGAGCCCAGGTGCTGGTTTCATTAATGCTGAGATCGTTTCTTGTGAAATTGATATTCCAGCTGTCGAAACCGGTCTTGTATCTGAGTGTCTTGAATGGTATTGCTATTTCAACCTGCCAGCGATCTTCGTACATGGTCACTTCAGCAGACCACTTATTATCCCATACATCGGCAATTCCAAAGTTCCCGCCATCTGCCACTAAACCCTCTCTCAATACACCCAGAGCAGAGACCGTAAAACTGAATCCATTTGCTTCGTCATTCTGTGGATTTAAAAGGACCTGAAAGGCATCATTCTGACCAATATTGAAATCCCGTCTTAGTGAGGTCACCACATAGTTTTCATCTGGTCGGTTGGCATAACAGATAGCTGCTACATACAGATTTAGGTCATCGTAGGCTACTCGCACTTCAGTCTGACTTTGAGCTAAAGCAGTATCCGTAGGATAGTTTTGAATGAAGCCTGAAATGGGAATTGCCTGCTGCCAGGTTTGCTCGTATAATTTCCCATCAATTTTAATGGGCTCTTCTGCTTTTGAAGCAAAGATCTGCAGCTCTCCATCCTCTGCGAAGGAGTTAAATGCAAACGCCATTAAAAAAAAGAAAACGAACCCAGCCCTAATCACGCGGCGAAGGTAAAACAAGATTGTAATGGGAGAATGGGATAATAGGATAATGTGGGCAATTCGTCAAGCAGGGCACAAGCATGGCAAACGGAATCCAGCATTCTAGCAATCCAGCATTCCAGCAATCCAATTGCATAACTCAATCTTAAACCTGCAGAATCTTCAAAATGCTAAATTTGCCGCCCTACGATTAACAATTATGACACCTATCAAATTCGGGACTGATGGCTGGAGAGCCATTATCGCCCAGGACTACACTACAGATAATGTTGCCAGAGTAGCAAAAGCAACAGCAGATTGGATCAATAACAGGAGCGATTCCCCAAAAGCTGTGATCGGCTTTGATTGCCGTTTTGGAGGACCGATGTTTGCCCAGCTCACGGCTCGTGTTTTAGCAGAGAACGGAGTGAAGGTTGCAATCGATCCAAACTTCTCATCCACTCCAATGGTATCTCTCGGGGCACTGCAGCACAATGCTACTGCAGGAATTGTCATCACCGCGAGCCATAACCCACCTTCCTACAATGGATTCAAGATCAAGGATGGTTTCGGTGGTCCTGCGGTACCAGCAGAGATTTCAAAGATTGAAGAGCTTATTCCTAATTCCTATCCCATTCCGCTCATGTCTTACGAAGACTATCAGCGAGCTGGAATGATTGAAGAAGTGGATCTTGAAACTGCTTATTACAAGCATTGTGAAGATACTCTGGATATGGAAGCGATCAGAGACTCTGGATTGTATGTTGCTTATGATGCCATGTATGGAGCTGGTCAAAGTGTTTTGGGAAAACTTCTTCCTCAGGCCACGATCCTGCATAATGACTACAATCCTTCATTTAAAGGTCAGGCTCCGGAACCATTAGATAAGAATCTGACTGAGCTAAGAGAATTGCTTCAAGGCGGAGGTTATGATTTTGGTCTTGCGACTGATGGAGATGCAGACCGAATTGGAATGTACGACGGTGAAGGAAACTTTGTTGACGCCCATCACGTGATCCTTCTATTGATTCATATTCTTTACAAGTACAAAGGCCTGAAAGGGAAGGTGATCATCGCCTTTTCAGTTTCGAATAAGGTCAAAAAGCTTTGCGAGCACTACGGTTTAGAATACCAGGTGACCAAGATCGGGTTCAAGTACATCTGCGAGATCATGACCAAAGAGGATGTCCTGGTTGGTGGTGAAGAAAGCGGTGGAATCGCAGTAAAAGGTCATATCCCAGAACGCGATGGAATTTGGGATGGACTAGTGATCCTTGAGCACATGGCCAAGAGCGGAAAGTCAGTTAGAGATCTTATTCAAGAAGTCTATGAGATCGTTGGACCTTTCGCCTACAACCGAAACGATCTTCATATCACAAATGAACTGAAGCAAAGCATCATTGAAAAGTGCAAGAATGGTGAGTACAAATCATTTGGAAGATATACGGTTGAAGGAGTCGAAGATATCGATGGATTCAAATTCCACCTTACAGACGACTGCACAGTAATGATCCGTCCTTCCGGAACTGAGCCTGTTCTTCGAGTTTATGGAGAAGCCAAGGATGCTGATCTGGTAGAGAAAGTACTCGAGGCTACCAGGAACACTATCCTGCCGTAGGCAGAGATCTTAAGACCCAAACCCTGTATTCAAAGAGGAAATTCTCTTTGTGCTTCCAGGTCTTTTCAATTTTGAAGCCCTTACGGGCGAATAGAGATTCGTAGTCTTTTGCACTATCCTGTTGAGGATGCAATGGATCCATCCAGGAGCAAAACTTAAATAGATTTCTAGTCCAGGACTTCTTGTGAACATCACTTGAGAGTATCAGGTAGCCATTTTCTTTTAGGCCTTCGGCCAGATTACTGAAAGCCAGGTTTAGGTCCTTTACATGGTTTATGGCATTCAGACAGAAGATCCGGTCGAATGATCTTTTCGGGATGCCTTCTTCGAGGCTGGAAGTCTGAAAGCTCACCCATGGGAAATCACTTTGCTCAAATTGAGGTAATTGTTCCTGATATTTTGAAAGCAGTGGATCTGATGCAAAGACTGATGACTGGTCCAGAACGGTAAAGATCCCTGCAGGACCGCATCCTATATCTGCAATTTCAAGACCTTTTAAATTGGAAGCATCTTCAGGCAGCCTGTCTAAGAAATCTGTCCAATAATCCCTTTTCCAGTTGAGGTACTCCTCTTTATCCTTGTCTTTTAAGTAGTTGCTCCACCAACGGGATTCAAGGTTCTGGGCCAGTTTCCATCTGATCTGCTGCACAATGCAAGTTTAAGATATCGGCCTGAAAGGCCACAAAGGAAAATCTAGGGTAACTTTGCACTAACTACAGGCCGCCTTATCGCCTCAACTCAGTTGGGGAGGAAAGTCCGGACAACACAGAGCGCCGCACCTCCTAACGGGAGGGCTCCGAAATTTCGGGGACAGAGAGTGCCACAGAAAATTACCGCTCCAATTTTGGTGTACGGGGGCACACGTGGGGTAAGCGCCCACGCGCATGTCGGGTAGCCGGGGGGTGGGGGAGAC
>CAXDOZ010000129.1:0-6425 GCA_963991145.1 uncultured Chitinophagales bacterium | reverse complement strand
CACCATTGGAATATCAATTCTGCTGAATTCGTGAGACCTGCTTAAGATGGAAACTCCCGGTGCAATCATCACATAATCACCGATTTCCACACTGTAGAGCTTAACATTTTCATTGATCTGGCAGGACTTCCCAATCTTGATGTCGGTACCTTTGCCCACGTAAACCCCGGGTTGCACTTTCGTTCCTTTCCCCACTGGGAACATAGCTCTCAGAATAGAGACTCTTATTGAGTTCCATAGAGATCCCAAAGGAAAGAATGAACTGGGAAGATGCTTTCCGATAGTGTAATAAAATAGAATGGCGATGCTGCGCATGGCCCAAAGGTAGTAAAGCTTAAAAATGAGTTTAGAAGGAGTAGAGCGAATCAGGTTAATGAATGTCCCTGTAGATGTTCTAAGCATGGATCAAAGTCTTGACATCATCTCCAATGAGATAGAGAGAAAGGGCCACATTCAGCACGGTGTGATCAATGCTGGTAAGGTGGTATCGATGCAAACTGACCCTGAGCTTTATGACAGCGTTTGCGAAAGTGACATGATCAATGCTGACGGTTTTGGGATCGTGTGGGCAAGTAAGAAATTGGGACGACCTCTGCCTGAGCGAGTTGCAGGAATCGATTTAATGCAGCGCTTGATCGAATTAGCAGGAGAGAAGGGATACAAGATCTTTTTCTTTGGTGCGAAAGAAGAAGTAGTAAAGCAAGTAGTAGACAGATATGCAGGCGAACACGGAAAAGACATCATAGCCGGATATCGAAATGGTTACTACGATCAGAATGAAGAAAGGGGTATTGCCGAAATGATAGGATCAAGTGGGGCGGATATTCTTTTTGTGGCCATGAGTTCTCCCAAGAAGGAATACTTCCTGCACAAGCATCAGGATGTACTTCAATCGGTATCCTTTATTATGGGAGTTGGAGGGAGTTTTGATGTAGTATCCGGCAAAGTAAAACGTGCTCCAATGTGGATGCAAAAGCTTGGTTTAGAAGGGCTGGCAAGATTTCTGCAAGAGCCTAAAAAGATGTGGAAGCGATTCATTGTAGACAACTACAAGTTTGTAATGCTCGTACTAAAGTGGAGAAGAAGAGGGGATGGAATTGGAGAGTGGAAAGGAAAGATGTAGCAATATTATTATGTGTAAGCCCTTGATGAGGCGTTGAGTGACTTTTACATTTAATGAGAAATGTCATTGATTTAACATTTAGATAATTTAATTTTGCACCCGATTTGGAGAACTGGGCAGACATATTCATGCAGATGGGCATAAGCTTCGGAGCGAGCTTTGTTATTGCCTTTACCTGTATACCGATTATCATCAGATTGGCTACCATAAACAATCTGTACGATACTCCGGGTGGTAGACATATCCATGAGGGGAATGTGCCTTCTTTGGGTGGCCTGGCGATCTTTCTTGGATTCATGGTTGCGATCATGATATGGATTCCCACTTACAATTTCAGAAGCTTCAACTTCCTGTATGGTGTGGGAGCTCTGCTTATCCTTGTAATACTTGGCCTTCGGGATGATATCATTCCGCTAAAATGGTGGCCTAAACTACTAGGTCAGGTGATCGCGGCATTTGTAGTGATCTATTTTGGGGGAACACGTCTGACTTCTCTGTATGGATTCTTTGGCATCTATGACATTCCGGATTGGGCCTCTTATGTAGTTTCTCTTTTCATCATACTCGGCATCATCAATAGCTACAATATGATCGATGGTGTCAATGGATTGGCAGCAAGTATCGGTATCATCGCATCATTGAGTTTTGGAACCTGGTTCATGTTAACAGGTCACGGACTCATGATGGTTGTTGCTTTCGCCCTTGCGGGCGGATTGGCCGCTTTTATGAAGTACAATGTGACGCCTTCCAAGATCTTTATGGGCGATACAGGGTCGATGTTTGTGGGCTTTCTCTTAGCCGTAATGGCGATAAGGTTCATTGAGTACAACAAGATGCTACCAGTTTCGGATCCTTACCATTTACAAGCAGCATCTACATTGGCCATGGGGATCGTTTTTATCCCGATTTTCGATACAACTCGTTTGATCGTTTTAAGGTTGATCTCTAAGAAATCTCCTTTCTCACCGGACAAGAACCACGTGCATCACCTGCTTTTCAGATTGGGTTTGAGTCATGGTCAAATTACTATTGTATTGAGTATTGCTGCGCTAATGATCATTGTAATTGGAATTCTTGCGCAGCCACTGGGGAACATGTATGCGCTTCTTCTATTGGGCGTTTTGGCCGCAGGTAGTTTTATCCTTCTGGATTATCTTCTCTACAGAAAGTTTCCAAAAAAGACTAGAAAGAGAAAGTTGTTCAATTAACTTTCAGCATGCCTTTGAGAAATCCCATTTGGTGGCAGATCGCCTTCTTTGCCTTACCATTTTCTCTATCTCTTTCAAGAATAGCTTCATCTGTACCGATGATGTTTTTTGCTCTGGTATTTCTTGCCAGTGCTCCAGTTTCTGAAAGACTTGATCTGCTTAAAGGAAAATTGGGAATCATTACAGTGACCTGCCTTGTTTGGCTGGTCGCTCTTTTAGGCCTCACATATACTCCTTACCTGGAGCTTGGATTAATAGACCTTAGTCTGAAACTACCCATTGTGGTCTTTCCGATAATGATTCTGAGTCTCAAACAAGATGAACTGAAACAAAGCCGGTATGCAGCCTATGGAATGGTATTCGGAGTTGGAGCAGTGGCAATCCTATGTATTGGAATTGCTGCTTACAAGTATCTCTCAACTGGCGAGATACTATTCTTTTATCGAGACCTGGTAAGTCCACTAAGAATGATGCATCCAGGGTACTTATCCATGTACACGGTTTTTGCTCTGTTTCTCATCGGGGTGTGGTTCTACAAGAAATGGTCAGGCAGTTCTCTTCTGCCGAGAGTGGTGGTCATATTCTTAGGCTTGCTCTTCATTTTATTCCTTATCCTTCTTTCGAGCAGAATGCAGATCCTGATCAGCTTCTTTTTGACCAATGCATTCCTGCTTAGTTTCCTTTTATTCAAACGACGATTCCGAGCTCTTTTGGGACTTATTCTATTGAATTCAGCATTTGCCTTCACCATCAGTCAGTTTGAATTTGTGCAGATGAGATTCTACTATCTCCGCAATCCGGAGTTCAGCTATGATCAGGAGGCTAAATGGAATGGAACGCAAATGCGACTTGCGATCTGGACCATCACTCTGGAAGTGATTCAGGAAGATCCATGGTTGGGAGTAGGAACAGGTTCAGCTCAACCGGTATTGCAGGAGAAATACACTGAGAAAGGCTTCAACCTTGCGAAAGAGATGAAGTACAACAATCACAATCAGTACCTGCAGCAATGGATGACGAATGGGATATTCGGTCTCTTTAGTTGGCTACTACTTTTGTTGCTTTATTTGATGTTGGCAATACGATCGAAGAACTGGGTGCTCCTGTTCCTCAGTGGACAGATCATTTTGAGTGCTCTGACAGAATCTGTTTTCCAAACTCAAAGCGGCGTTGTATTTATCGCTTTCTGGTTCCCACTTCTTTTGGTGGCTTCTAATTCAATGATTTCAGCAATCGGGCGTCGAGCATCTGAAGGATAGCTTCAGGCTTATGCTTCCTCCATTCTGAAAGATCGTACTGCTCTCCAACAAAGAAGTGATAGTGAATACAGTGTTCTCTCATTTCCTCTACCACGTGCTGCTGGAAGTTGCTAAGAATGACCCAGCCCTCAGCGTCCTGAATGTCTTCCATCCATTCCTCGTAATAGCAATCATCTGAACCGTGGAAGTTTAACACGTTCTCGCCTATAAGAATGAATTTGTTAATGCCTTCGGGAATGAGCACATCTATGATCTCACGCTTAAGGAACATTATGTCATTGTTTATGGCATCGTTCCACTCGCCGATGAGTTCGATGATGGCAAATCCCTGCTCATAATCTGCGAATAGGATCTTGATATAAAGCGTGGGGCTACCAATGTGATCCCACTGCGGATGAATGTAGTAGTTATAGATCTTAGTGCTAAAGCTGAACTCATCGTATTCGCGCCCATAGAAGGGCGACGCTCCGTCGTCTTCAGATCTGTATCGATCTCGCCAATTAAAGTATGGCTCCAGTTGATGCATAGCTTCCTTTCCTCTCTTTTTAAGGGCTTATTATTAAGACAAGCACAGGAGAAATTTAGTTTGTTTAGAATGCTTTTTGAGTATTAGAAGTTCGAGTTTTCATACCCTTTATCAACAAAACTGAGCCTGTTTTGCCAATGACTTCGAAAACCAAAGAATCTGTAAACTAGGCTTGCTTTTTGTGCTGCTCGACTGCAGCTCTTACACTTCCTTCTGAAAGAAGTAACTCTTTAGCCTGATTGTAATCAAGGCCGGTGGCTTCCACAACCATTTTTGATCCGCGGTCCACAAGCTTATCATTGCTTAATTGCATATCCACCATTCGGTTCCCTTGCACTCTTCCAAGCTTGATCATTACAGATGTGCTGATCATATTGAGCACAAGTTTCTGGGCTGTCCCAGCTTTCATTCTGGTGCTACCTGTTACAAACTCGGGACCTACAGCTACTTCAATTGGAATTTGAGCCACCTCAGAGAGGGGAGAGCCGGGATTGCAGGTGATACAACCAGTAAGCACACCTTCCTCATTGGCCCGTTTTAGGGCCCCAATGACATAAGGAGTGGTGCCGCTTGCTGCAATACCAATTACAGTGTCATTTCCCTGGATGTTCCATTCCATGAGATCAGACCATCCAAGGTCAGTATCGTCCTCAGCAAACTCTACAGCCTTTCTTATTGCTCCATCTCCACCGGCCATTAATCCAATCACCAGATCAAAAGGAACACCATAAGTGGGAGGGCATTCAGAGGCATCAACAATTCCTAATCTGCCACTGGTTCCTGCTCCTATATAGAATAGGCGTCCGCCTGATAGCATTCTGTCAGAAATGGCATCTACCAGTTTTTCAATCTGCCCGATGCTGTTAGAAACAGCGAGGGCTACCTTTTGGTCTTCCTGATTGATGGAGCTAAGAATCTCAAAAGTGGACATTTTATCCAGGTCCTGATACAGGGATTCTTTTTCTGTTATCCTTTCAAACTCTTTAGAAGCTGACATAGCTGAAGATGAAATTTGGAATCTTTGGATCGAGCTCCAAATCAATTCCGTAATGACCAATAATGATTCTGTTTACGATTCCGTATTCATCAACTTCAAAAATCCCGATCCGGTCTTTCCAGTTGTGGTATATCATGCGGTTTTCGTTCTTCACGAAGCCTATTCCCAGCTTGCTCACAAGCTCATTATAATGCATGCCAAGGGTGATATCGTGCTTAAGGAAAAGGTCTGAATTCTGCTGACTCGTATCTGAAACCATAGACAGCTCAACTAATGTGGCCTCTATGTCTACAGTATAAATAGTATCAACTCTGCCTGAATCCAATGGAACGATCACAGTATCGAAAGGAATCAAATCATTATATAAGACGATCTGGGCATTTGATGGATTCCAGTAATAGCCTTCAAACATATCAGAAGGCTGATAAGGATGATACAGTAGTGTCTTAACCTGCTTGTCCTCAATAGGCTGCAGATTTCTAATCTCGTTTACGTAGTCGAACTCAACTGGATCTTCCAAAAAGTCAGAGATAAAGTCCTGATACTCCTTCTTATAATCCATTTTGGAGTCGATCTCGAATTCATCATCCATACTATCAAGAACAATGTTGCTCAATTCAAAGCCAGACAATGGATAGGAAAATGCTGATTCAACTTCCACCTCGGGTGCAGATCCTTCTTCTTTTTCCTCCTTCTCATTATTAGAAGAGCAGGCAGATATAAAGAGTAGGACGGAAAAAACGAGCAGCTTGTCTTTTATCATAGCTCCAAATGTAGGAAACCATAAATTTTCCATAGCCTTGCATTTGCACATTGTGTTTCTAATTGAAACCTAGTGCTCAAATTGATGTTAAGAACCTATGTCAGAAAATAGAGGACAATACAGATACAGTTCAAAGAAATCTCAATCGAGATCGATCTACATGCCATTCATCTTTGCTGTAGTGCTGTTTTGCGGGGTTTTACTAGGAATCACGATCAACAAGATGGGAGCGGGAAAGCAGAAAGCTTTCAGCCAGCTATCTGCAGATAAGCTTGATCAGGTGATGCAGTTTGTAATGGAAAATTACGTTGATACGGTTTCCGAAGATCAATTATATGAATCGGTGATCGATCAAATGCTTCTTACACTCGATCCTCACTCTCGATATATTCCTGCAGAGCAACTTGCCTCCGTAAATGAAGGTTTAGAAGGGAATTTCAAAGGAGTAGGCATCCAGTTTCAGATCATTCAGGATACAGTTTATGTCTTAGCCACAATTGAAGGTGGACCTTCAAAAGAGGCGGGCTTAATGGCAGGAGACAGGATAAT
>CAXDOZ010000128.1:0-6585 GCA_963991145.1 uncultured Chitinophagales bacterium | reverse complement strand
TCTACTCCTCTCTATTCGTCGGCAGCGTCAGATGTGTATAAGAGACAGTCTCAGGAGAGAAAGCGGGCATCCCTCGAAAATGAAGTTGTTCTCCTTCAGTTAATGAATCTCCAATCTTGAATGAACCTGTATCATATAAACCAATTACATCTCCAGGAAAAGCCTCTTCAATCACATTTTTCTTTTGAGCCATAAAGCTCGTAGGAGATGAGAACCTGAGCTTCTTATTGATCCTGGCGTGTTGATAGAATTTGTTTCTCTCAAATCGACCTGAGCAGACTCTTAGGAATGCAATTCTATCACGATGGTTAGGATCAAGGTTTGCATGGATCTTAAAAATGAAACCTGAGAATTTTTCTTCCTCCGGGTCAACCAATCTTGCATCTGTAGGTCTAGGGAGTGGGTGTGGAGCTACCTTGACGAAAGTGTCCAATAGTTCTTTTACTCCGAAGTTGTTAATAGCAGATCCAAAAAAGACTGGAGCCACTTCTGCATTCAAATAAGCATCTGTATCAAAATCATCATAAACTCCCTGAATGAGCTCTACATCTTCTCTTAATTGATCAGCTTCAGCTTTTCCTACGAGGTCATCCAATGAACTGTCATTCAAATCCTGAATAGAAAGGATATCGTTCTCAAGCTTTTGCGTTCCTCCTTTGAATAGATCAAGAGTGGAGTCATAGAGATTGTAAACTCCTTTGAAGTTGGTTCCCATCGAGATTGGCCAGGATAATGGGCGGACATGGATATTTAGCTTGCTCTCTAATTCATCGAGTAGATCAAATGGATCTTTCCCGTCACGATCAAGCTTATTGATAAAGATGATCACCGGAGTATCTCTCATACGGCAAACCTCCATCAACCTCTCCGTCTGTTCCTCAACTCCTTTAACACAGTCAATTACCAGAATTACCGAATCAACTGCTGTCAGAGTCCGATAAGTGTCTTCAGCAAAGTCTTTGTGACCAGGGGTGTCAAGAATATTGATCAGATGGTCAGCATATTCAAATGCCATTACCGAAGTGGCAACAGATATCCCTCTCTGACGCTCAATCTCCATAAAATCCGAGGTAGCACTCTTCTTGATCTTATTGGATTTAACTGCTCCAGCAGTCTGAATCGCCCCTCCAAAAAGGAGTAGCTTTTCAGTCAAAGTAGTTTTCCCCGCATCCGGGTGACTGATGATCGCAAATGTCTTTCTTTTCTCTATCTCTTGTCTAATGCTCATAAGACCTGTATCCAATTGGGACGCGAAATTACAAAGGGCAAGCGAGAATTAATCAGGACGTTATAGAAACATAGAGCGAGTTGCTTTCATATGTTATGGATTCTCAAGTCTTTATAGCATTTTTGCAACTTTTTCGGCCGAATCGCATATAAGATGATTAGGAAAATAGACAAAGCGGAAAACCAATTCCAACAAGTCTGGTTCTAAATCCTGGTCAAAGGATCAATCTTTAGGGAACAATAGTAAAATGGACAAAAGAGTACTCATCCTCATCATTATCATCGCTTCAATGCAAATTGCAGGAGCTTTGAGTAATGGGCCGATAGAAAAAAAGGAAGATGCTGTAGTAACAGACATCGAACCAATCTTACCATCTTATGAGACCTGCATCGAGAACATTTATTGTTCTCTTGATTTCAAAGGACAGGCCCCAAATGAATTAGTCTTCGAATTGGCTCTTCAGGGTTACTTCAATATTCTTTCAGAGAATCCTGAAGACGAGAATATCCATATCCTTTCCATTGCTGATTACAGCCTAAGTGCTAACGAAAAGAGGTTATGGGTTATCGATATGAAATCAAAGACTGTTCTCTACAATGAATATGTAGCGCATGGAATGGGGACAGGAGAGGAGTACGCAAGCCGATTCAGCAATACGCCTCAATCTCATCAGTCTAGTCTTGGGTTTTTCAAGACAGGTGTGATCTATGATGGAAAGCATAACATGAGCCTTAAGCTTCACGGTCTTGAAAATAGTTTCAACTCAAATGCATATGAAAGAGGCATCGTTATTCACGGCGCTGATTATGTAAGCGAAGAGTTTATTGCAGCAAATGGCCGCCTGGGAAGATCGCATGGTTGTCCTGCTGTTTCTCAAGACGTTAAAGAAGATTTAATAAGCACGATTGCTGACGGTTCAGTTTTCTTTTCATACTTCCCTGATCAATCCTACCTTAATCAAAGTCAGTTTCTATCTGGTATGGTTGAGGTTCCAGCTGTGAGTTGGCTGGTATCTGCAGCAGAGTAATTCTCCTGAAATTTTTCTAATGATTGCTGGTAGCTTGGAGCATTCTCTAGTCTTTCCAAAACCCGCTTATCCTTATTGTATACGTCTGGGAAATACCTGAATTCACCAAAGGGGTCTTCATAGGCGGTGAAGTATACAATGTAGACCTCTGGCACCTGATCCAAAACGATTTTTTGATTCTTACCACCTAACTGTGCTACAAGCTTTTCTTTGTTCCACGCGGTATCAGTTTTCAAAAGAATAGTCGCAAAATCTCTGGGATCAGCAATTCGAACACAACCGGAACTTCTTGCTCTATTGCCATAGCTGAAGTATGATTTACTTGGTGTATCGTGGATGTATATGTAGTGCCTGTTAGGGAACATGAATTTCACCACACCCAGTGAGTTATTCCAGCCGGGTTGTTGTCTAAGCTTATATGGAAGACTTTTCGAAGTGTAGTTTCCCCAATTGACAGAATCGGGGTTGATGGCTTCTCCACTAGTAGTAAGAACCTGAATATTCTTCTTCCTTAGGTATTCTGTATTCTCGGTCAGCTCAGGAAGAACATCCTTAGCTAAAATTGTTGGAGGGATCGTCCAGGTTGGATTCAATTCCATATAGGTCATGGCTGCCTGAAGAGAAGGTGTTTGTCTACTCTTTTTCCCTACGACTGTCTTACTTGAGAAGATCATGCTATCATCCTGGAAAAGATAAGCCATATACTCTGGAGTGTTCGCTAAAACATAGTAATCAGAAACTTCCTGAGGCAGCCACCTTGACCTCTCCACATTTGCCCTTAGGATCTGCTGCAACTCAAAGGGCCTCTTATTTAGCCATTCAGCTGTTTGAGGTCCAATCACACCATCGGGGAATAAGCCAAAGGATGATTGGAACACTTTGACAGAGTCTGCCATGATAGAATCATATTCAATCGCACCTATTGGAACTGAATCGCTATAGAACCCCTTCCAGGACAATAGATTAAGGAGAGCATTGATTTCTTCTCCTTTATGACCAATCTCAATTTTTGACCCTTCCTGAACAATGATCTGAGGAGGAAAAGGAGTGTCAACCGATAGCCTTTCAAGTCTCTCAAACTCTGATTGATAACCTGCACTAAATGGCAATTGCCCAATTGTGTATTCAGAAACACTATTAAAATCTTTTGTCTCTGTAAGTAAGCCAGCTGTAAAGGCAAGATCAATTGAAATTGTGTCGAGAATAAACCAATCAGAATCCGTCGCCTTTATCGTATCAACAAAACCAGTGCTCTGTTTATCCAAAAAGTATAGGACGCGATCTGTTATTGCGAAATCAAGATCAACCGCTTCGATGGAACTAATAGAGAGTTCGGCAGCAACAAATGAATCTATATTGTCAAAGCTTGATTGGATTTCATTAAGGCTCAAGATTCCTTCTTGCAGAAAAACATTTGAAAACTGCCCTGTGAAGAATTGGTAAACGGAAGTGTCTACTCCGGATTCTCCAATCCAAATTGGATAGAAGCCATGCTTGCTGTAAAGAGCACAAAGCTGTTGAGAATACAAGTAAGTTGGCTTTGCCTGATCATTTAGAAATAGTCCGCTGCAAATTGAATCTACTCGGGAGGCAAGCAGCTCTTTCGAACTTTCAAGATCTATTAATGCAAAGCCTGGTTCAACTTCTATCTCATGAGTTTTCTTCTCCTTCTCGACACATCCAATGACAAGGAGGAGGGGAAATAACACTATGACATATAGTTGCTTCACTACATGTAACTTACAAATAGGTGGCCAGATTTGCACAAATGAAAACTCCCGAAGTCTTAAAAACTTCGGGAGCCATTTTCCGGGATTGGTGTTTTAAGTACCTCGCTGCCAGGCAGTACTTAAATTTTATCACCTCCTGTTTCTTAGAAACAGTAACCCTCGTTTCCCGGAATCCTCATTAAGAGAATATCTTTACATTTTTCTAACGGAGTCCAATGATTGAATATTTCCAAACTATCAGACTAGTCATATTAATTAGTCTAATATCTGTGTTAGCATCCTGTAACAACGAGCCGCAAGAGCCATCTATCATTCTGAATGACAGTCCTGAAGCCGAAGGGAACCTGCAATTATCAGAGGGCAAATACGACAGCCTTTATTCGAATTGGATTATTGGAGATTGGAGAGATGATTACTCCATATCAACTCTTTTTAGCTTTGATAGCACGTCTATTTCTTATCCCGATACGGATGAATCCTACCTATACACTTTGGATGGTACAAGCATAGAAATTGTCTTCTCAGATGAAGAGATAATTGCTGGGGAAATTGATATGCCAAATGATTCAACCATGATCTTGATCTTCGAAGGAGAGATGGCAGTTTTTACAAAGATCAGGTAAGCTTAGATCATATTGGTCAACATCATTCTAAGCATATTTAGAATATGGACAACCTTCTTATCTATTGGCAAGGTCAGGTATGGCTCGAGGTTCAGATCCTCAATCTTAACCCACCTAAAATTCTGATTTAGGTTGTAAGAATTTGCTGTATCAAAAGGATCTTTAGAAACTCTAATCGTATTAGCCTTTAAGGATTTTACCAAATAATAGATGCTGATGACCTGGCTATCGTCAAAGAAGGATTTTTGAAAGAAATCTGTAGTGTAGATATGCTCTTTAACAATGATCTCAACTTCTGCTTCTTCTCTAAATTCTCTACGGAGACAGTCAATAACTCCTTCTCCTAGATTTAATCCACCTCCGGGAAACTTAGTGTATTTGCCACGCTTGATAATTTCATCAGAAACGAGAACTTCGTTCTGATCATTCAGCATGATTCCGTAAACGCGGATATTAAACCTAGAGATCTCTGCATCCATTAATCCGAATTTATCTTGAAAAAACCATTTCTGACTCTTTTATTCTCAACAGCATTTCTCGTGGTCACGAGTCAGGATTTTCTCAATATGGAACAATGGATCTTCTCATTGAGATTAGAAAACTCCTTTACAAGCTCTGGTTGTGTTAATGTCCAGGATTTCGATCCTATGATTATAGTAAACCTAGCCTACAGAGATAGCTCCAATGTGTTTGAATCTGATTTCTATAATGGATTCAACAAAGCATATCTGATTCAGGAGGGCGCGGAAAAAATAGCTGCAGCAAATTCAATCCTGATGTCTATTGATAGCTCATTGAGAATTGTAGTGTTTGATGCCGCTCGGCCAAGATCGATCCAAAGGATCATGTGGGATTCAGTATCAGGAACACAAATGGAAAAATACGTTGCCTACCCAGAAGGAGGAGGGAGTCTCCACAATTATGGATGCGCTGTTGATGTGGGACTGATCTATTCCAATGGAGAACTGCTTGATATGGGTTTTGGGTTTGATCATCTTGGTTGGGAATCAGAACCCAGAAATCATAAGGAACTAGTTGAGCTAGGAATTCTAACTCAAGAGCAAGTAAATAATCGAAATCTTTTGCGCCAAATAATGATACAAGCTGGATTTCAAGCGATCAATTCAGAATGGTGGCATTTTAATGTCTATCCAAAAGAATTTGTAAGAGCAAACTACTCAATCATTGAATAGCTAATCTTTTTTGGAGTTACAGGTGCTAAGTCCAAAAGGAGCATAGAGAGGGCAAAAGCTAACTAAACTTGTTAGGGCAAAGATAACTGCTACAACTAGTAGAATTATCCCTAAAGTGCCAGTCAAAACATTTGTGAAATATAAGCCTGCAATCAAAGCAGCTATTAAAAATCTCACTGTACGATCAACAGAACCCATGTTCTTTTTCATAATTGGCTTTTAAGATAAATAGTACTCAAAAATCAAAACTGCAGCTACTATAATTGAGATGCAAATTAGACATACTAAAACAAGCTTAGCAGCTTTAGACATCCTTTAAGATAGTCATCTTTCTGCTTGATTAAGAAGGGAGAGTCTAGCTTTTGGACTTCAAGAACAAGAGTCTACTAAAGAATCTCTTTTCAAATCGAAGAAAGAATTCATATTGACCAAAGATTGCTCCAACTATAAGAAGAAGAATGTTGTAGACCACAAGAATTGAGATGACCTTCAAAGGCCAATATATGTACCAGGCATCTCCAGGACCCACACCGATCAGCTGAAATAGGAACCTATTGATAAACATGGTTGAAGTTCCAGTTATAGCAAAGACGACAAGAATAATGAGGACCTGTCCTTTTGAATGAACCCCCCACCTTTGCTTCAGGGCATCAACCCATTTCGGATCACTTTTTTGTGTCATTTTACCTGGCTTGATACTTCCTCAAATTGTCAAGAACAACACGGAAATCTTTGGGGAGTTCAGCATTCTCGGAAATTTTACTCCCAGACTGAGGATCTAATA
>CAXDOZ010000127.1:0-6611 GCA_963991145.1 uncultured Chitinophagales bacterium | reverse complement strand
AGCACCTCCCGGTCCTGCGCCAACAATGAGTAAGTCTGAATGATGAACTGGCATTGAGCCTCTAATATCGAAATCCCAGGCTTAGTGCTAAAGCTCCGCCAGGTAAATTCTCCGGTGAAAAGAATCCTAGCATCGAATTCATGCTAATGTCGAAGTAAACAAGGTCAAAATCCCAACGATTTGAGATACCAAGCTGGAAATCACCCATCCCGCCATAAGCAACTCTACCTGTCAGGATCGTGGAAGCATTTTGTCCGATGCCAAACTTATAACCACCAGTTCCATAGATATATGGTACATAACCAGTAACTACTCTGGTGTGAATTCCACCTCCGTAAATCGCACCTTTCTCATCGGGGATGTGGATGAAGTATGCAGCCAAAGTAGAGGGCAATCTTCTCGAATAGCTTCCCTCTCCAATTCTTAATCCAAGGGCTTTTGCTAAACTGTCAATGCTAATGTCAGTTAAAGGGGAACCAGAGGGATTGAGAATATCGTCAATAATTAAACCTTCGTAGCGAATTGCACTATCGCCGTAGCTGACTTCCGGGTCAATCTTCCACGGCAATCACCCTAATTCGTCTGCTGTTACTCCGAACTTATTTGCTCCTTTTTCCCAATGCAATCCGAACTCGAGTCCGAATCCAAAGCCATTGAAATCACTCAGCTTCCTTGCACCTGGGTTAGTTTGCTCCAGGCGGGTATTGTAAGTAATGTCTAGATACTCTCCGTCGGGAGCTGTGTAAATGCTTGTGTTCAGAAACCTGAAATAGGTTTGACCAATCGATTGATAAAAGCTTGCTCCAATAGAGAAGCTAAACTTTGAATCACCATTATAAATGCTTCTCGCATATCCTCCTCTGATCCTGTTACAGGATATATCCTGGAACATTAGACTTGGGATAAAGATAGTATCATCTTCATACTGTGCATTACCAAAGAAGACAAGGTTGAAAGCATCTTCAGGGAAGAAGATCTGACGCTGATTTGAGTACTCAACTCCTGCATACCATCCATGTCGACCGGTGCTGTCTCCTTTCCCAAATCCTTCGTAAAGAAATCCTACTCTTAACCAGTCCTCATAGCGATTGCTCGACCTAACTTTTGCTGCCATATTATCGCGCAGCTTGGTCGATATAGGCTCATTATTTACAATCCTGATGGCTGCACTCAAAGGGATCACATTTGAGGCCTGAAACACATCGCCATAGACGGAGAAGCTCTGATTGAAATCATCTCCGTAACGGAGGTTTTCAAGAGGCTTTTGTTGGGCGAATAAAGAAATTGAAAAGGTCAAAAGACCAATGAGGGTAAGACTACGGAGCATGGATGGCGAATTTAGAAGATGTCACCCATCCTATAGGTAAATCTTGCAGTCAATTTGACTTCAAGCTCGTAATCTGTGTAGATCTTGAAGAACTCTCCATCGCAGGCAGGTTCGGTCGCATATGTAGAGAAATCTGCTTCAATTATTGCCTGCTTAGCAAGTTTCAAAAGTTCCAATCGCTGCTTGGTGACAGGGATTGAGATCTTGGTTCTTTGAGGTCCAGTAACCTTGCAATTTGCATCTACCGGACCAGCTTCTACGGTAGCATCCACGAGCAAAGTATCTACCACAAAACCCAGCTCATCAAGAAGAACCATTTCAAGATCTCCCTTGATTGGATAGCTGTTATAAGTAATGAGATAAAGTGTGCCTGAATCTACACTGGATAGATCCTCAACTGTAGAAGCAATATCAAAATCAACCGTATCCTCAAGAACCAGATTACTCGCCTTAACAGAAAGAGGCATATCCATATCCAACCTTACTTCCAGACTCTTATCAAAGTAGGCGAAGTCGGAGTATGTAAAATCATTCCCTCCTGGATTAATATCAATATCCAATTCATACTCAAGCACCTTGGGCCTTAAATTGATAAGGTCCTCAATATTTGAATTAGAGCTGGTAAGTGGAATTCTCGTTACCGATGATTGGAACGGATTATCCGTTGCCGATGTAACCGGGAAAGGATTTGAGAATGTGGGTGATGTTAAAACTATGGATTGACCACCATTAAAACCTTCGATTCTATTCACTCTCACTTCTCCTCCTACTCCGATCTGATTATCGATTACGAAATCCAGATTCACAGTCTCAAAAGACAGGCTGCCGTTTCCTAGATTCTCAAAGAAGTCAAAATCAGATCTCTCAGGACCGATCTGCAATTGCTGTTGCCCGGCGTAGCCTTCCAAATATCTCGGCTTGATGTTGATCAATTCATATCGAATGACCAGACTGTCACTGCCGGTTATCGTACGGACGATTCCGGATGAGTCAATAGTTCCCGAGATAGTTTGAGTATAGGTATTAAACTTAGTTCCGTCCTGACCAGTAAGGTCTATGGAAGCGCCTGAAATGTCAAAATACTCATCAATTGTAGAAAGTCCTCCCGGTGGGGCAGCTGGAACCCTTCTCGTAACCGAGAGTGGATTCCCCATTGAATCTAATGCTCCTTCCAAAGTATAAGTAAGGAACATTGCTTCCTCTACCGAACTAGTAATGAAAACATGGAGTTGTCCTTCTTCAGCATCGATATATGTCAATTCTGCGCCATCAAGATCCTGAGTAACTTCTTCTGTAATGCTGACTAATTCTGTGCTAGGGAAAACCGCTGTTGCCTCCTGAGCATACATCTTGGTCATGATGGACCTAATACCAATGTAATCCGAAGTGTCGATAGTAACTGCTCCGGTGGAACCGGGCGTATTAACACTCACTAATTCAAAAAGTAAGTCTCCTTCTAATGTTTTTCCAGCTAATGGATAAACCTTGTAGATAGAGTCTTTGGCCGGAAGGACCGAAATAGTATCGGTAAAAATTATTGCACTGGTAACATTATCTGAAGCCACAAAAACGATATTGTTCACATCGATTGGAAGGTAATTTGCCAACCACATTTGTAACTCCCCTCTTGATAAGACAAGTCGGGTAAAGTATTGCGATGTAGGAAAAACCTCGCTTATAGAGGCAAGATTATTTACTGCCGGAACTGGAGTGGTATTTCCATTTGCCTGAATAAGTAGATTCCCGAAGATCGCATCTGTAGGATTACCAGAAGTAACCATTCCTTTGGCAATGTTGCCTAGCGACATTCTGTAATTGAATTTGTGATTTGGAATCTTTAAAGAATCCAAAGTAATCTTCTTACTAAGGAATGTATCCCTAAGATCTACTAATTGATCTGCCAGGTTATAACTGTAGATATCTGCATTGTAAACCACATGTACCAGACTATCACCCTCACTACTGCTAAAAAGGGTGTCTTCAGAAAGATCCTCCAGTGTTAGAGTGGTCTTTAAAAGTGGAATCAGATTCTCTGTCGTATAACTGTCTTCACTCTTCTTGCAAGACTGAAATTGAAATGCAAAAAGGATCAAAAAGGCAGCCAGTAAGCTTGATGGAAAAGTTCTATTCATATATCGTACGGACAAGCAACACTAAAGATAAATAATCGTTGATGGCAGTTGCAAAAGCCCTTAATTAATATGAATTAGAGCTGAATTGCTGACAGTTTGATGGCAATCATTGATAAGTATTCATCATTTCCAGGAAGCTTTCCGCCGACATTACTCCGCTATACCTGCCCTGCAATTCGCCCATAGGGCTGAAAAAGAGAACCTGCGGCAATAGCTCAACTGAGTACTCAGAGGCTGCAGATAAACCATCGAACTCATCAACATCCAGTGCTTTAGCCAAATAGTTTTCCTTGCTGAAATCGATCACCTCCTGATTATTGAAAACCATCTCTTCCATCACTTTACAGGGGCCGCACCAAACGGCCTTAAAGTACACGAAGTAAGGCTTTCCGTCAGATTTTGCCGAGGATTTGAAAGAATCCCAATTCAGATCTGAAAAGAGTTTCTGATCCGGCTCGAATGCCACGGGTTGGAGTTCGTCTGATGAAGCATCTACTACTCGAATCGTATCATAAACCCGAATTGTGTCATAAACTGTGCTAACGCGCTCAAGTTCCAGAGTATCGTAAACTACAGTAAAGAACTCAACTACCTGCGTATCTCTGACCGTCGATCTAATGGTATCATAAACCGCGATCTTTACGGTATCGTAATAGAATCTTGGATTGCTGGACTGATTCCCCACATTGGTAGCAGGAGCCTCTTCTCTGCCTTTAAAGAGTTGGCCTTCGGCCGGATGGCAGAAAAGCCCAATAAACAGAATCAAAAGCAGTCGCTGCATACTTAAAGATATTGAAGGTGTTGGACGCAATCCCAATTGAACATCAGGACTTGTCGACATTCCATTTACTTGTGTAGAATCAAAAAACTGGGCCAAAAAAAATCCCGACAAGCAAATGCAGGTCGGGGTTTGAATTTCTTGATTTTAGAACTACTCTACTCCAAGTGCTGTAAGCGTTTCCATATTCAGGTTGCCCTGAGGAAGCTCATTGTCAATTTGGTACTGAAGAAGAGCGTCTTTTGTCTGTTGTCCGAAGATATTATCAGCTGGACCCGGGTTGTAGCCGTTCTCTTTCAAAGCCATTTGAATTTGCTTGATCCTGTCGCTTGTCAATTGATCCTGGCAAAGAACCTCTCTCCAATCCTGATAGCCACCTTCTTTTGCAAGTTCTTTTGTAATTACTGTTTTGTAAGTAGCTGGTATCTCGATCTTTATAACTGTTTCTTCTATATCCAGTTCCTTTCTGGTAACCACCTTGTATTCAGCAGGAGAAACTACATCATAAGTATACTCAGGAGTCTTAACAACCTTTCTTCTCATAGTTCTGTATTGAGCCGGAACTTCAACTAAACACATTACCTGACAATCGTTTGGATCAGCAGATAGACAGTTTGCATCTGCCTGTCCTTTTACCCACTTGGTTGTTGCAGGTGCCACCATGATCTTCTCATCGATATACTCATATGTAGCAGCAACAGTCTTAGTAGTGCGTTGCTCATCTCTTACAAGTACAGTATCGTAAACAGTTTTGTAAACAGCTGGGATAACCTGCTCTTTATAAGACTGCTCTTGATCAACAACCTGCTCTTCGATGTATCTGTACTGATTTGGAATAAAGCATCTTGCATAGCACTTTCCTGCTTCGGCATTCTTAGGAAGTGATTGCTCTGCTTCAATCTGATCCATATCTATTACCACCTTGTCTTCATCGCTAGAAGAACTAGTAGTTGTAGTAGTGGTGGTAGTTTGAGTTTGAGTTTTTGATGGTTCAGCTGGAGTTTCCTCAACTTCTCTTACAGTTTCTGTTTCAGCAGGCGCTGTTTCAGTTGGAGCAGCTTCTTCTTCTGTTGCTTCAACTGCATCAACGGCTTCTTCTGCTTCTTCAGGAGCTTCCTCGGTTGAACTTGGAACTTCTCCATCTTCAGTGATCTTAAGGTCACTATCAATAGGTCTTACTTCTCCTTCTGTCTTTTTCTTTTCGATATCAGGATGACCTGTATCAATATAAACCTGACTCATTGCGAAAGTAGAGGCAGCGCAGAGGATTAATAGGGTAATAAAGTTCTTCATGACTGGGGTTTAGAATCGCTGTAATCTTTGCAGATTAATTAGTTTCGCCACAAAAATAAGCCGATTCATTAATTAGGGAAATCGGTTTTGCATATACTACCAATATACGGTTGTACTTCTAAAATGTTAATACATGAAGATTGGAGATACACTACACCCGTTTCAGCTGTTAGGAGCCATGGATGAAACGGTAAGCACGGATGATATAGATGGACGTCCGGCCTTATTTATTTTCACCTGCAATCACTGCCCTTATGCTCAGGCATATGTAAGCAGGATCAGATCGCTTAGAGAGCGCTTTCCGGAGTCAGAGCTTTTTATTGCAGCCATCAATCCCAATGATGCCGACCAATACCCGCAGGATTCTTTCGAGAATATGAAAGGAATGGCTGTGGAGCTTGGACTTGACAATAACTACCTCTGGGATGAGACTCAGCTCGTAGCAGAAACATACGGTGCGCAAAGAACTCCAGAAGTTTTCCTATTTGACCGTGAAGGAATCCTGCAATACAAAGGTGCCCTTGATGATAACTGGGAAAGCCTGGATGGAGTAGTTGAGCATTATGTGGTAGAAGCTATCGAAGCAGTTATCGGCGACAGCTCTCCTCTGAACACTGAAACCGATGCAGTTGGCTGCTCGATCAAATGGAAGATCTAAAATGGACAGGACTGAACTGATAAAGCTGATAGATACAGCATGGGCAGATCGCTCTCTTCTCTCTTCAAATGATTACAAAAAGGCAGTTGAATACTGTCTTGAAATGATCAATGAAGGGGAATTCAGAGTGGCAGAACCGACCGAATCAGACTGGAAAGTGAATGAATGGCTTAAGAGAGCTGTGATCATGTATTTCCAGGTAAGAGAAATGGAGACTATTGAAGTTGGTCCATTTGAGTTCCACGATAAGATTCCTCTTAAGACTGATTACGCTGCCAAAAAGGTAAGAGTTGTACCTCATGCCATTGCTCGATATGGAGCTTATATCGCACCCGGAGCAGTGCTCATGCCGAGCTATGTGAACATTGGCTCTTATGTAGCTGTCTCTTATACACATCTCCGAGCCCACGAGACAGGCAGAAA
>CAXDOZ010000126.1:0-6674 GCA_963991145.1 uncultured Chitinophagales bacterium | reverse complement strand
GATTTCTGCCTGTCTCGTGGGCTCGGAGATGTGTATAAGAGACAGGATTTAGTTTAATCTAACTCTCCTGCGAGTTTTTTTCTCTTTCTACACTCGCAAAATTTCAAAATATACTCCTCTCGGATAGCATGACAAAAGTGATTTATATGAGCCAAAATACCAGCCATGTTACATTAAGATTTGCTTATTTATTTCCTACTTAAATTGACGCAAATCTTACACCTATGTTAAGCAGACATTGCCCAAATTGGACAATCTGCATGAAACTAACCCTATACGTTTAGTGCTTAACATATATACAATCTCAATATAATTTTAAGTATACGTAAACCTTACCCTCCTTACTTTAAATTTGGTGTCCCTTCTAGAATACACTTATTTATTTTTTATCGTGGACGCTTTAATTTATACAGATTTTAAATCTCAGAACTGCAAAAAAATGGAATTACTCTCCTAATCACTGAACTCCTTAAACCAGGAAGAACTCAAATTATTGAAGAAGAGGATCGGTGCGGGGTCAAAAAAACTTGACTTAGTAAAGATTGTCGATAAAGGATCAATTTCAAATAATGAAGAAGCCATTAAGCAATTAGGATACAAAGACAAATCAGCATTTTATACCCTAAAGCATCGATTAACCGATGACATTATCCAGCTGAAACTTGAGCTTGGTAAGAATAAAGTAATCGAGACAAGAGAGCAAATTGATAACCTCCGTACTTTGCTTTACTCTAAAAGCTCAACTCTATTAATAAAGAGTCTCCATATGCTGGAAAAGAGAGCAAAGGAATTAGACCTTTACAAATCTCTTGAAGAGGTATACATGTGCTATAAGTTGGTATACTACTACAACCAAAAGAAGCAGCAGCACTACTCTGAAAAATATTCTGAAGCAAGAGAGAAAGCATCCGATTTCGCAAGACTAGAAGAGCTATTCTTTGATGTATGTTTTAGAAGTCCGGATTTGTTTTACTCCTTTCATGAAGAAGAAAACCAAAAAGTTGAGAATATGCTTAGAGAAATGGAAGTGATCCATTTCAAGTTAGACAGTCCGGTTTCTCAGTTTTTAACTTTAAGCTCAAAGCTCTCAATTAGGTTAAATCCCTTTAATGATCAAGATCTCAGTGTTTATGGAGAAGACCTAAACAAATTGTACAAACTATATATTAATACGCCTTTGCAATTCCGCTACCCTGATTGCAGATTCGCGATCTATGCTTTATTCAATAAATTCTATTACCTCACCGGTGATAGTAAAAAATTTGATGAGTCTCTTCTCCAGCTCAAGTCGTATGTGCAAACGATCAAGGGGTACAGAATGTATGAAAATGCCTACTTCTACTACCTTTTCATCAACACTAAGAATCTTTTAAACAGAAGACTTTATACAAGTGCCTCAAACTTTCTGAAAGAGCATATTGACGATCAGTTACTCCCAATATCAAGCAGGAAGCTTGTTTGTTTCTATCACTTCCTTCTTGCACTCTCAGATCTGTATGAGAACAGACTTGAAAGTGCCCAAAGCAATAATCTATTGTCTAGAAACTACAGCTCTTATTTAGAAAAGAATGATTATTGGATCCCTATTGAGTGCGCTGCTCTTTCTGTAATAATTCAGGTGATTGAGAATAACTATGAGCGTTTGTCATATGAGACTAATCGCTTCAGGAAAATGCTAAGAAAGCACGGTTTAAACAATGACCCATATTGGATTCAATTCTCCGAGTGGCTCAATTTGAATCGCAAAGGCGAATACGCAAAGGCATTTGCAATGGTGGAGGATTTGGAGAACTTTTCAAACGAAACATTTAATCTGTTCCTGGTTCCATTTAGCCATATTCAGATTAACTACCTGAATGCCGAAAAACCTACTTACTCTTAAACTGAGAAGGAAAGAGCAGTATGGTTGATCAAGTTTGATTCGCCCTTTTTTTAATCCTGAGTTTACACTGGTAATCTGCAATTATATTATCATTGGCAAATGTCAGATATCAGTACCCAGACGGCAAACAAGTCGGGAATCGATCTAGGAGATATACATTACTATGATGATATCAGGCCTTACTTAAATGAACCTTCTTCCCATTGGATCAGGAGAGCATTGAATAGTGCAATAGCACTAGTGATCGCATATGTAATTCTCCAAATTGTCTACAGCCTGGCGATCACGGCTGCGGCAAAATTATTTGGGCTAAGCGGCAATCTCTCCTTAGGCTATTCTATTCTGCCTACCGAGGCTGGACTATATTCAAAAAACAGAGTTCTTTTGATCTACTCAGCAGGTCCTATTAGCTATCTGATGATGTCACTTGTTGGGAGAATTGGATTCTACACAAGTAGAAGGAGAAAGGATATTGTGAATCTGTGTTTCTTTTGGATGCAGATCTTAGGAATTAGCTTGTTCTTTTCCCAATTCGCGCTCACAATGTTTTATGATAGTTATGATTCACTTGAGTTGTACACTGGCCCAGCAGTTATTGCTGCATGGTTTAGATTGGAAAGTCCTATCAATATTGTAATCACCATTGTAGCTGCCTCATTATGTGTTCTTGCTGGGCTTTGGTTTACTAAGCCCTTGCTCTCCCTCTCCCATTCCTTTAAACTTTCAAACAACTTTTACGGAAGGCGAAAGCTATTCTTCTTCATGATCTTCATCCCATTTCTGATCGCCACAGTTTTACTTTTTGCAATGACCTGGCCAAAGCACAATCAAATGCTGTTTATCAATTTTGCAGGTCTGGCGCTATTTCTAATAGGAATGTTCCTCATTCTGCACAACTTCAAAGGAGTGGTTCAGATAAGAAGGAATAATGTTCTGGATAAGGTTTCCTTACCCGGAATTGTTGCTTTGGTAGTTTCCTTTATAGCTATTGTACTTATCGACCAGTACTAAAGCTTTGCACCCATTGGTCGAAAGAACCATTTGACTCAAGGATGATTCCAGGTGCAGTAAAGAATTCAGCATTTAACTCTAGTGCTTCTTCTCTGATCTCAATTGATCTCTCTAAATCTCCGTTGGCTTCCCAAATCAAGGCTGCTATTGCTGAATTATAGGAGTTCCTCTCCTTTGTAAGACTTTTCTCTATGTTGGAAAGAGCCGTTAAAGTATCACCTGTCAGGATCTGACCAACGGCAAGATTGATCTCTGAATAGGCATTCTTACTATTCAATTCAAGAGCTTTATTCAGATAAATAGCTGAGCTGTCAAATTGCCCTCTGGTAATCATGACAAAGCCAATTCCATTATAAGCCTGATAAGATTTGCTGTTTATCGCAATTGCAGATCTAAAGCTCTCCTCAGCTGAATTCCAATCGGATTTACGTTCGTGTAAGAATCCAAGAAATAAGAATCCGACTTCCTCCCCAGGATTATCCTCAACAAACTTTTCAATGGCTTCAATCGCCTCATCTTCAGAAATCTCACCGGCCATATACAAATCATAGGTGTCTGAATATGGGTCGAAAAAATCTGGTTCGGGCTCTGAGTTACAAGAAAATGCGAAAGGTAGAATCAGGAGGAATAGGAATGCTCTTTTCATAATGAGGCAAACTTAAAGATTGGTAAATAGGCAAGTGGGGAAAAGGGAGATTTTTTTTGATGATCCTAATCCTTTTTCAGATACTAATACAAAATGACGGAGGAGGGATTTGCCTATCCGCCTATCCGCCTATCCGCCTATCCGCCTATCCGCCTATCTAAAATAAGTAGCCCCGCCAGGATACTGACGAAGCCAAAGGCTTGTCAGAATCTCGACCATTGCTAAAGCAATGCGTCGAGGCTCGAACCAATGAATGTGAAACGAAGTAGCCCCGCCAGGACTCGAACCTGGATCTAGAGTTTAGGAAACTCCTATTCTATCCCTTGAACTACGGGGCCGTTTTGGAATGCAAGATTGCTAAAATGCTGGAATGCTGAATTCCTTCTGCCATGAATGCAATTACAAACAAAAGATAATAGTTCAATCGCCTACTGTGTCCACCATAGCTCTTCGAACCCAAAAGCCTTGGCGAAGGTAGATTTGCCTGATCAAAAGTATCTCAGGCAAGGGTATTGACGAAGCCTGCGGCTTGTCAGCACATAATTATTACAAATTCTTTGTAATAATTATGGCTTCCAGATCTTCTTCCTAAGAACCTGACCGGTATTGGAAGCACTCACTTCAACAATATACCATCCGGCCGAAAGGCCACTCATATCTAATTGCTCTGAGCCAGAAAAGCCTAGCTCGTCAATTTGAGCGCCGTCAATAGAGTAAAGACGAACATGATCCGCTTCTGAATTGAAGCTTTGAATATTTAGCATCCCGTTTACCACTGGATTGGGATAAACAGAGATCTCATTCTCCTCGAAAGTCAGATCGGCAATCCCAACAGCTGGCGTACATGGAAGCACTCTGTAAAGGAAACGGGTCATCCTGTCGATTGTAGAATCCATAACCCCAGGTATCAAGCCATTATCTCCTGCGAATGGTGGATGATTGTCACCCGTGTAGGAGTAAAAAGGATTGTGGATCCCAAGAATATCGGCCCGATGGGCCAAAACATTTGAGCCATATAGATTAGGTAGAGTAGCAAGACCGAGTGGAAAGCCAATATTGTATGGAACAGTTCCGTCATCTTCTGCATGAACCGACATAAAGGGAATATTTGCTGTTTTCAGCCAGGCTGAATCTCCTAAAGCGGCTGCAAAACCTACTACACCCGAGACTCTTGAGCTGTAGCCAGGATTTCCGGAATTACCTTCAATTCCGCCAATATCATTTGACCATTGAAGCCAGTTTGGAGAAAGAAGAGTAGAATCATTGAGGTAAGCTACATGCATCCCAAGGATACCTCCTGCTGAGGTTCCTCCAATGAAAATAGTCGAAGAGTCTATGCCATAAGCATTACCATTGGCAGCTTCTTTTCTAAAGAATCGCACGGCTGCTTTTCCATCTTGAGTAGCTCTCAAAACAGCCTTCACCATGTTCTCTTCAAAAATCACATTCAATGGGCTTTCCAACCTGTAATCGATGGAGGCAGTTACATATCCCTTCTTTGCCAGATCCTCGCAAATTAAAACAAGCTCACCGCTTGTGCGCTCTCCACCAATAAAGGCTCCACCAAAACACATGATCACAACCGGACGATTCGTAGCAGTATCACCTGTTGGCTGATAGATATCCATGAACAGCGTTTGCCCATCGGCAGAGCCGTAAGGAACTCCTTGTGTAACTGTTACCTGAGAAAAGATCTCTTGCTCACATCTGCCATCACATTGTGCAGATAAATTGAAAAAACTAAAAGCAAGCAGAGAAACTAGAATGTAGAATTTATTCATTAAAAAACGATTTCCGTTAAGATAAGCCATTGCATTAGTCCTCTTGCAATTGAGCTTAACCAAAAGTTAACATTCGTCGCCTTGTTTATGTTTGCTCTGACCTAGGAAATGGAAGCCCCGTTCTCGGCATCTTCCCCCGGGCTAACAAAAACTAACTGTCCGTCTTTGTTTTCAGCCATCAGGATCATTCCCTGAGATTCAATTCCACGAAGTTTTCTGGGCTTCAAATTGGCCAAAAGAGTAACCTTCTGCCCGATCAGGTCTGAGGCTTTATGATACTCTGCGATGCCAGAAACAACAGTCCTTTGTTCAAATCCCACATCGAGCTTTAGCTTCATCAGCTTGTCGGTCTTTGGAACCTGCTCCGCTTCAATGATCGTAGCTGCACGAAGATCCATCTTCATGAAATCATCGTACTCAGTTGCTTCTTTCACAGGACTTTTCTCTGCCATATTTTTCGCTTTTGCATCTTCGAGCTTTTGCATTTGCTCTTCAACCAGCTTATCCTCAATTTTCTCAAAAAGTAAAAATGGCTCTGCAAGTTTATGTCCCTTCGGGACGATCTCGGCAGGCATCGGCCAGGAGATCTTCTCACCTTCCAGATTTAAAAGTTTAAAGATCTTCTCTGAAGTAAATGGAAGGAAAGGCTCCAGCATCGCACCTAGGTGTCCGATAGCCTGGGCACAAACCCAAAGGGTACCTCTAACTGCATCCTCATCGGTTTTTATCTTCTTCCATGGCTCCTCCTCAGTTAACACCCGATTGCACTCACGGGCATAAGCCATGATATCCTCCATCGCCTGACGAATATTATAAGTCTCAATTCGCTCCCCTACTTTCTCGTAAGTGTTCATCGCCTCGCGGATGAGTTCATGATCCTCCAAATTCAAATCGGCCGCAGGCCTGCATTCACCATCAAAGTATTTTTGAGAAAGCACGATGATGCGGTTCACAAAATTGCCAAGCGTAGCAACCAGCTCACTGTTCACTTTGCTTTGGAAATCCTTCCAGGTGAACTCGCTATCCTTCGCCTCCGGCAGATTGGTCAAAAGGGTATATCTAAGCTCGTCTTGCTTATTAGGAATCTCCGCCAGATACTCATGCAGCCAAACGGTCCAGTTTCTCGATGTACTCATTTTCCTTCCCTCGAGATTCATAAACTCATTGGCCGGAACATTTGTAGGCAGGTTAAAATCACCATGCTCCTTCAAAAGAGCAGGGAATATGATGGTATGGAAAACGATATTATCCTTACCCAGAAAGTGCACCAGCTTGCTATCTGGATCCTGCCACCAGCTCTCCCATTCGGTTTGATTCTTCCTCGCCCATTAGCGCGCAGCCATCATGTATCAAG
>CAXDOZ010000125.1:0-6686 GCA_963991145.1 uncultured Chitinophagales bacterium | reverse complement strand
ACTCCGCCTGCAAGGGAACTAAAGGAACAAAGTCGAATCTCATTCCATCTGCCGAAAGCTTCGTTCCTGGAGGCTCTATATAGAGGTCATATGATCCCAGGATTGCTCTCGCGATCATCATCTTTGCACCAATGAAGTTTGCATTCATTGCGAGAAGGGCAATCTTATCTGGCCCTAATTGAAAGAACTTATTGGTTCTTGAAGCAGACAGCTCAATAGCATTCCTGCTTATCTCGATCTCCTTTGGCTTACCTGTTGAACCAGAGCTTTTTACTGTATGAAGCTCTTTCCCGCTGTCCCACCAATTGCAGAAGTCAATTGCAGGAGCAAGCCATTCCTGCTCAGTTGAATTGATCTGTGGCACACCGCCTTTGACCAGTAATTGCCTAGACATCGATATGCTCTTTTATGAAGCTACTCAGTGCCCATTCCTCATCCCCAATAAGGATCTGACCCTTCCTGATTTCTAATGGCGAGGGAATATTATTTGTATAAAGCTGTCCTGTTCCCAAACCCTGAGGTATCTCAACATCCTTAGTCGAGGTCCATTGAGCAATGGCATTTAAGCCAATATTTGACTCCAGGGCTGAAGTGGCCCACCAATCAATCCCTCTTTCCTCAGCGAGCTCAATCCAATTATCTGAACCGCGAAATCCACCTATAAAAGAAGGCTTTAGAATGATAAATGGAGGACTGATATGATCGATCATTTCTACACGAATCTTCCAGTCGTTAAGTCCAATAAGCTCTTCATCTAAAGCAATTGGTAAGGGACTGGATTTACAAAGCTCTCGCATTTCATCCCATTGCCCGGCTTTAATGGGTTGCTCTATTGAATGAATATCGAAGTTTGAGAGTTGATCCAATTTTAACATGGCTTCTTTAACAGAGAATGCTCCATTGGCATCCACCCGAAGGGTGAGGTCCTCAGAGGAAGCTACTTTCCTGATCTCAGACAGGATCTGAAGCTCAGTGTCAAAGTCTATGGCTCCAATCTTCATCTTCAGGCAGCTGAATCCATCTTCCAGCTTAGTTCTGATCTGATCTCTCATGAAAGAAGCATCTCCCATCCAGATCAGTCCATTGATCGGAATTGAATCCTGCCGAAGGCTGAAATCTGTTTCAAAAAGTCTTGAAGGATCAGGTGATTCTAAACTTAGGAATGCCATTTCAAGCCCAGCTTGAATTGATGGGAAATCTGCAATTATATCAGGGTTTCTGTGGTAGACCTCCGGATTTTCGCAAATCTCCTGAAGCTGGCTTTCATAATCTGGTCGGTCATCACAGGATAAGCCTGCAAGTATTCCGCATTCACCAATTCCCCAATGGTCTTCCTCATTCAAAACAATGAACCAGGACTGCTTCTTTCTCAATACGCCTCTGGAAGTGCCAGCAGGCTCTTTGAAGATCAGATCATATGGAAAGTACCAGGCTTGCATCTAAAGGGAGATCAATCCTCCAATTCCAAAACACAAAACAAGGAGAGCGGTTGAAAGGGCAAGTTGCTTTAGCAAAGGGTCGAGCTTTGCAGGCTCAGTTTCCTTTACAGCAGTAATTAGGTTCTTAAGTAGCAGGGGAACTGCTAAAAGCCATAGCCAGGCCCAGTTTTGCATCCCACTTAGATAGGTGAATGAGACGAAACAAAGAATCGCGGTTAAGATTAGGAAACTATGGTAGCGCTTCGCGCCGATTTCTCCTAGATGCACGGCCAGCGTGATCTTTCCAGCCTTTTGATCGCTTTCTCTATCTCGCATATTATTAAGGTTGAGGACTCCCACACTCAATAAACCAATCCCTGAAGCGGGAAGGAAGATCTCCCAGTTTATAACCTTTTCCTGCAAATAATAGGTCCCACAAACACCAAGTAATCCGAAGAATAAAAAGACAAACAGGTCACCCAGGCCTCTATAGCCATAAGCTGATTTCCCAACAGTGTATTTGATCGCAGCGGCAACAGCTGTAAGTCCAAGTGTGATGAACAGGAAAATTAAAGGCAGCTCTTCAATTTCAAAGCTTAAAAGAGTAGTTACAATTCCGGAGATGAATGAAAGAGCGCTAAAGATTATTACTGCCCTTTTCATTTCACTTAAGGAGATTTGACCGCTTTGTACAGCCCTCATCGGGCCGATGCGGTCTTCATTATCGGTTCCTTTTTCACTGTCCCCGTAATCATTGGCCAGGTTAGATAAGATCTGCAGGAACAGCGTGGTAACGAAGCACATGATTGCAATTGATGGGTCGATGGGACCTTTAAATGCTGCGCAAAATGTACCTAATGCAATTACGGAAAAGGATAGTGGAAGTGTTCTTAAACGGAATGCACTGATCCAGGCTTTTGTCTTTGTACTCAATGATTAGGATTTCAATTCAGAGCTATCTCATTTTCCCAGGAATGATCTTGGGTTGAGGAACCGGCTTATGTAAAAATGCGATCAGCTCTTCAATACTTTGTCCGGTCCAAAGCTCAGAAGTTTTGGTCAACATATGCTTCCAAACTTTTGCACTGTCGGAGATCGCTGGCATCTCGAATCCTTCAATCATTCTGTTGGGCATTACAAAGCTCTGAACGATCTTGAATTCATCAGTCTCAAGGTCATAGAAGGCAACCTGCATTGGGAAATCCTTCTTCTCACCATTGATCTTTACAAACATTGGGCAGTTGAGAAGGAATTCATGCCCTTCCAAATAACCAAAAGGATAGACCGGATAGATGAATGCTCGCGGCTCAAAACCATCGGCGCGAAGCGCTCTAATTAAAGACTCAGTCTTTTGCTTTAAACGGATCGAAGGAAATTCAGGAAAGCTATCTTTTGCATCCCATTTCTTCCAATAGCCATTTTCTTGTCGGTACTGCATGGAACCCAATTCCATCTTATAGTTGAAATCTTCACAACCTTCCAGAATATATCCCGGATAATAGAATTTGAATCCATTCTCTTTCAGGTAATCGATCTCACAAACCATTGTGAACTTCCCGAGGCTGAACTTACTGTATGAAGGGTCATACAGACCTACAATGCTTGAAGCTGCTTCATCTCCGAGATCAAAACAACTCCAGGCAACAAGCTTTTTACCATGCCTGACCGCTACTTCATATGATTGAAAGAGATCACCTCGGTATGCTCCGGTAAGGTACTCTTCGAGAGTCTCGCAAATGAAACCTTTGAATCTGTGTTTGTGTTGCTGGTACAAATGCTCTCTGGCACTGTCGATAAATCGCAATGGACGAATGCTGACGTCAAAATGCTTTTGATTCTTCTTCCTGAGCTTCTTGATCCGTTTTGGGAATTCATGCTCCTCAAGGGGCATTCTGACATTGATGGGAGAGTGGAAGTCCTCTTCCAGGCATACGATCTGAGTTCGATACAAGGTATTTCCAGACCTAAACCAACCCTTAGCATGAAACTTATCAAACCGTTTGGCAGATAGTCTATGGGGCCAGTAAAAGTCAACCAGAGGCATGTGTCAATTTTTGTGCTAGTGCAAGATAATGCGAGTGGCTTGACCCTTGCTTGTTTTTACCAGAGAAATTACAGGGAATGAATTTTTGCAATCAAGCTCGTAGTTAAGCATATCTCCTTCCAAATCTACCCTTTGTATAAGCATTCCTGAAAGATCAAAGATCTCGATCGACTGGATCGGAGATTCGGAATCAACTCTGATTCCCTGTTCTGATCTACTAATTATAAGACCAATTTCACTTGGATCTGAAATTCCAACTGAAGGCTGGTAGGGAAGGCTTGAGTCCTTAGAAGCTGCAGTGCAGTTATGGAAAACATCAATCCGGAAATCGCTCCAAATAGAATCAATCATCAAAGATTGAGGGATTGTTGGTCCACTGTAAATAATGGAATCGTTGACCATCCCGCCGGAGGCGTAAACTTTGACTGAATCTGTTAAAGATGGATTTGACTGAATCCCTGAAAGGTCAATACTGCTTGCAGAAGGGCGGCCAAAATTGCCTGAGACTGCAGGATCAAATTCTCCAATATTCCACATGTCCAGACTATCAAAAACAACCTGATGTACCATTTGCTGAATTGCTGCTGCGTGCGAGGAGTCAACATTGTTTGGATGGTAGGCTCCAATCGGACTTTTTCTAAACATAGTCGCATAGAAAGCGCAAGCAGCAAGATAGGATCCTCTTACACTTGGATGGCTTTCGTCAGGATTGTAAAGTTCAATATTTGGATGTGCCTGTCTCATCAGTTTCCAGATAACTCCGATTGGTGCTACAAGCGCATCATTGTCATTTGCCATTTGCAGATAAGAGCTTCTAAGTCGGCCCTGCATCCCTGCATAAGTGCAGAGTGGTGGGTAGTTTGCACAATTGGTCTGGTCTCCGTTTTTACGGCCCCAGGTCATGTAGAAAACTGTTTCTGTACATGGGTTGGCAAGAGTTATTAGGCTATCGAGTTGACGAGCATAAGGAAAGACATCATTTGCCACCTGAGCAGGAGAGAAGCTCGGCTTCTGGCTCTGCTCCTGAATAACCACAAAGTCCCAATTTCCCTGTGCGATCAGGTTGACTGAAGTATTGTTTGATACATGCTGAATGAGCTGAAAACCTCCAGGAGTGTTTTGACCGGTTACAACTGTATCTCCCTGGCTCAGAGCTACTAGTCTGAATGTGGTAGATAGGTTGTGATAGTTTGTGTAACTGTTACCGAGAAATAGAACTCGGGTTTGTGAATGGGAAGTGGAAACGAAAAAGAGCAGCAGTAGGGTCAGTAGAGGTAGAATTCTTTTCATTCTAGGATTTAAATGATGAAATGAGCAACCTGACTAAAGATTGATGTTGTTCTAAAAGGGTTGTAGAGACTTCAAGTAACTCTTCAAAATCTACTGCAAGTTTATTGATCTCCGGCGTAACCTCGTGAAACCGAGCCATTTTCATTTTATGATACTCTTCAAATCCTTTGAAAACCTGTTGTATTTCGTGCGATTTATGATCAAGCTTTCTTACAATAAGCTCAAAATTCTCTACATCGGTACCTTCTTTCAGAACATCATTTAAAGACATAATGCCTTCTTCTTCGAGGTCTCTCTCAATCAGGAAGAGGACCGGAATTTGAAAGAATTTTGCCATTTCACCCAGCTTATCGATCCTGGGTTCCGCCTGACCTTTTTCATAAGAGGAAATATTACCCCTGTTCAATCCAATCTCATGTGCAAAAGCCTCTTGACTAAGGCCTTTTGAGTTGCGCAAATACCTAATATTTTTACCTACGAAGCTCATTTCGGGCTAATTTTGAAGAGTAAAATTGTAAAAAATATTTTCAATTTGAATTTCATTGTGAAAAAATATAACCCTCATTGAACAAAAATGTTTACAATGCCTTTATAGGTTGTAATAAAATTTAACATCGATTCATGGATGCAAATAGTAATGGAACAGCTCTAGGTCGCTTTTTCCGTTTGTTGAAGCCCGACAGGCGTGAAATAGCCTATCTATACACTTATGCCATCTTATCGGGATTGATTGCTCTTACTCTGCCTCTTGGTATTCAGGCAATCATCGGATTGATTACATCTGGTCGACTTCCAACAAGCTGGACTTTCATGGTTCTCGTTGTTACGCTTGGAGTATTAGCAGTTGGGATCCTTTCAATTTTCCAACTGATCATTACGGAGGTTCTTCAGCAAAGGATATTTGTTCGCTCTGCTTATGAGTTTGCTTTGCGACTTCCCCAATTCGATATGGAGCAGTTAAGAAACAGATATGCTCCTGAGTTAATGAATAGGTTTTTTGACACCCTGACTATTCAGAAAGGTCTACCCAAGGTGCTTTTGGATTTCAGTAGATCTATTCTTGAGATCCTGTTTGGTCTAATCCTGCTTTCATTATACCATCCTGTCTTTATCATATTTGGTTTGGGAATTATGGTTACGATTGTGATCATCTTCCGCTTAACCGGGCCAGCGGGTCTGAGGACCAGTATTGTCGAATCATCTTATAAGTATAAGGTGGCTTATTGGTTGGAAGAAGTAGCGCGAAGCGGTGCGACATTTAAGCTTTGGGGTGGAACTAAACTTCACCTGGAGAAAACCGACAAACTTGTTAGTCTTTACCTGGAGTCAAGAAAGAAGCACTTCAGGATATTAATGTTCCAGTATGTTTCAATAATTGTCTTTAGGACGGTAATTACGGCAGGGCTATTGATCATTGGAAGTATTCTGGTAGTTCAGGGTCTGATCAGTATTGGTCAGTTCGTAGCCGCAGAGATCATTATCCTTCTTGTGATCTCATCAGTTGAGAAATTGATACAGTCAATGGAAACGATCTACGATATGCTTACCGCTATTGAGAAGATCAAAGAGATCGTTGAACTGCCTCTTGAGGAGAAGAAGGGACATACTTTCTCAACTATTGATACTGGTGAAGGATTTGAGGTAAAAGCAAAGGATTTAAGCTACAAGTTCTCCGATAGTGAAACGCTTGCTTTGAACGATTTGAACTTTGAGTTCAAACCCAACGAGCGAATCTGTATTGCTGGTTATAACAGTTCCGGGAAAAGTACTTTGCTAAAGATATTCACCGGGGTATACCACGGCTTTGAAGGAGAACTGACTTATAACGGAATGCCTGTTAAGGCGATCAATCCTGATGAGCTGCGCCGACATGTAGGAGATCATTCTCAGCAAGAAGATCTGTTTGACGGCTCTCTGGCAGAAAACATCACATT
>CAXDOZ010000124.1:0-6925 GCA_963991145.1 uncultured Chitinophagales bacterium | reverse complement strand
CTACACCTCTCTATTCGTCGGCAGCGTCAGATGTGTATAAGAGACAGAGTCGACGGAGAAACAAAAAAATCCCAAGAAAGATGATGAATGCTACTCCAGCTACCACATAGAATTTCTGCCCTTGAAGAAAAAAGCTATCAGCTTTCGATTCAGCGAATACTGGGCTAGAGATCAGTATTAAAGCGATAAATGTGAGAATCCTCATCATAACCTAGCAGGGGGTCAAATTTAGAATTAATTGGCTTTCTAAAATCATTTAATTGCTTTTTCAATCACGCTCCCAGAATTTTATTCTGATCAATGATATTCTTGCATAAATCGACATGATCCAGAAACCTAAAATGGCCCAACCGATCACAGCCGGGTAGAAGAATTTTCTTAGAGTGTTATCGAGGTCATATTGACTAAATGCCGGGTTACCGCCATTTCCAGGGTGCAATGAATCAGTTAATCTTGGAAGTACAAACACGAATAACACGTAGATAACAAAGGCAAAGACACTATAGACTGCAGATATTCTAGCACGCTTTTCTGGATCGTCCAGAGATCCTCTTAGCACTAAATACGCGAGATAGGTCAGCACACCTATCGCCGCTCCGTTAAGCTTTGCGTCACCCGGCCATGGATGCCCCCAGGTATAATTTGCCCAAAGCATACCAGTGAAAAGACCAAGGAAACCAAAGAGGATTGCAGTAACGGCTGAACTCATTGCCAATACATCCCAACTTTCTTTTGAAGTCCTTAAATACATCAAAGAGGATATGAAACTGAAGAGCACAAGAAAGGTCATGGTAAACCACATTGGCACATGTAACATTAGGTTTCTTATGGTCTCTCTTAGTGTTTCTCTGAAAGGGAAGACCATCCTATCCGGCTCATTAGTGCTTACCTCAGGCTCGCATTCAAAGTAGCCTTCAAGTCCAAACTCTGAGTTTTCTTTATCGAGGATCATTGCCTCTCTCAACTCAAAAGTTCCATCAATGTCATTGTTACAGATCAATGAGAAAAATGCAGCCTTTTCAGGCCTTGGAAAGGTAGAAGGAAGATCAAAGGTGGCTTTGAGATTGTAATTGTCGGTAACCTCTACTGAACTGGCACAGATCAATTCTTTCTGCTCATCTACTTCATACTGAAGCATTACAATCAAGGATTCTTCTGCCTTCTTTAAATTGGTATTGTATGTTTCGATTTCGAGCTCATAGGTCTCACCTAGTGCTACGCGATACTCACTAACACTTATTACCCCAGGTGCTAAAGGAACGCACAATGAAGCGGTAACAGAAATAATGAGGAGATATGCGCCGGCCCATTTCCACCAGCTTTTACGAAGAAGATTAAACATCAAGATCCGATCAATCGCGCCAAATATACGGGAATAAAACAAGCGATAAGATGACAAGAATTATGTTGAAGGCTAACAACATAAAGGCCACCTTCCACAAATCCGGACTTTCAAAATTTCTATAGGCTTCCTCCGATAGTTTTGTCATGAATACGATCAATGGCATCATGAGTGGGAAGCCCAGAACCGCCATTAATGTAGCATTGTTGTTCGCCTTGGAGGCAATAGCGGAAATAAGGGTAAAAATGTAGGAAAAGCTACTGGCAGCAAGAAACAGCGTTAATAGGAATATCCAGAGTTGCTGAATCGGAGAACCGATCATAACTACAAACAAGACCAATGTTAGAGCTCCTAAAACCAGCATCAATCCCTGATTGTAGATCAGTTTTGAGAAAATGATCGCTTTGGGGTCAACAAGAGTATAGAGGTATAACTGACGTGCACTTCCCTCCTGGAAAAAGCTCTTAGCCACAGCATTAGCAGCTCCAAAAAGTATGATCAACCAAAAGAGCACATTCCAAACCGCAGAGCTCAGATCTCCTTTCCCACCCTGCAGGAAAAGAGCATAGTACACCACAAAAACAGAGGATGCAATGTAAAGGAGATTGCCTCCCAGGGCATACTTGTTCCGATACTCTAATTCCACTTCTTTCCTGATAAGCGGAAAAACCTGGCTAAACCAACTCATAGTTCAAAGGTACAATCACTACTCTTTCTTCCAATTGTCTAAATTTGGCGCTTATGGGAAAAATCACCAAGATCTTAGTTGCCAATAGAGGCGAGATCGCACTTCGTATCATGCGATCCATTAAAGAAATGGGAATTGCTACTGTTGCAGTTTATTCTGATGCCGATAGACTTTCACCTCATGTGAGGTTCGCGGATGAGGCAGTAAATATTGGCCCGGCTCCCTCCAACCAGTCTTATCTGGTAATGGATAGGATCATTGAGGTCGCTAAAAGTACTGGTACGGATGGTATTCATCCCGGTTATGGATTCCTTTCTGAGAATGCTGTTTTCGCTAAAATGGTAACTGATGCAGGAATCAAATTCATTGGTCCTTCTCCAGAGGCTATTGAAGTAATGGGCTCAAAACTAGCTGCCAAAGCTGCAGTTGCTGATTACGACACTCCGCTTGTTCCAGGAACAGAAGAAGCTATCTCCGACCCTGAGGAAGCAAAAAAGATCGCCAGAGAGATTGAATTCCCTATCCTCATTAAAGCATCTGCCGGAGGCGGTGGAAAAGGTATGAGGATTGTTGAGCATGAAGATGAACTCGATGAGCAAATGCAAAGAGCCATTAGTGAGGCCGAATCAGCATTTGGTGATGGTTCTGTTTTTATAGAGAAATATGTAGTTGGTCCTCGCCATATTGAAATCCAGGTGCTGGCAGACCAACATGGAAACTATCTGCATCTCCATGAAAGAGATTGCTCAGTTCAACGTAGACATCAAAAAGTAGTTGAGGAAGCTCCTTCAGCTGTCCTTACTCCAGAGATCAGAAAGAAAATGGGTGAAGCTGCAGTGAATGTGGCCAAAGCCTGTGATTACGAGGGAGCTGGAACAGTCGAATTCCTTTTAGATGCTAATATGAAATTCTACTTCCTTGAGATGAATACGCGTCTTCAGGTAGAGCACCCTGTTACAGAGCTGATCACAGGAATCGACCTGGTCAAAGAACAGGTCAAAATTGCACAGGGTGAGCCTTTGGCAATGAAACAGGAAGACATTCCTCTAATTGGCCATTCAATGGAACTCAGAGTTTATGCAGAGGATCCAGCAAACAACTTCCTTCCGGATATCGGAAAATTGATCCGTTACAGAAAGCCGGAAGGACCAGGAGTTAGAGTTGATGACGGTTATGCCGAAGGAATGGATATCCCGATCTACTACGATCCAATGATCTCAAAGCTGATCACTTATGGTGCAGATAGAAAGGAAGCAATCGATCGAATGCTTAGAGCCATTGAGGATTATGAAATCAGCGGAGTTCAAACGACTCTTGAGTTTGGGAAGTTCGTATTCCGTCATGAGGCATTTGTTAAAGGAGACTTCGACACAGGATTTGTAGGGAAGTACTTTACACCAGAATCTCTGAACACTGATAATCCAGAAGATGAGGAGATCGCAGCAATGCTTTCAGTAAGATTAATGGAAAAAGGTTCAGGTTCAGACTCTTCATCTGCTGTGATCCAAACAGATGGGAAAAGTCCCTGGAAAAGAAGAGCCAGAAACTAGTTACAGTAGATATAGACAGTATCTGTTCTCACCGAGTTCGAGAAGTTTCCTGCTCGATCCTTAATAAATACGTCGTAATAAAGTGTATCAATAGCGCATCCAGGTGGATCGGGAAAGCACTTACAGGAAACCGGTGGAATCACCACCTTGATCTCTCCTTCTAAAGCTTGCTCCCGGTTATCCGGTAAAACCTGAGGTATATTGAAGAGTTGAAGACAACTATCTCTCAAGTCCATTAAGAACAGTGTAAAAGCAGGGTCGTTAAGGCAGCTTGAATCTGAAACCAGATCACAGATATTCTGTGGAGGACAAGAAGGCGAGATTCCATCCTGACCTATATCACCATCGCCATCGGTAAATGAGATAGTGATCTGGGCAGTATCAAATTCCTGAATAGAGTCTTTGGAGAAACTCTCAAATTGGATGATTGGCTCTAATGGAAAATTCTGCTGCGGCTCACAACTAAGGATTATAGTTGAAAGTCCGATCAGGCCTATCAATATTTTGCTTCTTAACTTCATGCTCAATTCGAAGTTATAGTTTTTTCAATCGCTTAAATGCCTCAAGAAACCACCAAGCTTATCGAACAGATCTTTGATCCAAACATGGATTTTGAGGCCACAGCTCTTAAGGTTTTCAGGTTTCAGGCTGATAACAATCCAGTATACAGAGAGTTCCTCGATCTGATAAAATGTGACTCTTCTTGCGTGTGCTCAATTAAAGAGATTCCTTTTTTACCAATTGAGTTGTTTAAAAGCCACAAGGTTCTAATCGGAGACTCTGATCCTGAGATCATTTTCGAAAGCAGTGGTACTACCGGCTCTATCCCGAGTAGGCATTACGTGAAAGACCTAAGCATTTACGAAAAGAGCATTGAGAAAGGCTTTGAGCAGTTTTTTGGTTCAATTAGCGATTATCAATTCTTCCCTCTTCTACCTGCCTATCTCGAAAGACAGGGAAGCTCATTGATCTATATGGTTCAGAAATTCATGGAATGGAGCGGGCAGGAACCGAAATTCTATCTCTACGAGCATGAGGAGCTAATTGCAGATCTAAAGAAATCCAACAAAAAGCCATTTTTGATTGGGGTCAGTTTTGCTTTGCTCGATCTCTGTGAAACTGTAAATGAGCCTCTTGGATCTGCTCTGGTCATGGAAACTGGAGGCATGAAAGGGAGAAGAAGAGAAATGATCAGGGAAGAACTTCATAGTTCCATTAAAAATGGATTAGGGATTGAAAATGTAATGAGTGAGTACGGAATGACAGAATTACTTTCTCAGGCCTATTCAAAAAAGGCAGGCATTTTCAATTGCCCATCATGGATGAGTGTGGTCATCAAAGACCTTTACGATCCCGGGAGAACGGAATCGGCCGGTAAAACCGGCTTGATCAATGTGATTGACCTCGCCAATATCTATTCCTGCAGCTTTATTGCTACCTCTGATCTGGGAAAGCAATACTCTGATGGCTCATTTGAAGTGCTGGGCCGAGTTGACAATTCTGACATAAGAGGTTGCAACCTGCTTGTTGTTTGACTTTTACACATTTGTGAGTCGATTTCTTAAACCAAATGTCCGCCTAATAAGTTATACCTTTGTTTAAACATCAGTTGTTGTTGCAATGGGTATACACGAAGCGATAAAGCAGAAGAAATTCAAAAACGGGCATGAAAAGGCCTTCATTAATATCATGTACACTGCCAATTGGCTGGATAGTAAGTACAGAGAGGTCTTCAAGTCGATAGGGATTACCCAGCAGCAATACAATGTGCTTAGAATCCTAAAAGGATCACATCCAAAGCCCCTCGCTGCGATGGATATCAAATCAAGAATGCTTGATCGCAGTCCAGACCTCACCAGATTGATCGACAGATTGATCCAGAAAGGTCTCGTTAACAGAAGAACCTGTCCAGATAATCGCCGTCAAATCGAGATTGGCATTGAGGATAAAGGGATTAACCTCATACAGGATACTCTTCCAACATTGAATAAAGGAATGGAAGCCTTTATGAAAATGGATGAAGCTGAGGCGAATCAGTTAAGCGATCTGCTTGACAAATTCCGTGACGACTTTTAGTTGATCCTGGCTGCCGTCTGGCAGACAAGTCTTTGAACATTCAATATTTTATGTCATTTCTGGACTTACACGTCCAACGATTTCCCCTTTCCGTCAGTCTATTCATAAAAGACATTGGCGTAAGCCACAATCCGTACTGAGTAAGTACCGATGGGGAGGGGCTACTTCGAATAGGGGTAGCCCCATTTTTATTATCATTAAGGTGTGTATCTCAAACGCCTGTTTCAGCATTCTAAGATTGCCTTCTTTACTATCATCGTCCTTATTGGATGCCAGGCCTTCTTCATTAGAAAACAAAGCGAACAATTCCCTTTCCTGATTTATGGAATGTACAGTCAAAAAGTAAGTCCAAAGTCTGATTATAAGGGAATCAGGATCTACTACAATTACCAGCCTTTATTGAGGTCTCAATACACCGATCTTGAATGGGAGATGCTAAATACGCCTTTGAGAACCTACTTCTTTAAAGGAGCTAATGGAGCATGGACAAACAGCTTTCGACAATTTGGTATCCAATGGAAACAAGAATCTGAATTCAAGGAATGGTACCAGGAATATGCAGATGATATACTAGGAAATAGTGAGGACCGAATCAGTGCTGTCATTGTGACCTATGATCATCAAATACAAATTATTGATTCACTTGTAGTGTGGTAAATACTCAATGTTAAAGTCAGCTCTACATAGAAATACATTGGCTCTGATCATTGGAGTCTTAACGATGAGTTTTTTACTCACTCGATTGTACTTCAATGCCCTGCCGGGATTCCTTCCAACATTTTGGCAACCTCAATCAAGTGTTCTGCAGCATTTCTTTCTTTCAATAGGGCTCTTTCAGTTGTTTTGGCACCCCCTGGTTGGAAAGCTTCTTACAGCAGCAGCGATCATTGCATCTTCACTATTGATTGCGAGAAAACATATCACCCTGGCATCAATCTTTCTGTTTCTTTGGTTTGGGCTCTACATACTCTCTTTTAATGCATTGCTTGGTCATTTCTACCACTCTTTAATTGCATATTTTTTACTCCCATTGCCTCTTATTTGGAAGAATGAGACCTCACAGAAACTAGCCTGGGAAGCTGTTCGATATTACTTCCTCTATATCATGATCTCAGCAGCATTATGGAAGATTGGCAGAGGAACCGCTTTTTCAAACGAGCACTTTCAGGAGGTCTACTTTAGACAGCACTCTTTCCTTTGGATTCTTGAGCCACGTCCAAGAGGACAGGAATTATCAAGCCTGTTTAATGCCTTTGCAGTAGCTACTGT
>CAXDOZ010000123.1:0-6934 GCA_963991145.1 uncultured Chitinophagales bacterium | reverse complement strand
CCTGCGCTCTACGAGCGGATGGGGATCGCAGCTTATGCGACAGCAGAGTACTACACGGCGATCAAATTCATGAAGAAGGTTCTGGCAAAGAACGACTTTTCAAAGACAGCAAAGCAATACCTATTCTGGTCTTATCTCGAGATAGGTGAAAACAGCATGGCCGCAGAAGTCTGGAAGACTTTCCCCGAGGACATGAAGGAAGAGCAGCCAATTAACAAAGTGATGGTGATTCAGTCAGTCCACACTGATTTCATCACTAAGATCCAGACAGAGATCGAGGGGGTAGGAAATATTTACCTGGGATCCATTGGAATGAGCCATCGCTTTGGTACCAACTTCGATTACTATCAGAATTACTCATACTTCTATCAGGACTACCCACCAGGTCCATTCAACCAACACCAATACTTTGGAAGAGGAGATCTTTACCTGGGAAAGGGCTGGTCTATTCAACCAACATTTTCTTTCCTGAAGTTTAGAAGTGATATAAATGATCCTTTGCCTGTCCGTATTGACGATACCATTATTATCGGTCCTACCCCTCCTCCTCCAAACCCTCCATTGCCTGGAATTGATACCATAACCACTGTTTTCTCAGGTGAGAATATTGGCTTTCTATCTGAAAAAGGATTCTATCCTGGACTTGGCTTTCAAAAGCAAATGAACCGACTAATGGTTGGTGTATTTGGAATTGCAGGATTCTATCAAAACAGGGAGTTTATTAATTCAAACATTTCCATTTCAACTACGATAAATGCCTTCATCCCACCGGATCAGAATATCACTATCAACCGAGATACTTCATTTACGCTGAATACCAGAAATGATAGTTCGAAATCAAGTTTTGGCTTTATTGTTGGTGAGTTCAGCTATGTCTTCCCATTTTGGCAGGACAGATTAACATTGGGATTTGAAGGAGGAGTAACCATTAGCGACGGTAGCACCTATGGTCAAATAAACCCATTCCTAAGTGTGCGCTTAGGTAAGCTTCATTGGCTTACTTATCAGCACTTCTGGAACCAATCACCAATCTCCATTGAGCAAAAAGGTTTGATCCTAAATAACTCACAGGAAAAGGTTATCCAAAAAATTGGATTGATGTGGAGAGGCAGAGTAAGTAAATCAGTATGGCTTTATGCTATGACTCAATATGAACAGAGACAAAGACCTGATCCGGAAGATGAGCAGGCATTTCAAAACATACCGTACTACAATCTCTTTTTTGGTGTACAAATTGATATAAACCGATTGATTAAAAACTAAGACATTTGAAGCAATGAAACATCTAATCGTATTACTTCTAATTTGCCCTATCATTTCATTTGGACAGTCGGATCCAAAATTGGCCCAGGCATTCAAGACTAGCTATACTCATGAAAACAACAGTGAGTATTTAGCTGGCGCTAAAGTTTTAGAAAATAACTGTCAGGAAAGCAGTTATCCATGCATGGTTCGCACAGGATACCTATACCATATGGCCAGAAACTATCCTAAGTCGATTGAGTTTTATGAGAAAGCCCTTAAGATCGAACCTAACTCTGTTGAGGCATTGATGGGACTTACTTATCCTGCTTCCAATATGGAAGACTGGGATAAAGTAATGGGCACTTACCTAAAGATTCTTGAGATCGATCCAAATCACAGTCAGGCTAATTACTGGTTGGGATACATGTACTACCTGAGAGAGGATTATGCAAAAGCTCAGAAGTTCCTTGAAGTTGTTGTTGACCTGTATCCGTTTGATTACGATGCATCAATTCTTCTTGGATGGGTCTACTTAAAGCAAGGTGATAAAGAAGGTGCTCAAACTCAATTCGATATTGCCAATCTTGGTAACCCGGGCAACTTCATGGTTGAAGAAGCTTTTAATGAGCTAGAAAAACTGTAACAGTTACCTCTTGGAAACCTTGTTTCCAGAAATGCTCTTCTGACGTGAGCATTTGAATCTGAATTCCTTTGAAACAGAACTCTTAAGGTGCTTGGTCTTTCGGCCTTGCACCCTTTTTCGCCACATGCGAAAACTGGATGCTTTCATGTTCCGCCTCATCAATTCGATTACCTCTTTCTCCGCAAGGCCAAACTGAAATTCAATGGCCTCAAATGGCGTGCGATCTTCCCATGCCATCTCGATTACTCTGTCAATATCCCTTTCTGAAAGCGATTGCTTCATAATTAGAAAACTAGGTAATTGATGATTTGTTTGTGATGCAGATATTCGAGATTTCAGGCGGCAGCAAATTCAATTCAGACACCTACCAATTGGTCTGCAAAAGAAATAGGCGTAGAGAGTAACTTGAGACCAGGGGAGGTGGTACAATCGTGATTTACCCACCCCTACTATCCTTCACTTTGTAGTTTCTTACCTCCTCTGTGTAAACCTTACAATCAAATTTCCAGTGGAACAACTTGATTCGCAAATTGCGACTTCAAGATCTGAATCGAACTGGGGAGGTAGAAGAAAACCTCCTTTAGCATTTACTTAACACGGCGCAATAATGGCTGCCAGTGTTTTAAACCGACATTGAGTCTAATCTCTCCTCAACCTTTGCAGCGATCTCTGCAACTACTCCCGGTTCAAATGGCGACCTCAATCCTGCTAATTCAACCAAATCAAGGAATGATTTTGAACCTCCGGCCTTACAAAGGCGAACGTAATCTTTCCATGCTGCAGAACGATCTTCCTCTGCTTTTAACCAAAACTGGAAGGCACAGATCTCAGCAAGAGCATAGTCGATGTAGTAGAATGGCATGAAGAAGAAATGGCCAATTCTGAACCAACCTCCACCATTATTCAGGAAGTCATTGTCTCCAAAATTTAGGTAAGGTCTAAACCTGGCTTGAAGCTCTGCCCATTTTGTGTTTCTCTCCTGAATTGACATCTCAGGGTTGTGGTACACATACTCCTGAAAAGAATCACCAAGGGCACAAGATGTCATTGTATTGATGCATCTGTAAAGGTGTCCGTACTTATACTTTGGCTCATCAGCTCCAAAGAAATTTTCCATCCATGGATAAGTAAGGAACTCCATGCTCATCGAGTGGATCTCGCAAGCCTCGTACGTTGGCCACATATGCTCAACCAACTCAAGATCCTTACTCATGTAGGTTTGAAATGCATGACCCGCTTCGTGAGTCAAAACATCTACATCATGACTAGTACCATTGAAATTGGCAAAGATGAAAGGAGATTGATAATCCAACAGGAATGTGCAATAACCTCCAGGGGCTTTCCCTTTTCTGTCAAGCACATCAAGCATCTCTCTGTTGATCAGTTTATCGAAGAACTCACCTGTCTCCGGCGATAGCTCCTGATACATTTTTTGACCATTATCAAGTATCCATTGAGGTTCACCTTTTGGCGTTGCATTTCCATCGGGGAACATCAATTCATAATCGTAGCTCATAAAGTCATCCTCCAATCCAAGGCGCTTCATTTGAGATTTCTTCAACTTTTTCAAGATCGGGACGAAGTGCTTCTCGAGCTCATCTCTGAATCTGGCAACATCCTCCGAGTTGTAATCAGTTCTGTTCATCCGGGCGTAGCCCATCTCAACAAAATCCTTAAAGCCAAGCTTCTTCGACATTCCATCGCGAAGCTTAACCTGCTGATCGTATATTCCATAAACCTGATCTGCAACAGATTCCATGTAACCGTAGTAAGCTTTATAAGCTTCCTTTCTAGTTTCTCTGTCAACCGATTGCATTAAAGGAGTGAGCGCATTTAGAGTCAATTCCTCTCCTCTGAATGTGACCTTGCCGGCTGCCATGATCTTTTCATAATCCTGAGTAAGCTCATTCTCAGCCTGCATGTCAGCTATCACTTCAGGAGAAATGATCTTTGTTGCCAGTTCGGCAGTATTCATATAAACTGAACCCCATCTCTCTTCAAGCTCAGACTTAAAAGGACTTGAGATCACTGCCTCCTGAAGCTTTGCCTTTATCTCCTGAACCTCAGGAGCCATTAAAGAGAAGAACTTTCGGGCTTCCTGATACTCCTTATCAGCGGTGTTTATCGTGAAGCGAATAGCAGCAATATTCGATTGGGTTTCATAATGTCTCAAAACATCATTGAATGCTTTGATCTGATCGCCCTGCTCTTCAGCAGTATTAGCATTTGTGAAAGCGTCTACAATCGCGTTCAAATCAGATTTCAATGCTACAGCATCGGGTTGTTGGTATGGAATTTCACTAAACTTCATAATTCAAAATTGGAGCGCAAAGTTATCATTTCATTTCGTGAGAACTTAGTTTGTCCTCAATGCGTTTGAAAGCTATTGAATTGTGTGACTACATATCCAATTAATAAGATAAATAGCGCTGATTTTCAGATAAGCGTAATAGAATCTGCAGCAGAATTGCCTTCTTCATGGGATCAATTCATGGTTGTTCCCAATAAGTTCTATTCAGCAAGCGATTTGAGATTCTTTGAAGAGTCAAGCTCTGCAAAGCAAGTTTATGCCATACTCGAGCAAAATGGAGAATTGCTTGCTGGAGTTTGTGGTCAGATCGTTCATTTTACCGGTGAACGTCTTCGCCACTATGAACCCGACTTCTCTGGCCCTACGGGCCGAATCAAAAAGGCAGCTGTTTGTGCGGCTTTGCGTCAGGTAGACTGGAAAATACTTATTGCAAACAATCTACTTGTCACGGGTTGTAAGCCCTATCGGGCAGATGGTGCTTCTGCTCCTGAACCCGAGATCATTGAGGCGATGTATCAGGAGATTGCCCAATATTTTGGCGTGAAAACAATCATGTTCTCAGATCTTCAAGATGAGGATCGATCTCTTGAAAAGACTCTCGAGAACCTGAGTTATAAGAGCTTTTACACTGAAGATGAAATGCGTGTTCCAATTGATCCAAGCTGGAACTCATTCGAAGATTATCTCAATTCTCTAAGTTCTAAGTATCGAGTGCGATACAGGAAGTATTCTAAGAAAAGCAAAGACCTGATCTCAAAGGATCTTAGCCTCGATGAGATTACTCATTATAAAGATTCAATAGACGAACTCTTTAGAGAAGTTGAACACAATCTGGGCTTCGCAATGACTTCACCCGTTAAGGATTACTTTCTGAAACTAAAGCAGAACCTTGGGGACAGAGTAAAGATCCTGGCCTATTTCAAAGGTGAAGAAATGGTAGCCTTTTCAAGCTTTTTCATTCATCCTAATAGTCTGGAGAATCACTACATCGGGATGAAATATGAAATGAATGAAAAGCTTGGAATCTTCCACCGACTACTCTACGATTCTATCGATCTTGCTATAACCCTTCAAAAGGAAAGTGTAGGGTTCGGACGAACAGCTCCGGAGATCAAATCAGCGGTTGGAGCAAAACCATTTAAAATGAAGGCTTTTATCCGCAATAACAATCCCATCAATCAGATGGTGATCCGCTTTATTGCAAATCGTCTCAAGCCGGAACCCTGGATTCAACGAAATCCATTTAAGAAGGCTTAGCCTGACCTTTAGCAGCCCTCTTTCTCATAAACATCAAGGTAAAAGCGAAGTAAAGGAAACCATGCATTGCAGCAATAGGTAATGGAGTGTATCCATGATAGGCATTGATCGATTGCACTATCGTTTGACCAAGGTGATAGATCATCAATAATAAGATCCCAAAGAAAAAGACCCTGTCTTCATCAGGGCTGCCAAGAACAAGTACAGATACCATTGCCATAGTTAAGGCAGCAACTCCAAAGCCTCTATAAATTGCTAACTCACTTGCACTCAGGTCCATATCTGGAAGAACTGATTTAATAAAAAAGAGCATTGCAATCCCTACTGCCCCTTCAAAAAGAGTATTAGCAATCAAGAGTGTTCGCATTATGCGAAAATGAGAATCTTTTCAGTCAATTTGGTTTATATCATAAACTAGTTTATACTTGCATCAAACTTTATGCTATGAGTCAGGAAAAAGCACTTAGTCCAGAAGAGAGTTTAAAGATCGCCCAGGAGATGATGGGTCTTACTCGAAAAAGTTTCGCCGACAATTCATTTTATTTTCTCCTTTGGGGTTGGCTACTATTATTTGCTGGTCTTGGAGAATACATACTGAGTGCTCAAAACTTCGAGCATCCATATATGGTTTGGGGAATTGTTGGCTTTACCGGTGGAATAATTTCATCTATTAAAGGAGCAAGAGAAAATAAAAAAGCAAATGTGGCCACAGTAACCGACAGATGTGTGAGCGGAGTTTGGATGGCATTCATTATTACTCTGTTTGCGCTGTTAATAAGTCTTGTCGCAAATCAAAATCCTCCAAATTCAATTGTAATCCTTATAACTGGACTCCCCACATTTGCCACAGGTTACATGCTGAGATTCAATCCATTGATTATTGGTGGAATTTTATTTTGGGCTATTGGAATTGCTTCATTTTTTGTTCCGATTCAATACAGCAGTTTATTTTATAGTGCAGCTATCCTCGTTGGATATCTTGTTCCAGGTTACCTTTTAAAGTCAGCGGAAAAGAATGGCAGCGTTTAAAGATCTAGATCCACTTTTACATTCACAGCTTCGCCTTGCAATTGTGTCAATTCTGGTAGGCGTGGAGTTTGCAGATTTTAATTTCCTTTTAGAAAAAACTGAAGCATCAAAAGGAAACTTAAGCGTACAATTAAAAAAATTAGAAGCAGCAAACTATATCCAAATCAAAAAATCATTTAAGAATAACTATCCGCATACCAGAGTCTCAATAACGAAAATTGGACAAAAGGCATTCAAAGACTATGCAGTTACCTTAAAAGACTATCTGGGTGGATCCTAGAAGATTTTTATCCAAGTGGCTCCTTCAAGGCCTCATATAGTATAACTGCAGGGTGCTTTGCCACTCTTGAGGTACCATCCTTTATCTGATGACGGCAACTCGTGCCCGCTGCCACTATAATGTCTCTACCTGGGGCTTTTCGGACCGCGGGAAAGAGCACCAATTCCCC
>CAXDOZ010000122.1:0-7070 GCA_963991145.1 uncultured Chitinophagales bacterium | reverse complement strand
GGTATGCTGTCTGATGGTCAGATGCAACGACTTAGAATAGCTCAGGCTTTAATGAAGAAAAGTCCTGTGATTCTGTTTGATGAGCCAACTTCTTTCCTTGATTTCAAAAGCAGAGAAATGATCCTTGAACTGCTCTTAAATCTCTCTAAGAATCAATCAAAATGCATTGTGTTCAGCACTCATGAGCTTGATCTGGCTTCTGAGTATTCAATGAACCATGCAATCATAAGGAGTAAGCGCTTAGAATTCCTAAAAGGAGAGAGGCTTACTAAAAATCAGTTGAGAGAAAGACTTTCTTAGTTCCTACTAAAAGGGCTTAATCCGGGCAGGCCTTTTAACTGAATAGCCTTTAGGTTAGATGGAGCAATCCTGGATTTATTCTTTAGGAAACCTCTGATCGACTCGAAGAAGGTTACCAATTCTCTAAAATCATCGGGCTTTTGATAGTAACAGTCGGCCTTTAATCTTAGACAATCATTAAGATCTCTATCGTCGGCGGAATTGGAGAATACTATTACTCTAAACGACTTTGTCTGAGGGTCTTCCTTGATCATTTTTAAAACATCTTTCCCATTGATTCCTGGTAAAGAGATGTCTAGAAGGATAAGATCTGGAGTGACAACCTGAGCATTCTTCACTTTTTCAATATGCTCTACAGCCTCGGGGCCTGTTCGAGCAATACTAACGTCTACGATCTCGGAAAGACCTGACTGTTTGAGAGCTTCTAGCTGAAGCTGGATCTCTGAGTGGTTATCCTCAACAATGAGGATATTATAAGGGAGCGGCATTAATCACAAAATACTAAAACCTTAATGTATTAGCCTTTGCTTTTTTCAGATTCGTCGCCTTCAGTGTCAGAAGACGCTCCGTCATTTTCCATGTGTATCAGGAAGTCTAGAATTTGCCATGAATTGATTCTCTTGGCAACGATCTTGCGTTCCTCATCTAATAGATAGAATTGAGGATTGCTTCTAACATCATAGATCGCTCTGAAGGCTTGTTCTTCTGGAGAGTAGGCTGTTACATTGATCCAGTCAAGACCTTTCTCATCCATGAACTTGTGCCACTTATTGTATTCCAAAGTATTGGCAACAGCATAAACTTCAAATTCAATCCCCTCAACTCGTAGAGAGTCGTAAACCCTTTTAAGCTTTGGAGTTTCCTTTTGGCAATGACCGCATTCAGGATCCCAAATGTATACTAAGACGTACTTGCTCTTTACTTCAGAAAGCTCCTTGTATTCGTAATTGCGATCACGCATTTTAATGTTAGGAGCAATTTCGCCGCACTGCAAAGGCTCTAATTTCCTACCTCTATCCACGATCTTGAATAACTCAGCTTCATCTTTGATCCAGAATGCTTTTCCATTATCGTAGTAATTAAGAACCATATGTACATACCAGCTATCCATGCACATTACCTCTGACTTAGCAGCTTTGTTTAGAAGAGCTACACACAGATATTTAAACATCTCCGGACATGACTCCGACATTGCAAGGACCATATCTGATTCTTTGATCATGCTATCAGATACCATTGGTATCATCTTATCGAAGTAATAATCAAGCTTTTGTCTGAAAACTGGAGTCTTTAGAATTCCTTCGTTCGACAGGTCAATTCCATCCCAATAGTGCTTCTTAAGCCATTTGTACTTCCAAACATCCTCGCCATCCTCATAATCAGCTGGCATATCTGGAATCGTCTTGTCCGTTGTGAGATATAAGAATTGAGCATAGAATGTTTCAGGATGCTCATTTTGAATTGAACGCTTGTAATCCATTACCCTTTCGTTCAGATTGGTGAGGGTATCTAATAAAGCTTTTGCTTTTGCAGTGTCGCCGCTTTCAAGAGCTGCTTCTCTTTGTGCTTTCCAGGAATTAGCTTGTTGCATTTTCTGCATCATGAACTTTCTATCATCATAGAACAGTTCGTTCTCCAATGAGCCTTCAAAGGCAACATTCATTACAAGATTATTCGTGTCGGAGGTGACTTTGAAACTTTCTTCAGCTACGATGATGTCGAAGTATTGGTTTCCTAAAGCTGGGAAAACAGCTATATACAGCCCTTCAAGCATTGAATCTCTCTGGATCCGTCCAACTCCTTTGCTGTCGATCTGAAAAGTGTCGTAAATATATTGTTGCTTAGGTCTTGCATAGTAATATGCCAGGTAAAACTCAGTATCCTTCAGCCCATCGACCTTAACCTCAATATCATAATTGTACTTCTCAGCTGATGCAGGAAGTATTGAAAATGCACTTACAATTGCAAGTAGTAAAATATGCTTCATCCTATTATTTCTATTCGCTAAACTAAGACCTTAGTTTGAAATATTCAATTACTATGGCTGTGCTTCAAAATCCAAACTAACTGAGTTGATACAATAGCGTAAACCAGTTGGTTCAGGACCGTCGGGAAAAACATGTCCAAGATGTCCGCCACATTTAGCACACACGACTTCAACCCGTCTCATTCCGTAGCTAAGGTCTTCAATTTCCCCGATGCATTCATCATTTAAGGGTTGCCAAAAACTGGGCCAACCTGTTCCAGACTTAAACTTAGTATTACTATCAAATAGTGGCTCCTGACATCCACCGCATGTGTAAACTCCCGACTCTTTATTATCCCAAAACTCACCAGTAAAAGCTCTTTCAGTACCCTTTTCTCTTAATACGTAGTACTCTTCCTCAGTCAATTCCGATTTCCATTCCTTTTCGGTCTTTTGGATTTCATAAGACTCCTGGCTATTGGATTGAGCGCAAGATTGAAGGAAGAAAATGCTGATAATGCTTATTAGAATAAATGGTCTCATACCCTTATGACGTGAAAGAGGGATAAAAGTTGACACTGATTTACTTATTGAAATCTTAAATTCTGTTAATCCTATAAAACTCTTAGGGCTAATCCCTTAAGGTAGGAGCCTTCAGGATGGAAAAGATTTATAGGATGATCCGCTCCCTGACTTAAGTAATGAATGATCTGTAATTGTCTGCCCGCCTCAATTCCTGCAGCAGTTACCGTATCGTAAAACAACTTTCTATCCACTACCTGACTGCATGAGAATGTAAAGAGAATTCCTCCTGGTGGGATCCTTCTAATCGTCATTTCATTGAGTCGTTTGTATCCGATAACTGCCTTGTGTCTTGCTTTGATGTTTTTAGCAAAAGCAGGAGGGTCTAGTATTACAAGATCAGATTGACCTGTATACTCCTTTATTGCTTCAAAGCCATCCATTGAAATACTTTTGGCTTTATCATCGAGATCATTCAAAGCAAAGTTTTCATCAGCCATTTTACATGCTGGCTCAGATATATCAATATTCAATGCGCTTTTGGCTCCGCCAGCCATGGCATAAGCGGCGAATCCACCTGTGTATCCAAATATGTTTAACACCTTTCTACCTGATGCATACTTCCTCACAAGCTCTCTGTTATCTCGCTGGTCAAGGAAAAAGCCTGTCTTTTGGCCATTAACCCAATCGATCTTAAATTTCAAGCCGTTTTCAAGGATCTCAGTGCTTTCTTCATTGCCCAATAGCCATGTTGGTTCTACTCCATCTTTCTTCTCTTTTGAATTGAAGTAAATGCTCTTAAGCTTAAGTCCTTCAATGTTTTGTAGCACAGTAGCTATCAGGTCTTTTGCATTGCTTATCCCTGCCGAATGGCTTTCCATTACCGCGCAATCATTATAGATGTCAATGATCAATCCAGGCATGAGATCCCCTTCACCATGGACCAATCTGAAGGCATTTGTGGTGTCATTCAATATCAAATCGCTAAGCTTTCTAAGCTCTAATGCGGAATTGATCTTATCGGCCCAAAACTCCTCCTGATTGGGATCTGATTGGTCGAATGACAAAATCCTGATTGCAATAGATCCATTAAAGAAATGACCAGTCGCACAGATCTCTCCATCTGGTTTTTGAACATATACTATTGACCCGTCTGCAAGATCTCTAGGAGGGTTGAACAAGGCACCGGAGAATATCCATGGATGCTTCCTTGAAATTATGTCTTGTTTATTCTTCTTTAGTTGAATGATAGGATACATCTCACTTATGCTTAAATCGGTATCGAATATTTAGAACAACGCCTATTACTACCAGTGCCATTCCGGCAACAGTTAACCAGGTGTAAGTCTCACCAAAGTACAGAACACTTATCAGGAGGGCGTAAATGATGCCAAGGTATCTGATACTACTTACCGTAGCGATATTCTCAGATTGAAGTGCCTTTGTCATATTGACCTGAGCGATCTGGGTGGTAACTCCTATAAGAAGCAGTATCAACCAATCCCAACCCTGAGGAGGGACCCAGTTCAGGAAACTAATCGCTCCAGTGACCGGCAGGCCAATCAATGGAAAATAGAATACTACAACATATGGGTGATCTGTATAGCGAACCTTTGCCACCATATTATAGGCAAGGGCAGAAAATATTGCCGCTCCTAGTCCAAGTATGAAATAGGTATTGTCAATATTGGAGTCAAATCCTTTCAGTAAAGCGACTCCCGCAAATGAAACTCCAAAGAAGGCAAACTGCTGCCAGGAAAGCTTTTCACTTAGGATCCAGATGGCAAAGATCGAAGTAAAAATGGGAGAGAGGTACTGGATTGTTACAGCACTCGCAAGAGGTATTTTCTGCAGAGTTGTGAAATACATTGACAGTGCCATTATCCCAAACAATCCTCTGAGAATCAAGTATTTCTTGTTGTTTCCCCAAATTGGAATTTTCAGTTTAATGAGGAAAAATAAACTAAGGACAATAGAGACCAGGCATCTGAAAAATACCACCTCATAAGAGGGGATGTGGCCTATCAACTTCACCAGAAAATTCATCAGGCTGAAGAAGAATGTAGCCACGAGCATATGTTTCACGCCCTTGCTGATCACGGGGCGAAGCTACGCATCTGCTCAATGGCTTCCTGAACAGTTTTTACAGGCATTGTGCATTGTTTATCGACGCAGACGTATATCATAGTTTCCCCTTCTAAATACTTGTTTTGAAGAAGGTGGAGCTCGCTTTCAGCCTTAACAGAGCCAAGAAACAAAGCTCCGGGTTGATATGATTTCTGAAACTGTTTGGAAAGCTTCAAAGCATCCGGACCAACTATCGCCACTTCGAAGTAATTATTTGCCATCAACTCGGCTAGCTGCCCCCATTTAGAGTAAAATGAAGGGTACTTCTCAATTTGCTCAAGCATACCGATGACCATTGATTTAGATTGCCCTATCCAATCTGTATTGTAGGTCAGATGTCCAAGGCGGTAAAGATTATGAGCCATCATTGAATTTGATGCAGGGATAACGTTGTCTGATAGCTCTCTCTTTCTAGAAGCTAAGGCTGGGTCAAGATCTGAGGTGTAGAATAGGTAAGGAGAGCTCTCATCGCTAAAGTGGTTGAGAACATGGTTATTAAGGCCTACGGCCAGATTGAGCCAATCCTCATTAAATGTGCATTCATAAAGATCTATCAAGCCATAGATCAGGTTTGCGTAATCGTCTAAATAAGCATTGATGGCCGATTGCCCTGCTTTATAATTACGATCCAATCGGAAATCATCCTTGATGCAATTGGTTTGAATGGCTGAAGCTGTTTGAATAGCATCTTGCAGAAATTGATCATTTCCAATGGCCTTATAGGCCGATGTCAATCCAGAGATCATTAAGCCATTCCATGAGACTAGTGCTTTATCGTCCAAGCCAGGTCTGATCCTTCCTTTTCTCTCCTTGAAAAGCTTCTCCCTTGAAATATTCAATAACTCGTCTAAGCCGGATTGTGTCAGACCAAAACTCGACATTGCTTCTGCATCAGTGTAAGCTCTGGCAAGTATATTCTTTCCATCCTCCCAGTTCCCGTTATACTTGATATTGAAGAGCTTCTTAAAGATCGAAGCATCCTCCAGGGTGTTCTCTATCTCTTCAATGGACCAAACGTAGAACTTGCCTTCTTCTCCTTCAGAATCTGCATCCAAAGAGGAGTAATACATTCCAGTTTCATCCCGGAGTTCTCTATTGCAAAATTCTATAGTCTCCTCAACTACCTCACGGTATCGGGAATTGCCGGTTTTCTGAAATGCAATCGAGTATGATGTGATCAACTGAGCATTGTCGTACAACATCTTTTCAAAGTGAGGTGCAAACCAAAATGCATCAACAGAGTATCTGGCGAAGCCTCCTCCAAGGAAGTCATAGATTCCTCCCTCCATCATCTTGTCAAGTGTAAGGTATGCTTGCATTTCAGCTTCATCCAGCCCAGACATGCTCCCCAATTGAAGTTGCCAATCAATCCCAGCTGGCATAGGGAATTTAGGTGCTCCTTTACGTCCTCCATTTTTTAGATCGAATAGATCTTTCCAGGAGTCCAGAGCTATTTGAGTAATTGATGAGGGGATTTCTGAGACAGAATCATTCATGTCCGGAACGATCTCAAGTTGCTTAACTCCTTCGGAGATCAGATCAGCTCTATTTTCAGCCTCTTCAATGTTTTCAGGATAATAAGAGGCAAAAAACTCAAGGATATTGATCCAGTTGTCTCGTGGTTGATAGGTCATCGCCTCAACAGGTCGTCCATCTGGAAGAGCAAATGCATTTAAAGGCCAGCCTCCATTACCCCGAATGATCTGGCAGGCATCCATGTAAATCTGATCTATGTCCGGTCTCTCTTCCCGGTCGACTTTGATGCAAATGAAATTTTCATTCATTATTCTAGCCACGGTAGTGTCTTCGAAGGATTCATGTTCCATTACATGGCACCAATGGCAGGCGGCGTAACCGATAGAGACTATGATCAGTTTATTCTCATCTTTTGCAGCTTGAAGACTCTCTTCATTCCAGGGGCGCCAATCAACGGGATTATGAGCATGTTGTAGAAGATAGGGACTCGACTCTTTGATCAGAGCATTGGTGTACTTGTGTTGTGCCATAGTTGTTAATGAAACAATACAAAGGATGAAAAGTGCGGGCATTTTAGAATTACCCATACCTACTAATTTTCAAATGCAGAATACAGTTCTGAAAACTCAGTCATTCGCTTTTCGTTCACTCCTAGATCAGAGTAGCCTACTCTCGATGC
>CAXDOZ010000121.1:0-7116 GCA_963991145.1 uncultured Chitinophagales bacterium | reverse complement strand
CCGGTTCCGGAACAGAAGTACGTAAACTTTTACACTGTAAATATTACTCGTCAAAAGAGGGCAGAGACTGCTCTCATGAATAGGATCGAGTATGAAAGACTGCTGGTTGAGATCACTTCAAAGCTGATCAACCTAAGATCCGCAGATATTGATGATGGGATCAACTACGCCTTAAGAGAAGTTGGGAAATTCGTGGATGCAGATCATGTATTCCTTTTCAAAGTTGATTTTGAATCAGGTATTGCTGAGCAATCCCACGGTTGGAATGCAGATTCAAATGCCGTTGAGATAAATAAAGCATCTCTCCCAGTCTCAAGAATGGGCCCATGGTTCTTCAAAAAACTTCACGAAGCCTTCATCTTCAATCTTCGAAAACCTGATGATTTACCGGCAAATGCTATTCAGGAAAAAAAAGTTTTGAAAAAGGCAGGTATCATGAGTATTTGTATTGTTCCCTTGGTCAAGGATGAAAAGGTAATTGGCTTCGCCGGATTTGATAGCTACGAGATACGACCAGATTGGAGTAATACAACCATCAACCTTTTAAAAGTAACCGGAGAGGTCTTTATCAATGCACTTCAGAATCAGCAGTATGAGCAGGCGCTGAAAGGAGCTCAAAGTAATCTTGAACAGGAAGTACAGGTTAGAACCGCGGAGTTGCAGCGCTCAAATAAGGACCTTGAGAAATTCGCCTACCTGGCTTCACATGACCTTCAAGAGCCTTTAAGGATGATCATTTCCTATCTACAAATTCTGGAAAAGAGGATTAAAAACGATCTGAAGGAAGATGAACTGGAATTCCTGAACTTCTCAGTCGATGGAGCAAAAAGAATGAAAAGCCTTCTCGATGCAATTCTTCAATATTCTCGAATCAATAGATTTTCAAATCCTTTCGATCGAATTGATATTACCAGGTCGATTGATTCAGCAGTTCAAAATCTTAAGATTGCGATAGAGCAGAAAAGAGCAATCGTTGTATACCAGGACATGCCTACTATCATGGCAGATAATGTACAGATGGTTCAGCTTTTCCAAAACCTGATAGGTAATGCCCTTAAGTTCGTTGAAGGAAAGCAGCCCGTGGTTGAGGTTGAGTTTAAAGAGCTCGAAGGCGGCCTTTATCAATTTGAAGTACGGGATAACGGAATCGGAATCGAAAGCAAGTACAAGGATCGCATTTTCGACATCTTCCAGAGACTTCATACAAAGTCAGAATATGAAGGCAGCGGTATTGGCCTGGCGATTTGCAAAACCATTGTAGATCGCCATGGGGGAGATATCTGGTGTGAATCTGAACCAGGTGAGGGTACTAGTTTCTTCTTTACACTTAAGAAGAATCCCGTTGTTAAAGGTTAATTAAACCAACTCGCCATAAAGAGCCATTCTCTGCTCTTTAACTCGCTCATCCCTAATGTACTCGTCGTAAGTCATCAACTTATCCAGCATACCATTAGGAGTAATTTCAATCACTCGGTTACAAACCGTTTGAAGCAACTCGTGGTCATGTGAAGTGAGGAACAAGGTTCCAGGGAAATCCTTCAAACCATTGTTCAGAGAAGTGATCGACTCCAGATCGAGGTGATTCGTTGGCTCATCGAGAAGCAGAACGTTGGCTTCCTGAAGCATCAGTCTTGAAAGCATACATCTAACCTTCTCTCCTCCTGAAAGAACAGTACACTTTTTGTAGATCTCGTCTCCTGAGAATAACATCTTGCCAAGGAAACCACGGATAAATGGCTCATCCTTATTTTCAGAGAACTGACGAAGCCATTCCATTAGGTCAAGATCCTCCTCGAAGAAATGATGGTTATCTGCCGGCAAAAATCCTTGAGTAGTGGTTTGACCCCACTTGTACTCACCGGAATCCGGCTCAGATTCTCCTGCAATGACTTTATAAAATGCAGATGTAGCAAGGCTATCGCGTGAAAGAAGAGCAATTTTGTCTCCGCGATTCAATTCAAAAGTGATATTGCCAAACAACTGCTGACCATGTTCACTTTTGCTAAGTCCATCTACATTCAGGATCTGATTTCCTGCATCTCTTTGCTGAGTAAAGATGATACCCGGATAACGACGATGAGAAGGACTTAACTCTTCTAGATTCAACTTCTCAAGAGCTTTCTTTCTACTAGTTGCCTGACGGGATTTAGAAGCATTTGCAGAGAATCGGGCGATAAACTCCTGAAGTTCCTTTCGCTTATCCTCCGTCTTCTTATTCTTATTAGCCATTTGGCGAAGAAGCATTTGGCTCGTCTCATACCAGAATGTATAGTTACCGGTATGGAGCTTCACTTTGCCTCTGTCAATATCTACGATATGCGTACATACCATATCAAGGAAGTGCCTGTCGTGCGAAACAACGATCACCGTATTCTTAAAATCAGCCAGAAAGTCCTCCAACCAGGCGATGGTCTCAACGTCCAGATCGTTTGTAGGCTCATCCAGTAGAAGCAGGTCTGGATTTCCAAAAAGAGCTTGAGCTAAAAGAACTCTTACTTTCTCCTTTCCCGAAAGCTCAGCCATTGTTCTATGGTGAAGATCTTCTTTGATTCCAAGGTTACTGAGAAGTTCTGCTGCATCAGATTCAGCATTCCAGCCATCCATCTCAGCAAATTTCTCTTCTAACTCGCCCGCTCTCAATCCATCTTCTTCAGAAAAATCAGGTTTGGCATAAAGGGCTTCTTTCTCTTCAATGATCTTCCAAAGATCACCGTGTCCCATCATCACAGTGTGCAATACAACCTTATCGTCGTAAGCATTGTGATCCTGCTTAAGTACAGCCATTCTCTCACCCGGAGAAATATCTACCGCTCCATTTGTAGCGTCCTGATCTCCTGAAAGGATCTTAAGAAAAGTAGACTTACCAGCTCCATTCGCTCCAATTATCCCATAGCAGTTCCCTTTGGTGAACTTCACATTAACCTCATCGAAAAGAACTCGTTTTCCGAATTGAAGACTGACATTATTTACCGTGATCATCTGAAAAATTTAGTCTGCAAAGGTAGTGAAAATGAGCGCCTAATCGGCCCGATAGGGCCAAATCAAAAAAGGTTGCAATTCTCTATGTCAAGAATTTATTGCAATCCTTTCTAAACATAACCACATGTTAACAGTTCCATAACCTCATTAATCAAAATTCAAATGAGTAACCGAATTCTAAGTTTTATGCTAATCGCTGTATTTGCCCTAATTGGTCTTACAGCATGTTCTGATGACCCAGATACATCAAATCAATCAATCACCGAGATCGCTGCAAATGATCCGGACCTAACTACACTTGTTGCTGCACTTCAAATTACTGGTCTTGACGCCACTTTAGATGCTGCAGGAACATTTACTGTTTTCGCACCTAACAACGCTGCATTCGATGCCTTGCTAATGCAATTAGGTCTTGACAGCATTCAGCAGATTGATAATGCTACGCTAACTTCAGTTCTTCTTTACCACGTATTGGGAACAACTGTACCAAGTTCAGCGGTGCCAAACGGATACACTAACACGCTATCTCCTGGTCCAAACAACACTTTCCTTTCAATGCTACTTGATAACACAAGTGGTGTAACTATTCAGGGAAGCGCGACAGTAACAGCTGCTGATATCAACGCAAATAACGGTGTGATTCATAAAATTGATGAAGTTCTACTTCCACCAACTGTAGTAGATGCAGCAATCGCAAACTTAGAGTTCGCACCTCTAGTAGCTGCTGTTGTTCACGCTGGTCTTGACGGTTTCCTTGGAAACACAGATTCACTATTCACCGTATTTGCGCCAACTACTCAAGCATTTGTTGACCTTGCACCTCCAGCAGGAGACGTTACTGGTTTGCCTGCAAATGATGTTGCAGCAATTCTTGCAGATCACGTGATCAATGCTGCAAATGTTGAGTCTAGCATGCTAATGAATGGTCAGGTTGCCACTACTATTGGAGGCTTGACACTAACTTTTAACACTACTGGTTCGCCTGTAACAATCAACGATTCAATCAATATTGTTGCTGTTGATGTTCAGTGTACGAACGGAATCATCCACGTTATCGATCAGGTTTTGATTGAGTAATAAGCATTCAAAAATTCGAGGAAGGTCTGCCAATGGCAGGCCTTTTTTTGTTATTCCAATTAGCTTTGAACTATGCGTATCGCATTTCTCCTAATTACAATTTTCATCATTGGTACTATGAATTCAGATGCACAGGACAGCAAGCCAGCCTTAATTTACATCGGTGATCCAATGTGCTCCTGGTGTTATGGCTTTGCAGAAGAGCTAAGTGCTATAAAAGACAGTACCAAAAACGATCTTGAGTTTATCACTCTTATGAGCGGCCTACGGCCGGATGAAAATCACATGCTTACAGATGAGCTAAAAACTTTCCTCAAAGATCACTGGCAACATATTGAGGATCTTACCGGACAGGAGTTCAATTATGGCATCATGGAATGGCAGGATTGGGCTTACAATACTGAACCTGCGTGCAGAGCTGTAATAACGGTTAGGGAAATGGCTCCTGAGCTTACTTTTCCATTTTTCAAAAAGGTACAGGAAGGATTTTACCGAGATAATATTAATACCAATCAAAGCGCCTCTTTTGCCAGTATCGCAGAGGAGATGGGAATTGATAGGGTAGAGTTCCTGAAATCCTTCAATTCAGATCACATGAAACAATCGACTCAGGCGGATTTCGAATTGGTAAGATCCTGGGGAGTGACTGGGTTTCCTACACTCCTTTTAAGAACGGGCGATGGGAATGTATACAAACTTGCTTCTGGCTATTCAACAGCAAAGGAGCTGAACGAAACGATTTCGGGAATAATAGGTGAGAGTCAATAAACCTCACTTATTGCGGCACTCTTATAAAGTTCATTTGTTTTTCCATTGTGAAGCAATTGCCGTCTTCATCAAAACAATCATCTCCACTATGGTTATTTACGATCCTATACCAATGTCCGGTTATAAGATCTGAAGAAACTAAGGACAAATTCCAGAAATGAGTTTCTGTCCAACCACACTCCTCGCATGTGCTAACCGAAGTATAAGTAGCGGTATTTCCATTTTGAACTTTAATTACTTCATAGTCCAAACCCAATCCAAAATTGTGGTAAGCAATTATGTCATACTGTTCATTGGTTTCAGTATTTAGCAAAACGGGAGCAATCTCATTCCCTGAAATGAAAAACCCCTTTAAAATTGACACCGAATCATTAACCTTAGAGAATACTTCCCAATTCCCATCAGGTGAAGGGCTGTACCAAGCTCCATCAAGATTGTTCGTTTGGGAGAATGTCAGGTTAAGAAACCCAAGAGATAAAAGGGTAATTGTCAGCAGGGTAAATCGTTTGGACATATTTTAAGTTAAAGGATTAATCAACGGGCTTGAACTGCTCGAAACCCTGCTTACAATTAAAGCAGAATCTGATCGCGCGGCACAGCGTACTTCCAAAAGCAGATCTGAGAGTTGTATCGGTGCTGCCACAATGAGGGCATCTTACCCGATCCAGATCGGATAATTCCATTTCTTTATCGAGATGAGGAGGTGGCGCAAGTCCGAATTTCTCAAGCGCGTCGCGGCCCTCTTCCGTCATTTTGTTGCTGTTCCACGGAGTATCGTAATCGACAAATACTTCTACCTCACCATAACCAAGCTTCTCTCCGGCTTCTTTAATGTCCTTCTTCATGACATCAATTGCCGGGCAACCAACAAAGGTTGGGGTCATAGTGATATTCAAGCCTTTTTCAGACTGTTCGATCTTGGTGATGATCCCAAGATCTACTACTGAAAGTGCCGGGATCTCAGGATCCTTTACCACCTTAAGTGCTTCTTTGATCTCTTCTGGTGAAAATGCCTTTACCATCTAATTATCTCTTTTCTCGAAGGTTTCGTTCTTCTTTTCTTCCAATCGCTGAGTAATGAGGTAGACGATCAGGCCTCCAATTCCAAACAGAACTGAAATGACCAAAATGAAGATCAATATGCCTACAATCAGGCCAATCATCTATTGCAGCTTAACTGCAGTACCGTAGGCTAAGATCTCTGCTGCTCCCTGCATTACTGCTGAAGTGGAGATCCTCACATTTACTACAGCGTCTGCACCCATTGACTCTGCATCCTTAATCATCCTCTCAAGGGCCGACTCACGGGCATCTGCCAATAGCTTGGTGTAACCTTGAATCTCACCTCCTACAATATTCTTTAATCCTGCGAGAAAGTCTCGTCCGATGTTTCTGGTACGAACAGTACTTCCTCTAGCTATTCCGAGGGTTTGAGCGATCTCTTTACCGGCAATCGTCTCTGATGTGGAGATTTGCATGGTTCTGGTTTTAGGGTTTCAAATTACCATTCAGCAGCCGGGTCAAGACGGAAAACTTCTGTCATCTCGTCTAGCATTGGCTGTAAAAACTCAGTGTGATAGCCTTTTCTACCTCCCATTCCATCTTCTGCATTAGTAGTAGGAACAGTCAGTCCAAGGCCTTCAATAATGCCATTCACTTTCTTGGTCCATGCTTCTTTCAATTCAGCTTCACCAACAAAAATGTTGTCTGAGATCAAATCGGCTTCTGCCGGTCCTTCTTCAAAGATTCCCATCGCCAGAGGATACGCCTCATTCAATGCAGTTTGCATTCTTGCTCTGCTTTCCTCTGTACCCTTTGCTAATTGGGTGAACCAGGTATCTCCATGAAGAACGTGATACTTGATCTCTCCTTTGATCTTCTTTGCCAATTGTGCGAGAGGCTCAAATGATGATCCTGCCAGGGCAGTGTATCTAAGTTGTTCTGCATTGTCAAAAAGGAACTGACGAACAAGCGAAAAAGCGTAATCCCCAATAGGCATTTCTACTAGGTGACAACACTTTAGCTCTTTCTCATTTCTCATGAAGGCAAGTCTATCGGGGTTCTCCTCTCCAAAAATGTTGTGAAGGATATCGTACAATGCCTGAGCGTGACCAATCTTATCCTGAGCCATCGAAGAAAATGCAATATCCTCTTCAAGGGTTGGTCCAATTCCGGTCCACTCAGAATTTCTATGCCCGATGATCAATGCGTCATCAGCCATTTTAAATAGTAAGTCTTTAACTGCTTCTTGATTCATAGTTCTTACTTAGTGCCGTGCTCGGCTTTGTACTT
>CAXDOZ010000120.1:0-7138 GCA_963991145.1 uncultured Chitinophagales bacterium | reverse complement strand
CAGATTCAGGAAGATCTGCTTGAAGAGATCTCTGTGATGACCGGCGGACAGTACTTCCGCGCAACAAATGAAGAAGGACTGCAGGAGATCTATGATGCCATTGACAAGATGGAGAAAACAAAGATCGACAGTAAGGTGATTCTAAAAGACACAGAGGAATTCCTGCCATTTGCATTGATCGCTGCAGGTCTGTTTGCCCTGGAGATCTTATTGAGATATACCATTTTAAAGAGCATTCCATAATGGAGTTTGAATACATATCGAACTGGAACCAGTTGATCTGGTACATTCTGGCAGCATGGCTGGCAACGGGACTGCTCTTTGCATTCTACATGGTCACCAGGAAAATGGCGATCAGGAAGTTTGCTCATCTTAAGGCCATTCAAAGGCTAGCTCCGTGGTCCTCTTCTGGAAAACAGTGGTTGAAATTCATACTTATTCTTCTGGCGGCAGGATTCATGATCACAGGAATTGCCGATCCCAAAACCGGGAGTAAAATTGAGATCGTCGAGCAATCAGGGATCGATCTTTACATAGCTCTCGACCTCTCCAAAAGCATGCTGGCTGAAGACGTTACTCCAAATCGTTTGGGTGTTGCAAAGCAGTTTACAAGTCGGCTGATCGAAGGTCTGGAAGGCTCTAGAATTGGTTTGATCCTCTTTGCAGGAAATGCCTACAAGCAGGTTCCATTAACTCTTAATCACATCAGCACATTGACTGACCTCAACGCTGCCGATACTGATTACATCCCTTCTCAGGGAACAGCTATTGGGGATGCCGTGCGAATTGCAATTGATGCCTTCGCTTTAGAAAACGATCCTGAATCCGGAGAGATCAATAGCAGCTCGCAAGTCCTGTTAGTCATCAGCGATGGTGAAGATCACGAAGGAGATACTGAAGCTCAGATTGCAGAAGCAGTTGAAAATGGGATTACGGTATACACTGCAGGGATCGGCTCGGAAGGTGGCGCGCCTATTCCTATTAAGGATAAATACGGAAACGTGCAGTACAAGAAGGATGCGGATGAGAACATTGTGCTCACCAAATTGAATGTAGGGATGATGGAAGGCCTTGCGAAGAAAGGCAATGGAAAATACGTTGGCATAAGCAGTTCACTGAACGCGGATGAGCTGCTGGCAGATTTCAAAGAAATGGAAGGCGGTGTGAGAGAAGAGAAAGTCTTCACCGAACACGAGGATCAATTCCAATGGTTTCTCCTTCCGGCTTTCATCTTACTATTGGTCGAATTCTTGTTTGGAGAAGGTTCCAACCAGTTGCTGAAACGCTTAAATTTATTTGGAGGAAAAAATGACTAAGGCAAGTCTTCTAAATATCGCATTGATACTGTTCTCAGGAGCAGCTGCCTTTGGTCAGAGCTGGAAATCCCATCTATTGCAGGGCAACAAGTATTACAAGAAAGACAACTTCACAGAAGCTGAAGTGAGCTATAAAAAGGCTCTCGAAAAGAATCAGGAAGCAGTTGAGGGAGTATTCAATCTGGGCGACGCCCTTTATAATCAGGACAGATACGAAGAGGCTATTGAACAGTTCGAGTTAGCCTCCAAGTTCATGCCTTCTTCCAAACAGCAGGCACAGGCATGGCACAACATCGGAAATACATATCTGCAGCAAAGTGAATTGGAAAAGAGCAAGGAGGCTTATATCAAAGCTCTTAGTCTAAATCCAAATGATCCAAACACGAAATACAACCTGTCTTTTGTGAATGAACTGCTCAGACAAAAGCAGCAAGAGCAGGAGCAGCAGCAACAGAATCAGGAGCAACAAGAGCAGGAACAGGAAGAAGACCAGGAATCTCAGGGAGGTGATCAGGAACAGGAACAAGAGCAAGAGGGAGAACAGGAGCAGGAGCAGCAACCAAGTGAAGGCGAACTAAGCAAGGAGCAGGCAGAGCAACTACTTGATGCAATTCAAAGGCAGGAGGAACAGAATCAAGAAGACCTTGAAAAGAAAATGAGGCAGGTTCCGGCTGCAGGTGATAATCTTAAGGATTGGTAATGATCTTCAAAGTCAAATATCAACTTCTTCTTTTGGCGCTAGTCGCGCCGATGCTGCTGTTTGCCCAAAAAGCTAACCTTACTGCAAAGGTTGATAAGACCACGGTCTCAACTAGTGATTATATAGTTCTCCAGGTCACGGCTCAGGGCGGCGAGATCAAGAGCTACAGCCCACCGGCATTTGAGAACTTTAAGATCCTTCAGAATTACAGAAACTCGGGTTCGAACATCTCCATTGTAAATGGGAAAATGACCTCGAGTACAACCTATACCTGGGTTTACTACCTGCAACCAAATAGTGCCGGAACTCACACAATTGAAGTGGCATCAGCCAATATTGATGGTAATGCAATGACCACAAAGGAAATCTCAATTACTGCCAGTCAGGGATCAAGCACTCAGGCAAATACCGGCACGAATAACAGTTCAAACAATAACCAGGGGAATAGCAATCAGGTAAATGTTCCGGCTCCCACAAATACCACAGAGGAGATCTTTATCAAGGCATATGCAGATAAAACTTCGGTCTATGTTGGTGAGCAGGTCAATGTCACTTACAAGCTCTACACCCGCGTGCCGATCTACGAGTACGGTGTTTCTAGCGATGCCTCTTTCAATGGCTTCCTGAAGAATGAGGTCAATCTGGGTCAACCCAAAACCCAACAGGAGACCATTAATGGTCAGCGATACAATACTGCAATCATTAAGCAAACTATTCTCTTCGCTCAGTTCAGTGGAACTTACGAGTCTACTCCACTTGAGGTAGATATGATCGTTGAAGTGAGAAAGCCCTGGGGGAACTTTGGATACTACTCTGATTACGAGAAGACCAGTATCAAGAGTACCAGCCTTTCATTTGAGATACAGGCACTGCCGGAGGCCGGAAAGCCGGGAAACTTCAGCGGCGCAGTTGGTGAATATCAAATTGATGTAGATATGCCCGAAGGCATCCTTGAAACTGATGAAGAGTTCACTCTAAGAACAACCATCAGTGGCAAGGGAAACATTCATTTATTTGAGCCTCCTGAGATTGAGTTACCTCGGGATTTTGAGGTTTACGCACCTGAGATGACTGAAAACCTCAGTAAGAATTTCAGCGGATATAGCGGTTCAAAGGTCTATGAGTATCTGGTGGTACCTCGCCAACCCGGAACTTATGATGTGCCTGCAATCAGCTTCAGTTACTTCAATCCAAAGGAGGAAAGCTATGTAGAGGTGAAGTCAGATCCATTCGAGATCATAGTCGAAGGAGAGCCTAGCACCGTAGCAACTTCATCTTCCAGTTCAGGAGCAAACATTGATGTGATCGATGAGGATATTCGATTCATCCACTCCTATAAGACTCTGAAAACAGAGCGCAAGTTCCTATTTGGAAGCAAGTTGGGATATGCTTTATACTCAACTCCTCTATTTGCACTGCTGATCTTATTCGCAGTTAGAAGAAGAAGAGATTCTGCTATAAAAGATGTTGTTGGAACCAAGCAAAGAAAGGCAAGCAGACTAGCGAGAAAACGTCTTGCTACCGCAAGAAAATTCCTCAAGGCAAAAGACGACAAGGGCTTCTATGATGAGGTAAGTAGAGCAGTTCAGGGATACGTTTCTGACAAGCTGAATATCCCGCTTTCTCAGTTGAATAATGATTCAGTGGCCATGGCTGTGACAGAGAGAGAAGCACCTGAAGCACTCTCTTTAGATTATGCAGAACTGCTGGATAGATGTCAAATGGCCCTCTTCGGAGCGGGCAGTTCAACTGCATCTATGGAAGAGGAGTTTAATAATGCGGCGAGATTTATTGACGACATGGAAAAGAACATTCGATGAGAAGAGTTCTTCTTTCCATATCGATCCTTGTTTTAAGTCTGAGCCCGGTCTTCAGTCAGAATGAAGCTCTGTTTAATGAAGCGGGGAAGCTATACAAAGCAGATTCTTTTTCTCAGGCTCAGATCCTCTACGACTCTTTGCTTTCACAGGGCTTTGAGTCAGCTCCACTTTACTATAATCTTGGTAACGCTTATTATAAGCAGGGCAAATTGGGAATGGCAATTCTCAATTATGAAAAGGCTCTCAAACTCGACCCAGCAGATGGCGATGTCAAGCATAATCTTCAATTGGCAAATCAGCAAATAGCTAAGGTTGAAAGTGTTCCTGAGTTCTTCCTGATCAGGATCTGGAATAATGCGAGAGATCTGACTTCCTCTAACACCTGGACCATCATCGCTATTATTTTTTCCTGGCTCTGCCTTACGGCAGGATTCTTCTTTCTCTTTGGAAAGTCGATGGGGACCAGAAGACTTGGTTTCTGGCTGGGTATGGTTTCTTTTATTCTGGCTCTATTTGTTTTCTCTTTGGCCGGAAGCAGGAAAGCAGAAGAAGTTGATGATTCCTGGGCCATCATGATCCAGACTAATTTCTTTGTCAAAAGTGCTCCGGGAGATGGCAGCAGCGATCTATTTCAGATCAGAGAAGGAGTCAAAGTACAGATCGTGGATGAAGTCGACGGTTGGTACAGGATCAAGTTGAGTGATGGAAAAGATGGCTGGATCACCATTGATCAGATCGATCGTATCTAACGCACATCCATACCGATATTCCAGTCGATACCAGTTTTCTTTTTTAATCCTGCCTCAATTCTGCAGAATAAAGCTTTTGGTTTAAAATCCTGTTTAGGGATGGATTGCTGTGCACGCATCATTTCAGGGGTGACATCTAATATCGAAGGGAGCACAATTGAAGAATCAGCCGCAATACTATCCTCTTGAGCCATCGAGCCGTTAAGGCTCAAGAAAATTAAAAAAACGTATACAAGTCCCGTCTTCATTGAGAATTAAAATTACGTATTGCTCCTGTTAATTATATGTTGAGCATTAATTCACAGTGATTTAATCTCTGGCAATCATTCTTAAGCCTTTCTTAAATCCGCTCCAAAAAGCTCTTTAAGTCTACTCCATAATCTTGCCGAGTCAAATGGGGACCAAATACCCCATCTGGTCTTTATAAAACTCAACAAACAATTATGAAAAAGATTTACCTAGTAGCATGTTTGGCAATCCTGGGCTTTTCAAGCCTTCAGGCTCAGCTAAACCTGACTATCCTTCATAACAATGATGGAGAGTCAAAGTTGGTTAATGCCGGTACCGGATTGGAAGATTTCGGAGGAATTGACCGATTTAAGACATTGACAGATACACTTCGCGCTCAGTCAGCTGCAGCAAGTTTCGAAGTAGTAATGTTATCATCAGGTGACAATTACCTTGCTGGTCCACAATTCAACGCTTCTCTTTTCAGAGGAGGAGGACGTCCATATTACGATGCTGTAGGTATCGCTGGTCTTGACTACGATGCTATCTGTCTTGGGAACCACGACTTTGATTTCGGACCTGGCGTTCTTGCTAACCTTATCAATGATGTTAAAGGATTGAACCAAACTCCTTTCCTTTCTGCAAACCTGGATTTTCAAAACGAGCCCGGACTTGACAGCCTTGCAAACTCTGGAGACATCGCGACTCGCACAACTGTTATGAGAAATGGTCAGATGATCGGAATCGTTGGAGCTACTACAACTTCTTTGAGAAATATCTCAAGCCCGGGTAACACGATCATCGATATCGATGTAGTTGGAGCTATTCAAAGAGAAGTTGATTCACTTACAGCAAATGGAGTTGACATCATCATTCTTATCAGTCACCTTCAGGGAATTGAAGAGGATACTTCTATCATTCCTATGCTTCAGAATATCGATGTGGTTATCGCTGGTGGTGGAGATGAGCTTCTAGGATCAGCTGGAGATCTTGTTGTTCCTTCTGATACTGCAGGTGGAAGAACTTTCGGTGGTCCTTATCCTCTTATGAAAGAAGACATGAACGGTGATACAGTTTATGTTGTGACTACTCCAGGAGAGTATAAGTATGTAGGAATGCTTCAGGTTACTTTTGATGCCAACGGTGAGATCACCGCTGTAGGACCTAACAGTGGTCTTAAGAGAGTAGCTGCAATCTCAGAAACTGAAGGTGTTCTTCCTGATCCAATTTTCAAGTCTACTATTGTTGATTCAGTAAATGATTACATCGCAGGTCTTGCTGCAAATGTTATTGCTCAATCACAAGTAGCTCTTGACGGTTTAAGAAATAGCGTTCGTGCAATTGAGACTAACCTTGGAAACATGTGTGCTGATGCAATGCTTTGGCAGGCAAATAAGGTAGCTGGAAACTTCGGAGCTCCTCAGTCTGACATTGGACTTGTTGGAGGTGGAGGAATCCGTAATAACAACATCCTTCCAGCTGGTGATTTTACTGAGCTTATGACCTTTGATATCCTTCCATTCTCAAACTTCGTAGCTGTTGTTGAAGACATCACTCCAGATCGCTTCAAAGAAATGATGGAGAACTCAGTATCAGTTGTATTCAACGGAGGAAACGGTGGTTCTGGTCGCTTTGGTCAGATCGGAGGATTCAGCTTCGTTTATGATACTACAGCTCAATCGCTTGTTTACGATCCTAATACTGATACTTTGATCACTGCTGGTCAGAGAATCTGGAATCTTACTCTTGACAATGGAACAAAGATCGTTGAGAACGGTGTAGTAAACGGTTCTGCAGGAAATGTAAACCTTGCTCTTCCTGATTTCACTGCTAAAGGTGGCGATCAGTACCCATTGAGCGATCTTACTTTCACTACAGTTGGTGTTACTTATCAGCAAGCATTATTCAACTATGTAACTGCAGCAGACGGATTGAATGCATTAATTGATTCAGCGGACTACCCTGAAGGTGGAGAAGGAAGAATCACTTACAAAGATCTTTCTAGCGGAATTGAAACTTTGGTTGAAGAATCAATCACTGTTTATCCTAATCCTGCGAGCAATTACGTGAGCGTTGAGCTTACTGATCCATCAGCCCGATTCACTGCATTCAATGTTTACAATATGGCTGGAGAGCAGGTTGAAGGAATGACTGTTGAGCCATCGTACAAGATCACTATTCTAAAAGGTGACCTGGCAACAGGAAGCTATATCGTTGAATTGATCAACGAAGAAGGTCTTCGCCTTCACAAGAAGGTGATCTTCAAATAGTAATTGATACCCCCTTAAAGCACAAAACCCCGGCTCTTGCGAGTCGGGGTTTTTT
>CAXDOZ010000119.1:0-7219 GCA_963991145.1 uncultured Chitinophagales bacterium | reverse complement strand
CATCTAACTGAACACGAATGCCTTTGCTCTTTTCCTCCTGCTCGGCCTTGTTCTTCTCTAGGCGTTCAATATCAAGCTCTAATTGCTGAATCTGATCTTTACCATCCTGGATAGATCTGTTTGCCTGGTCTTTCTTCTCTTCCTGAAACTTGATCTGCTCTCTAAGAAGATTTCGCTGATTCTCTTTCTCGCTTACCCCACCTGTAAGTTGGTTCAGCCTCTTTTGAATCTCAGCAAGACCTTTTTCCTTCTCAAGAGCATCCAACTTCTGTTTCTCAAGATCAGCCTCCATTGAAGCGATCTGAGAATCTATGCTGTTCTTCTTATCGTCCTGTTCTTCAAGCTTGCCCTTGATGGACTTGTACTTTTCGCTTAATCCTGCGACCTGAATCCTTGCAAGGACAACACTCTTCTCCTGATATTCATCCTTGATCTCGTAATATCGCTCGGCTCTACGGGCTTGTGACTCAAGGCTTTTCAGATTTCCTTCAATCTCATAGAGAAGGTCCTGAACGCGCTCAAGGTCTTCCTCTGTACCCTTGAGTTTTAAAAGAGTCTCACGCTTTCTTCGCTTGTACTTTGATATCCCAGCAGCCTGCTCAAACAGTCTTCTCCTTGAGTTATCCCTATCATTCAGGATCTCATCAACCATTCCCAGTTCAATGATCGCATAGCTGTCACTGCTGATACCGGTATCTAAAAAGAGGTTTGTGATATCCTTTAGCCTGCAGGGAACATCATTCAACCGATATTCTGATTCTCCAGTTCTAAAGAGCTTTCTGCTAATGGTGATCGACTTGTACTCTGTCGCAAGTAGATTCTTGGTGTTTTCGAAAGTCAGGGAGACTTCTGCCAATCCGGACGCCTTTCGCTTCTTGGTCCCATTGAAGATCAGGTTATCCATCTTCTCCAATCGAAGCATCGATGTCTTCTGTTCTCCAAGAACCCAACGAATAGAATCTACTACGTTAGATTTCCCACAACCGTTTGGACCTACAATGCCTGTGATGTTATCATTAAAGTTGATAACAGTCTTATCAGCAAAGCTTTTAAATCCTTTTATTTCGAGCGCTGTTAACTTCATTTCGAGGGTATCCAAAAATCATCAATTTTATCGTCAACCAAGCAGGTGAGACCATAGATTTTTTAACATTGAATTAACCTTCTTCAACATCGACATAAACCATGTTTATCAGTAAAGACCCTTACTCTGGAGAAACTTTTCAAAGCCTTGATTTTCAAGACAATGAAACTACCCAAAAACAGATCCAACTCGCTGAGGAAGCATTTGCCAACCTGGGAAGTTTAAGCATAGATGAAAGGGCAGGGCATCTTCGTTCCCTGGCCTTAAAGTTGAAAAGCGATGTTGAAGAGCTCGCTCTGATAATCACTGAGGAGATGGGGAAGCCTATTGCTCAGTCGAGAGCTGAGATCATGAAATGTGCCTGGCTTTGTGAATGGGTTGCTGCTATGGGTCCGAATATGCTTAAGGACGAGCTTCTTTTTGATATGGATGGCACCAAAGCATTCACCAGAAGGGATCCTTTAGGAGCGGTTCTTGCCATCATGCCCTGGAATTTTCCTTTCTGGCAACTCTTCCGATTTGCTGTTCCAGCCGTTTTAGCAGGGAATGTTGTTCTCCTAAAACACGCCCCAAATGTCTTGCGAAGCGCTCTGGCTATGGAAAGACTTTTCATTGATGCCGGTTTCCCTCAGCATAGCTTGCAGAATCTCTTCATCGATATCGATCAGGTTGAATCAGTCTTAGCAGATCCATTTGTTGCAGGCACGACCCTGACTGGTTCTACCCGGGCAGGTAAAGCGGCAGCAGCATTAGCCGGAAAGCATTTAAAAAAGCATGTACTCGAATTGGGTGGGTCAGATCCCTTTATTGTTCTTCCATCCGCCAATATTGATTCTACGGTTATGGGAGCCCTGGCGGGCCGATTTCAGAACAATGGCCAAAGCTGCATAGCAGCAAAGAGATTTATCGTACATGAAGATCTGAAGGATTCATTTTTAGAGGCTCTAACGAGCCGATTGGGGCAATTCAGGATCGGGGACCCAAAAGAGGAGGACACAAATATCTCCTGCATGGCCAGACAGGACTTAAAAGAAGATCTCGAAGAACAGGTGAACAAGTCAATTGAAATGGGAGCGAAGCTTGCTTTTCAATCCGAGGAGAAACTCAGCAGTCCAGCATATTATCCGCCAACGATATTGATCGATGTTCCTGTAGACAGTCCTGCCTGGAAAGAAGAGCTCTTTGGGCCTGTTCTAAGCCTGACCAGTTATAGTTCCGAGGATGAGATGATCAGTCTGGCAAATGACACGATATACGGTCTTGGAGCAAGTATTTGGGCTGCAGATACCTCGGAAGCAGAAGCATTGATCTCAAAGATTCAATCTGGGAACATCTTTGTAAATGAAATTGTAAAATCAGATCCCAGAATTCCATTTGGTGGGATCAAGCAAAGCGGATATGGCAAGGAACTAGGAAGAGAGGGACTTTTGGAGTTCACAAATTCCAAAACTGTATCTATCCGCTACAAATAGTTTTGCGTAGTTTAGAAACATGGACGATTTCGGACCCATATTATATTTCGTAGCGCTGGCAATTTTCTACATCTACCGCACAATCAGGAAGAACAAGAAAAAGAATCAGGGCAAGCAGCCTCCCAAAGCAAAACCGAGATCAAGACAGCCACAGCAAAAGAAAACACAACAACAGCCGGGTAAATCACTTGAAGAGATTCTTGCTGAATTGTATCCTGAAACCCAGCAGTCAAAGCCTAAACCTCCTCCTCCACCACCTGTTTCTCAGTCCAGACCAATGGTATCTGAGCATGAGTCACGAACAGATATGAGCTCTAATTATCGCGAGGCAGAAGCACTTCTCAATGATCCAAATCGTCATCGCTTGAAGTTTAAGCAAGATGATGACATGAAGCATTACAATGAGGTACAGGAGAAAAAGAAGATCAAATTCAATCTTCGTCAGGGAATCATATCACAAATGATCCTTGAAAGGCCTTATCGTTGACGTAGAAGTAATTGGACTACTTCATCTGTCCGCTCCTCCAGAATCACCTTTCTTCCAGGTAGAAATCTTTGAATAGTATCCTCGTCGTAATGACGAATTGTAAGAAGCTCTAAACCTTCTTCGAGCTTGATATCAAACTCATCTTTAAGTTCTTCAATCAATGCTTTGATCTTACTCACTTTATTATCCAAACAGACTGAGAAGCTGATCGCTCCATTATAAGACATGTTTAGATGAAGGCGTTGATCGGCGAGGGCTTTATAGATCAGGCTAAGGTTCTCTGCCCCAACAAAGCTGAAATCCTTTACAGCAAAAGAAACAAGCACCTGTTTTTCTCTAAAAACTATCACTGGTGGAAGAGAAGGCATTTCCCCTCGGTTCGAGATCTCGGTGCCTGGAGATTCCGGGTCTACGAATGATTTTACAAAGAAGGGAATCTCCTTATTCTGTAAAGGTTTGATGGTTTTCGGGTGAATGACCTTTGCTCCGTAAAAACTCATTTCAATAGCCTCAAGAAAGCTGATCTTAGGCATTAGAACCGCATCTTCAAATTGCTTTGGATCAGAGTTCAATACTCCCGGAACATCCTTATAAATATTTACAGATTCAGCGTCGAGGCAATAGCCTAAAACAGCTGCAGTATAATCTGATCCCTCACGACCAAGAGTAGTAGTAAAGCCCTCAGGTGTTGAGCCTAAAAATCCTTGAGTAATAATTAGTTGAGACTCTTCTTCAGAAAAATACTTCAAGACTTTATCGCTTGTCTTTTCCCAGTTGATCTTAGCTTCTGTGTATGCTCTATCTGTAGTAAACAGCCTCCTGATATCAAGCCATTCGCAGTCTATTTCCTGATCGCTTAAATAGTTGTAGATAAGAGTCGTAGAAAGCTGTTCTCCAAGAGATACAATCTGATCATAAATGAAGGTGTACTCACTGCTTCGATTATCCTCCATGAACCTGATAACATCCTTGGCGAGCTCATCTATCCAGGAGGGATCCGAATCCGGCATAAGAGCCAGACTTATCTCTTTGTGCTTTTCCAGGATATCATTTAGAAGTCCAATTGCTTTACCGTCTTCTTCCCATTGAGATCGAACCACTGCTTCCATGGCATTGGTGGTCTTACCCATAGCAGAAACCACTACTACATTTCGCCCTTCCAGGGATTTGACAATATCAGCCATATTACGAATGGCCTGTTCGTCTTTTACACTTGCTCCTCCAAACTTGTGAACTCTGATCATTTGCTTGCTAGCTTTTCAATCTGTTCTCTCCTTAATTTACCATTGATCCAGGTAGGATCGAGTTCTGCTGAGAGCTTTTTATAAAAATTTATTGCTGGTTCGTTCCAGTCCAATACCTGCCAACGAATCTGATTAACCGGCCTTTCATTAGCAATGTTGATCAATTGCTGAAAGAGCTTCATACCAATGCCTGAGCCCCGGAATCTCTCTGAAACGACCAGATCATCAAGATATAGAATTCGACCTCTCCAGGTGGAGTAAGCCTCATAAAAGATGCAAATTCCAAGTACTCCAAACTCAGTTGACTCTGCTACCAATGCCTCATAAACAGGATCATCTCCAAAGCCATCTTCAAGCATGCTTTCCTCTGTGGCCACTACTTCAAGAGGCTCTTTCTCATATTCCGCAAGTTCCTTTACCAGCATTAGCATGGATGGAACGTCATCCGGCCGGGCAGGCCGAACAAGAAAATCAACTGTATCGCCTTTATTCATGGGGCTGCAAGTTCATAATTTTAGGCATATTTGCCACCCATTTTAGACGCTGTCATGATCAAAGAACCACAAATTGGAACTCCACTTGAAGAGTTCATCATCCTGAAAGAGAAGAACAATCCAAATGCGACTGGTCAGTTGTCGAAATTGCTTCGCGATATCGGTCTTGCCAGTAAGATCATCAACCGTGAGGTTAACAAGGCAGGATTGGTCAACATTCTAGGCGCAGCAGGAGACACAAACATTCAGGGCGAAGAAGTTCAAAAGCTTGACATGTACGCTGATGACCAGCTTTACAGCTTCCTTTCTAAAGGAGGTGAATGTGCAGGTATTGCTTCTGAGGAGCAGGATGATTTTGTTCCGATCACGAATGAGGTTGCAGCTGACGCTAAGTATATCGTTCTTTTTGACCCGCTTGATGGATCCAGCAATATTGATGTGAACGTCAGTATTGGAACCATTTTCTCAATCTATAAGAGAGTAACTGAAACAGGAGCCTGCACCTTGCAAGATTTTCTTCAGAAGGGAAGTGAGCAAATAGCAGCAGGCTACACGATCTACGGTTCCTCAACTATGCTGGTGTACACCACAGGGAATGGAGTAAATGGCTTTACCCTCGACCCATCAATTGGAGAGTTTTGCCTGAGCCATCCGGATATCAAGACTCCGGTAGAAGGGAAGATTTATTCAATCAACCAGGGTAACTATTCAAAGTTCCCAATTGCAGTTCAGAAGTATCTCGACTATTGCCAGGGTGATGAAGAACGCAAGCCTTACAGTTCTAGATATATTGGGTCAATGGTTGCTGATTTCCATCGCAACCTGATCAAGGGAGGGGTCTTCCTTTACCCAAGTATGGATTCTCATCCAAATGGTAAGCTAAGGTTACTTTACGAGTGCAATCCATTGGCTTTTGTTGCAGAACAGGCTGGGGGAGCAGCAAGTAATGGATCTAGGCGAATTCTTGACCTAGAGCCAACAGAGCTGCACCAAAGAACTCCAGTTTTTATTGGCTCAAAAGCCATGGTTGAGCAAATCGAAAAGCTGATCGCTGAAGAAGCTTAGATCAGTCCTTCTTCTTTTTCATAACCTTCATCAGGCAAAAGGTCTGATCCAAGAGCGGCTTCTACTGCAAGCTCATCACACCTCTCATTTAGTGGATGCTGATTATGTCCTTTGATCCACTTGAAGCGGATCTTATGCTTTGGATAAAGCTGCAGAAAGCGTTTCCAGAGGTCAATATTCTTTTTCCCTTTCCAGCCTTTCTTTTGCCAGTTGAAAACCCATCCCTTCTCCACGGCATCAACTACATATTTGGAGTCAGAAGTTATGGTGATCTCTAATCCATCTCGCTTCATCGCCTCCAGTGATTTGATCACTGCAAGCAGCTCCATTCTGTTATTGGTAGTTAGTCTGTAGCCTTGTGAAAGCTCCTTTCTATGGGGACCTGCTAAAAGAATTGCCCCATAGCCACCGGGACCGGGATTGCCCCTTGAGGCACCATCTGTATAAATCTCAACTCGCACGGGCCAAAGATAGAATTTGCCTTAGCTTCTTATCATTCTAGTTTTCCATCGCTGGATTGTGATAAAAATGTGCACAGATCGAGCTCATGAGCGAAAAGTAATCAGCACATTTATCACCATGAGCATGACCATCATTGGAATTACAGGAACTCTGGGCGCTGGTAAAGGAACTGTGGTTGACTACCTTATCGAAAATCACGGCTTTAAGCACTTCTCTGTGCGCTCTTACCTCACTTCTGTTATTGAGGAAAGGGGTATGCCTGTTAACCGGGATAGCATGGTTGCTGTAGCAAATGAGCTTAGAGAAAATAACAGCCCAAGCTTTCTTGCAGAGGAATTGTACCGAACAGCCTCAGAGCAAGGTGGTGATTGTATTATCGAGAGTATTCGGACTATAGGAGAGATCGATGCTTTAGAAGAGAAAGGCCGCTTTTTCCTTCTTGCCGTAGATGCCGATCCAAGACTTAGGTATGATCGCATTACTGAAAGAAAGAGTGCTACAGACAATGTTTCCTTCGAAGAGTTCGAAGAGAATGAGCGAAGAGAGATGGAGTCGTCAGACCCCAACAAACAGAATCTATCAGCTTGCATTGCAAGAGCTAAGTTCAAGCTAACTAACAATGGAAGTATGGATGAATTATTTAACCAAGTAGAGGAGGTAATCAATGGGATCCACGCAAACAGTTAATTACGTAAGACCAACATGGGACGAGTACTTCATGGAAGTGATGGACTCAATTTCAAAGCGCGCCACATGTGGTCGTGGAAGGAGTGGATGCGTTATCGCAAAGAACAACCAACTCCTGGTTACCGGTTACGTTGGCTCACCGGTTGGACTTCCACATTGCGATGAAGTTGGACATCAGATCAAGAGAGTAGTGCATCTTGATGAGGGAAGTGAAACATCTGAAC
>CAXDOZ010000118.1:0-7274 GCA_963991145.1 uncultured Chitinophagales bacterium | reverse complement strand
TTTTAGTTATATGTGTTTAAATCATCATCCTTTTCTTCCTCTTCTTTTTCCTCTTTTTCTGCTTGTTCATCAATCAGCATTCGAACAGCAGGAGAATCTGTATCATCATACTGCCCGCTCTTTACACTGACGAAAAATGCAATCAGAAATCCTACTGCAATTATCAGGCTGAAGAAGATCAATATATATATAGCCGACATTGTTAAAGTGATCGTTTTAGTCCGAAGAAATTAGAGAGTAGAGTTACAAAAATCACAACGCTAATACTGCTCAATGGCATTAGGATTGCAGCTACTAACGGAGTCAAAATACCCATCAGGGCGAAGCCCAAACCAATTACATTATAGAGTAGTGATAGGATCAGACTGGCTCGAAGAATAAACCTTGAATCGCGGGCATAAGTCAACAAATTGTCTAATAATGACAATTGACTCCCCTTCATGATCACATCTGAAGCAGGGGTGAAGGTGTTAACCTGATCCACTACGGAGACCCCAACCGAAGTTGAGAGCAATGCACCTGCATCATTCAATCCGTCACCAAACATTGCAACATTTGACCCTTTTGCCTCTAATCCTTCAACAAAATCCTTCTTATCCTGAGGCAGCTGTCTAAATCGCATTGGAACGTCAGCTCCCAGTTCAGATTCAAGGAAACCCTGTTCTCTGTCGGAGTCACCAGACAGAATATGGACAGGGAATTCCTTCTTCAGGTTAGAGATCACATCAAGAACTCCCTCCCTGTATTCATTTTGGATGTGGAAGTATCCCAGATATCGCTCATTGATCCGAATGTGGACTTCAGAACCACTTTCAGTTTCATATCCTTCCGGCAGGTCTTTAGCGATAAAGCTCAGGCTTCCCAGTTCCACCTTCGAGCCATTTATCACTCCTGAGATTCCCTTTCCGGGTTGTTCATCAAAATTGCTTAACTCCAGATCGCGGCCCTCGAGCTCTTTGTAGATCGCTCTGGAAAGGGGATGCAGTGAGTTTGCTGTAAGCGATTTTATCAACTCCTCATCCTCCGGGCTTAGGGCTTCGCCCCGATGTTGGATCCTGCTATTTTCCTGGCTTGTCAAGGTTCCGGTCTTATCGAAAACCAAACTATCCACCTGACTTAGCCTTTCAGCAGATTTAGCATTCTTGAAATAGATATTATGTCGGGCCAATCTCCTGATCAGGTTCCCGAACGTGAATGGAGCCGATAATGCCAGAGCGCAGGGACAAGCAACAATAAGAACCGAAGTAAAAACAAGTGCAGCTTTACTTAAATCGGCGCTAGCCCACCAAAAAATACCTGCAGAAATAGCGATGGCAATCACAGCAACTGTAAAGTATTTGGCGATGTAATCTGTAAACTGGAAGCCCTGGTCGAGCTCCTTTTTACTCTCGCTCTCTTCCCATAGTTGAGCTAATCTTGAAGCAGAAACAGAAGATCCCGATTGCATTTCGATCATTGCTCCTGCTACCTTTCCGCCCGCGAATAATCTGCTTCCCTTGCTTACTGCCTTAGCCTGCGATTCACCCGTTACAAAACTGTAATCGATATTAGCCCGCTCAGAAAGGAGAACCCCATCTACCGGGATCACCTCGCCGAATCTGATCCTCAACTCATCACCAGCTTCAATGGATTCGATTCGGGTAGGACTGAAGTGGTCATTGTCCTTTTTAAGGATTGCAAGCGGAAGAAATGATTTGTAATTCCGCTCAAAGGAGAGGTGCTGATAAGTTCTATCCTGAAACCATCTTCCGAGAAGAAGAAAGAAAACAAATCCAGCCAGTGAATCCATAAAACCTACTCCAGTAGCAGATAGAATCTCATAAGCCGATCTGCTGAAGATCGCTAACATCCCAAGCGCAATCGGTACATCCAGATTTAACTGCTTGCTTCTTATGCTCTTAAAGGCAGAGTTGAGATATGGCCAACCCGAGTAGAACAGGACTGGAAAGCTCAAAAGCAAGTTCAGATATGAGAATAGTCGGGCGTATTGTTGCTCGAGGCTGCTTGCCCCCAGATATTCAGGGAAGCTAAGCAGCATGATATTTCCGAAACAGAATCCTGCTACTCCAATTCTGATGAGCAGGTCCTTATTTATGCTTTGTTGCGAATCCTTTTCAGAGCCGCTATTATCCAAATGCAGATCTGGAGGATAGCCTAAAGAGTGCAGTAATAAGGCAAGGTCTTTTGCTGAAAGCTCTTGATGGGCAAAGGTTATAGTGATCTCCTTCTTTGGGAAATTGACATGCGAATTTCGAATGCCGGAATTCAATTGCTGCAGGTTCTCCAATAGCCAAATACAGGCAGAGCAGTGGATCCCTGGTAGAATAAATCGAAGCTTAGTTAACTGATCATCCTGGTAGAGAAGGAAATGGGAAAGTACCGTCTCCTCTTCAAGCACATCATAGATATAATTTTGCCCTTCGGGCCGATTCCCTTTCAGATCACCATTCAGGCTATAGAATGTTTCCAGGCCATTATCACTCAGGATTTGATAAACGGTCTTGCAGCCTGAGCAGCAAAAGGAGTGTTCCTGAAAAATTAAAGGTTTAGCGGGAAGCTTATCACCACAGTGATAGCAGGCGCTGTTTTTTGGGGAAACAGCAGATTTTCGGATTTCTGTCTTTGTGCTTTGCGCCATGCGGGGGTAAAACTAAATGGCCAAAAACTCTAATGATTTGACATCAGTCAATGCCACTGATGACATTTCCCTATTCAAAAGAAATCTGATATAAGCTCCCTCTGAAATTAGTGGAATAAAATTTGATACAGGCAAGCAGATCTGTTTATCCCGGTTTCAACCTCTTGCGTATATCTTTTGGTAGAGCTTTGAACTGGACGGTGAACAAATTCATTATTGAAAACAAAATTCTGTGTAGGAGAGGCTTACCTTTGCAGCTTGATTCACAGATAGTACTAAACGCGAGTGAAGACAATTAATTCAGATCTGTTCCCCATCACCAGAAAGGCAATTGCGCTTTTTGTACTTCTGAGCCTAAGCTCCCTGATTCCGCTTTTTGCTCAGACATCTGTGTCAGGAGTTGTTAAAGACAGTAAGACAGGAGAAACTCTGCCATTTGTTTCTATTTATTTCAAAGGGACAACTACAGGAACACAATCCGACATTCCAGGTAAATACTTTCTAAGCATAAATAAAGGAGTTGATTCTGTCGTGTTCAGCTCAATGGGCTATGCTACTCTTACATTGCCTGTAAAGTCCAACCAGAGTAACCTTCTCAATGTGGTAATGGATGAAGGTGGGATCGAGATTGAGGAAGTTACAGTCAAGGAAACCAGAAAGAGAATAAAAGATACCACGGCGATCAAAGTTTACCGAGAGGTAGTAAAGCATAAGCAGGATAACCGAATGTCGAGCTATGCTTTCTATTCATACAAGGATCACGTGAAGATGGAGTTCGATCTTTTCAATGTCTCAGAAGGTATAACAGAAAAGAAATTCTTTAAGCCATTCGGCTTCATCTTTGAAAACCTCGACACCACAGAGAAAGGGGAAGTTTACCTGCCTTTCCTGATCAAGGAACAGATATACGATCAGTATTATCGATCAGATCCCGAGGCTTCGAAACGGATCGTTCTGGCAGACCAGTTCTCAGGTGTAAATAACTCCTCGGTAGGAGCCCTTCTGGATGCTCGTTTTGACCAGATCGATGTCTATGATAATGTGATCATCCTGAATGATAAGTCCTTTATTGGACCATTTGCCTCAGGAGCGTTGATCAATTACAACTACTACCTCTACGATAGTTTCTACGTCGACAGCATGTTCATTTACGAGCTGATCTTCACTCCTAAGAGTCCTCAAAACCTTGCATTTTATGGCTATGCTCATATCGATAAGGAGACCTGGGGAATTAAAGAGATCGAAATGCGAATTGCCGAAAAGGCAAACATCAACTTCGTAAACGACTTCTACCTCAAGCAAGCTTATGAGTTAACTGATTCTGCCGGTTGGTTCCTTCAGGGAGAGGAGATGCACAAGGCAGTCAATATTGGAAAGAATGAGAACTCAACTTCCTGGTTGATCAAGAAAAACATTACAAGGGACAGCATTTCGGTAAATGTCCCAATCGATCCGAAGATCTTTAAAGGGGATGCTATTCAGTTTCAACCTCTTGCACGTGAGCGCGATGCAGAATACTGGAGTGAAGCAAGAATTGATTCGCTCTCTGAATCAGAAGCTGGTATCTATTATATGGTAGATACAGTTCAAAGCACAAAAGCTTACAATAAGTACTATTGGTGGTTTTACCTGGCAACATCCGCTTATTTCAAAGCTGGCCCGGTCGAGTTTGGTCGATTCTACAAGTTCGTGAGTTGGAACGATATCGAAGGTGTTCGTCTGCGCTTTGGAGGTAGAACCACAACAGATTTCTCCAAGAAGGTTATGCTTGATGGCTATGTGGCTTACGGAACCAAGGATGAGTCGCAAAAGTGGAAATACAACTTTGGCTTGCAAACTCATCTAAAGCGAGTCAATGATCGATGGCACATGTTTGAGATCCGGTACCTGGACGATTACACTCGTCTTGGCGTTCAGGATCCATTGTTGACTTACGATAACATCATGAACTCCATCCTAAGGACAAGCGCCTTAGATGACCTTTTGAGACAACAACAGTTCTCTTTCAATTATCAGAGAGAGTGGTTAAAGGGCTTAATGACCACCGCTCATTTTAGTCATACTAAATGGAAGTCGGTCCCCGGTAGATTTGAATATTCTACCACTGATGAAGAAGGGAATATCGTTCCTGTTCCTAGCTTCAATGCAGTAGAAATGGGATTGGAAACGAGAATCGCCTTTAAGGAGATGTATTATGAGAATACCTTCTTTAGATACTCTCTAGGCTCTTATGTTCCAATTGTAACCGTTAATTACAATATTGGGATCAAGGACTTCCTTGGCGGGGATTACACTTATCATAAGCTGAGTGCAAACTTCTCTCACAGGTGGAATAACCCGATTGGATATACCAAGTATCAGATCTTTGGTGGAGCGGTCCTGAATCAGGTTCCGTATTCATTGCTGGAGTTCCCATCAGGTAATGAAACTTTCATTTATGATAAGTATCGCTACAACATGATGAACGAGTTTGAATTCGTAGTTGACCGTTGGGCGGGAATCTGGATCGATCACCACTTTGATGGCTTTTTCTTTAATCGAATTCCGGGATGGAAGAAACTAAAGCTTCGTGAGTTGATCACCTTTAAAGGACTTTGGGGTACGGTTTCAGATAAGAATGCTCCAGGCAATGGCCCATTGAATTACCCTACTGATGAGGATGGGAATGTAACACTTAGCACCCTTGACGGATTCTACTTCGAACTTGGTTTTGGTATCGAGAACATCCTGAAGATCCTGAGGGTCGATTTCGTATGGCGACTCTCTCAACAAGGCCAGCCCGAGGTTAAGAAGTGGTGGTTCAAGATCGGTATCCAACCGAAATTCTAAGACTCGGTTATCCCTAGCAAGTTCACGCTCACTGCGGCGAAGATCAATCGCATATACTCAGTGCAGAAACGCCAGGCAAACATTACTAATGCCAGATAATGGGCAGGAATGAGAGGCTTGTAAACAAGATAGAACACGGCTTCAGCTCCACCGGCTGCTCCCGGAGTAGGGACAGCAGTCATACTAGTAAATACCAACCAGTTAGATAGGACTACGTCCAGATAATCAGTTTGAATTCCGAGGCCAAGAACGAGCCAAAGCACCACGAGGAATCTCGACATCCATCTCAAGGTTGTGGTCCCAACAGCTGCCAGGAAATACCACTTCCCATGTTTGGCCAGCATGGCGTAGGCTTGCTTGAAATCAGTTAAGGCAGTCTTTAAGAATTGGATGATCTTTTGACCTCTTGAGGTCTGTTGCAGGACCTTAAACAGAATGAAGATCACAAGCACTACTCCTGCAATGATCAGGAGCGTGATCGGGAGCTTGTCGGTCATTTTCACAAAGAGCTTTCTGAATACATCTACTCCAACACGATCTGAAGTGAAGACCGAAAAAGTGATGACCATCAGGAGGAATACGAAGTCCTGCAATCCTGTGAAAGTTGTAACTGCTGCAGCCTGACCACTTCGCAAACCGTAGTGCATCAACATACCCCATTTCACCGGTCCGCCGCCCAGCATAGTAGGAGTGGCGGCTGAGCCAAGAATAGTGGAAACCGATATTCGGAATGAGTTTTTAAAGGAGAGATGCAAATCGAAATAATGCGCCCACAGCTTGATCTCGAAAGCGTGAATGATCATTGGAAGAACCCCAAATACTACTGCCAGGAAAAGATAGAATGGGTTGAACTCCAGGAATAGGCTTGGCTTGAAATCATCCGTAAGGAAGTAAACCAGAAAGACATTGAGAACAACTCCAATGCTGATTATAATGGTAAGCCGGTTTATAACCTTCTTCCAGTTGAATTTAATGGGGGCGCTATTTTGAGCCTTGTTCTCCAAGAGGATTACTCGTCGTAAAAATCGAAGTCACCAAAGTTAAATGACTTTAAGTGAGCGATCATCTCATCATCGTAGCCAAGACTTCTGCTCTTATTTGTCACATTGGTTTTTGGAACCTCTTCAAGTTCCAGAGGGAGGTCGAGTTTCTCAATTAGCTTGGGAATCTCCTTATCAAAGTCTTCCATTTTGATCACCTGCTGGATCATGCTCTTCTTATTCTCATCGCCAATGAACTCATTGATATCGATGAATCTTCTGAAGAACCAATCCTCCATTACATAGCGTTTGAAGCTCTTAGGGGTGCGAATGAAAAGATCTACGATATCGCGATGCTTTTTCCAATCTGTCTCGTAGCGATAACAACTTTTGATCCTTGAGTAAGGCTCACGGATGGTGGTGAAGACATAATAGTCATCCCAGTTGTAATTCCGCTTTTCGAGATATTTCCTCACCTCTCTGGCAGTAGCATGTGTTCCAAGAGGCTTTTGATAAACACTAAAGGTATAAGCCTTGTCGCTGAATGGTTTCAGCATTTCGTGAAGGGTAGTGCTCCCGCATTTCTGATTTGCCAGAAATACGAACTTATGCTTATGAGAGATTAATGTCATAGCTGAAAATCAGGCGCAAACCTACAGCTTTGCAGGCTCATAGCTAATAAGGATAGTCGTGGAAATCTGCCCGTAGGGCGAATTATTTAACTCTACGAAGTTTTTTACGCGCGCCAAGCTCACTATCGTAAACCCTGTCTCTTATACACATCTCCGAGCCCACGAGACAGGAAGAAATGTCGGTTGCCGTCTTCT
>CAXDOZ010000117.1:0-7362 GCA_963991145.1 uncultured Chitinophagales bacterium | reverse complement strand
GCTTCCACTTTAGAATCGTCTTCACTTGATTTACGATAGTAGATCAGATCAGCTCCTTTCTCCACAACCTGGCCAGTCGCAATCACACGGTCCTCATCATCAACATTTGGATAAGAGCCATGAAACAAACTGGTAGAGTAGGCAACGCATTGACCGGCTTCAATCTCAACATCTTTTACCAGACTCTTCATAAAGCCCGGAAGTTTAACTCTGGGTGTGGGCAAACTTCCCGATCGATAGTTATTAAAGAGCTTGTGTGAAGAGGGGAGAAGGAATAGTCCTCCATTAGTGTTCCTTATTGGAACGATAGGACACCAAATAAAAACGGTATCAAAATTATCTTCATCGATAATACTCCAATCCTGGTGTAATGGGAGTGTATTTGAATTCTTGGGAGCCTTAACCATGAAAGTGCCTCCGAAGAAAATATTACCTGGCTCAAAGAACTTCCCGTATCCGTATTCAAAAGCACCTGAAATAGTTCTCTGAACATCGAGATTAGCCTCTGGATCATTTTCTCGGCTGCTTTCGTAGATCTCAACTTTGGGGATATCAGCAAAGTGCTGGCTGTAGTAGGCCTGAAGATTATCGAGATCTTCAGACCTCAAAAAATCCAGGATTACGTAGCCATCTCGATCAAATTTATCTTGATGATCTTTCTCTTTGAACAGCTTTCCCATTAGATTTTGCTTAATCGATGTCTAATTTCTCGATAGATATTTAATGGGGTGTAGGTCTGAAAGAAAGACCGCTGATCATTATTCTCTTCATCCATCTGGGTTTCGTCATTTGACTGTGTTGGCTGTAAGAGCTTGTATCCACTAGATGAATTCCCAGCTTTTACTACTTCATTAAGTAGATCTTGAGTTTCGAATCTCTCTGGGCTTAGGTAAACCTCATCTTCAATACTACATAGCTCAGGTACCTGGCCTTCATGATATAGTTTGAGGAGTTTGTCATTGGTGTACTCAAGGAAAAAATCTTCCTCAACCTTGAGTTTTAACAGAGTATCTGTGGTTCCAGGTTTAAGGAAGTAATGATAAATGGGTGCGTCTTTTGGAGTAATTCCTATCCCGACCGCAATTCGAGGAAAATCAGCAGAATTAGGATTAGCGGCATGCACGCATTTATTGTTGAAGATCAGCGCATCTCCGGAATTACATTCAGGAAAACTCAGGTATTGGAATAATGCATCTTCATGACCTTGAGTAAGTGTTTTTACCGCTGGAGAAGGAGACCCAACTGGATCTTTCATAAAGCGATGACTTCCCTTTATGAATCCTAATGAGCCAGATTCAGGATCGAGGTCGCACAAACTGATCCAAATTGTGGAAGAGAAATCTTCTGGTCTGTTTAGGTCAACAAAAGTCCAATCTTGATGCGGATACGTGTAACGGAAGGGTTCGGGTTGTTTTACGAGATATCCTCCCAGGTGGACTTTGAAATTTGATAAATGCTCTTCGAGCTTTGGAACGAGAATTTCCCTGAGCTTTTCAATGATGTTTCTTTTGAAATTGGCGTTCTTTTCATCCAGACTGACATACATTCCATAATTTGTATTCTCCACTGACCTATCTTTGCTAAGCTCTTCGAAACCTAGCAATAGCGCTGAAATCTCATTTGGAGAAAGAAGGGGGAGTCTGACAAATCCATCTTCCTCAAATTGATTTTGAAGAATGGAATCCTTGAAAACACTTATCATGGCTACTCAATGAGGGATATTTTCAAAAGTAGTAATCATAATAGTCTATTTCAAAGCAATGGCTTCGTGCGCTTCCCTTTATTGGAACCAGAGGAGGTTTCGGAGCTGAAAGCCCTTTATCATGAGCTAGGCCTGGAGGATAAGATCGGTTACGGTTATTTGGTAGGAATGAACGATGATAGCATTTCCATGAGAAAAGAAATGCAAGGGAAGATCCTCGAAATTGTATCAGAGAAGATAGAAGCTTCCATGGTTAACAGGAAGCTTTACACAGCCACTTTCATGGTAAAACTTCCATCTGATCAAAATTATGTTCCACCTCATCAGGATTGGACTTTTACCGAAAATGAGGATGAGGATCCTTCAATAATGATTTGGATCGCCTTAGATGATGTTAGCATTGAGAATGGAGCACTCGGATTTGTAAAGGGGAGTCATAAAATAACGAAGTATCCCAGGGTATTTCCCTTCCCAGTAGCTCAGACCCCCGTTGAAAAATTCAAGCTGGAGCTTTTCGATCAGGTTGATTATGTTGAGATGAAAGCAGGGGAGATTGTTGTCTTTGACAATCGCACAATTCATGCTTCTCAGCCCAATAGGAGTAAAGAACTTAGAATGGCTATTGGTTTAAGTGCGTATCCAAGAGATAAAGACCTAATTGCATATACCTTAAAACCAAACAGTTCGGAAAAAAGAATCTCTAAGTGGAAGGTCGATGAGCAATTCTTTGTGAAGTACAATAATCCTGCATTAGCTCAGGCTTACAACAATGGAGATGACTTAAGCACGGAGTTTCAATTGATTGAAGAAGTGGACTATCCTCACGGTGAAGATTGGAATCTTAACCAGACCATTGATTGGGTCAAAACCGGAAAAAATCTATAAACTCGACTGGTCAAATCTAATTTGAGGTGCAATCATTGGCTTCCTTTGAATTGGGAATTTAGTAAAGGATGAATAATCCTTTTCGATTCTAAAATTCTGTATATCAAAGATCTCCTTTACTATTTCTGAGCTCTCTTTTAGCACTCTTAGATCAATTCTATAATTCCCTTTGTCAAAGATCTTTCCAGGGATAGTATACGAATGAGAGTATTTGGCTACTTCATACTTATTGAAGTCAAAACTGGGATCCATTGCTCTGGAATAAATGATCAGTGGGTTCTCATACATGTCTTTGACCAGAAAAACGAATTCATAGCTTGATTCGATTTTTATCTCAAAGCATATATCAATTTTAATCTCATCTTCCCATGAGATGGCCTTAGTCTCTTCAATTCCTTTGGAGTTTAATAGAATATTTTCGAGTATGATCTCTTCATTCTGGAAAATGAATCCATCTTTCTTTAAACTGCCGATCCATTGGTCATTTGAACCAATAAAAGCTAAATAAGCACCAACTACCTCTTCAGGATTCCCACTTCCCATGATTTGACCGTTTTCCAACCAAATCAAACGATCTGCCATTTCATTAATAAAACCAAGCTCATGACTTACGATCATTAAACTTTGATTTCCGTCCTTTTTTAATGAGTGTAGGTATTCATTGATTTTCTTTCGAAATAATTGGTCACCCACATGAAGTACCTCGTCCAATAAGATCACATCTGCTTTCAAGCCAATTAATGTGCTAAAAGCTAAACGTAAATACATACCCTGGCTGTAGGTTTTAAGGTCTTGTTCTATGGCATCTTCTAAGCCGCTGAAATCAACGATCTCTTCGATTGAATTTTCAATTACTTTTCTTTTCATCCCAAGCAATTCCCCTCTGATCCGAATATTATCCAATCCGGAAAGGTCGGGGTGAAAGCCAGAACCGATGTCGTAAACGGCAGCTAGCTTCCCGTTGATCATTGCTCTTCCTGCATTGGGTTTTATCAACTGACCAAGAACCTTCAAAAGAGTAGATTTCCCTGAGCCATTTCTTCCAATAACTCCTAAGATCTCCCCTTCATCCAAATGAAAGGAAACTTCCTTCAAGGCAGTAATCTCATTTGGGTTGAAATAGCTTTTAGAAAGCCCATCTGCCAATATGGCTTTAGTCTTGCTCAAAGCGCATCAGTGATTTTGTACTCTATTGACTGGAAGGAGAATAGTGAAATAAGCAAGAATAGAGGGCAAGCAATCAGGCCTAGTATCACAATCAGGTTCAAATGTCCAAGCTCAGGAGAAATCATCCAGCGCAATGCTTCCAGGCAGCCTGTTATTGGGTTGAGATATATCAAATCTTTAAAGGGTTCGGGAACAATGGAAACTGGAAAGAAGACTGGTGTCAGCCAAATGCTCAATCCAATCAAAAATGGAATGACATTTTGTAGGTCTCTATTGATCACAGTTAATCGTGACATGAAAACTCCAAGAGCAAGAGCAAAACAAACCAAACAAGTTATTGGTACCGGAATTAAAAGCACTTTAAGGCTAATTGGATATTGATAGATCAAATGCAGTATTGGGAGAAACAGGAATCCAATGGAAAAATCAAAAAGTCCTGTGATTGATTTTGACAATGGAAGCAATGCTCTGGGAAATTGCAGCTTCTTTACAAGGTCTTGGGATTGAATCAGAGAGCTTCCAGCCTGAGCAAATATGTAATTAAAAAGAGTCCAGCATAGAATTCCAGGAAATACAAAAAGCACATAGGGATAATCGCTTTCTATTGGTAAAACATACTGGAACAAGATGGAAAATGCTATCAGATACATTAAAGGCTGAAGAATTGTCCAGGTCAATCCCAATGAAAACCTATTATACTTGATCTTTAAATCTCTCCTGGCAAAAGCTATACAGATCATTCGCATCTCCCATAACTGTAGTAGGTAGTTTGTAAACGAATCGCTTTCCGGACCAACCAGAGTCTGAGTCTTTTTTGAATCTGAGGCTAGATTTTTCAAGCTATTAGCTAATCTTGTAGCCCGCAAGATGCCAAAAACTCAGCAAAACCGTAGTACCGGTCAAAATTCGATATCCATCGTCGCCTGTTCAAGAAATGATGATCACGGCAAGGATATGGCCAAGCGAATGAGACTCTTTGTTAGAGGATTGATCGAGCAGTCAAATAAGTTCGAACTGCCATTAGAGCTAGTTATGGTCGAGTGGAACCCTCTTCCAGATAAAGAGCCATTAAGCGACGTTCTGCCCGCAGTTTCAGAAGACGATTACCTCAAAGTAAAGTACATCCAGGTTCCAGCTGAGATTCATAACAAGTATCGTTTTTCGAAGGAGATCCCTCTTTATCAGATGATCGGGAAGAATGTTGGAATAAGAAGGGCAGAAGGGGAATTTGTTATTTGCACTAATGTAGATCTGCTGTTCTCAGATGAGCTCTTTAAATTCTTCAAATCAGCCAAACTCGATACGAATAGTTTCTATCGCTGCAATCGCTGCGAGATCCCTGCAGATATTGACGAATCCAAAAGAATGGATGAGATACTAAATTGGGCTGAGAAGAATATAATGTCTCGATTGGGGAGTAAAGCACTTTTCCCAAATCTGAATAAAGCTTTTAACTCAATTGGCTTATATCCAACTAACTGGGCCGCTCTAAACTGGCTTTTAGAATCTCTATTAAGTCTTCAAGGAAAGAAGGAAGACTATAGACTTTTCAGACTGGATACCTATGCCTGTGGAGACTTTACTATGATGTCCAGATCTGCCTGGGAGGCAATTGGTGGGTATTATGAGGCCGACATGTACTCCATCCATATCGATAGCCTGGGATTGATCTGTGCAAATTCAATTGGAATGGAACAGCAAGTGTTACCTCCCAAAGCTTGCACCTATCATATCTATCACGAATCGGGATGGGCATCGATGAATGCTATCCAAAAGTTGAAGTTCTTAGAGCAAAGGCCAGGTTTTGGCTGGGAGGTGATTCACGAAATTGGAGTGCAGGGATTAAAATCAGGGAAGCTTCCAAATCTGAATGATAAGAACTGGGGTCTGGACGATAAGGACTTGCCAGAGGTCAAGTTTAATTACTAAATCTGGAAATGAATGCCTCAACCCTTCTATCCATTGAAGCTGGCATAAAACCTTCAACAGAGTAGATCTTCTCGTCAAGGGATTGAACGAATGTCTTTCCAGTCTCTCGGTAAAAGCTTTGCTGGAGACCGCAAAGCCGCATTGAATCAGCAGAGTAAGACACAAGTATCTTTTGAGGAACGGAATCAGGTTCCATACATCCCTCTTGTTTCAAGATAGACTTCATCTCTTCAGAAACAATCAGCTCTACTTCCATTGGATATGATTTTAGATTCAGGAAAAGACTATCAGAGCATGAAAGTCTTAAGGCTTCAAAAAAATCGACCTGCTGATTCTCTCCTTTGAGATACCATTTTCCATTAAACAGAGGATCCAAAATCAGCCACTCAGATCCGATCTTCGCCACCACGATCACATGATTAACCTTAGAGTTTTCGTGACCAAAATTGTAGCTAAAAGAGCCGATTCCGTATTTGGAAAGCTCTGCGACCAGAAGTTTGGATGCTATACCACAGCTTGTCACAGCATTTGATTCCTTAAAGAGATCGAGGCTTTCAGAAACCGATAATTCGTGAATGGGAATATTTAAGATTTCATCTGCAGGATTATTGCTTACCGCTCCCTGATTTGAAGATGATGAAAGAAATGCCATCAATGAATCTGTTAAGGCATTTAAATCATTTTGTGCTGAAAAATCAGCAACCGGGGCTTCCTCAGGGATAAAATTTGAAGCTCGAGACGATCTTCGACCTTCATTTGCACAGGATATTAATAGAATCAAGACAAAGAATAACTGTATCACAGTAGGTAAGGGGGCTTTACTTTTCACTTTACTATTCCTTTATCTTAGTGCTGATGAAAGTAGGAATATTAGGTGTAGGGAAATTAGGTTTGTGCTTTGCCCTGAACCTTGAAAGGGCAGGTTTTGAAGTTGTAGGTGTCGATATCTATGAATCTTATGTTCAGTCACTTAACAAAAAGTCATTTCAATCCCCTGAACCAGGAGTAAATGATCTGCTACAATCCTCTTCAAAATTCAAGGTTACCACCGATGTTGATGAGTTAAATCGAGAGAATATTGAATTGACCTTTCTAATGGTCGCCACACCTTCAACCCCTGAAGGAACCTACAATCATGAGCAGATTGAAAGAGTTACTGAGAAGCTGATCTCCATCGGCCGGAGGCCAAAAAAGACACACCTTGCCGTTGCCTGTACTACCATGCCAGGCTATTGTGATACTCTTGCAAAGAGACTTGAGCCGCTAAACATTGAAGTGAGCTATAATCCAGAGTTCATTGCGCAGGGCTCGGTTATTCATGACCAACAATATCCAGATCAGGTTTTGATCGGAGAAGCGTCAAAGGAGGCAGGAGACCTGATACAGTCGATCTATGAAAAGATGTGTGAAAATGAACCTGCATTTTGCCGAATGGATAGGTTAAGCGCTGAAATCTGTAAGCTGGCTACAAACTGTTTCCTCACCACCAAGATATCCTTCGCAAACTCAGTAGGTGATCTTGCGAGATCAGTGGGCGCAGATGAAGAGAAGATCTTAAAAGCCATTGGCTCTGATAGCAGGGTAGGTCACAAGTATCTCAAATATGGATTTGGTTACGGCGGACCCTGCCTTTCAAGAGACAATCGCGCTCTGGGAATCTATGCTGATATGGTCGATAA
>CAXDOZ010000116.1:0-7391 GCA_963991145.1 uncultured Chitinophagales bacterium | reverse complement strand
CACGACCTCCGGAACCACAAACCGGCGCTCTAACCAACTGAGCTACAACCACCATATGAACTCAAAAATTTGGAAGTGCAAATATAAGCAAATACCAATCTTTCTCCTAGAAATATCATCTCTCAAAACCTTGTAACCTTTTCTAATATAATCCCGTAAAAAAAGGTAACAACGCATGATGAGAGCTAAGTCTGTCATAAAATACCTTTTTATCATCCTTGCCCTGAGCACTTCTTTTTGCTCAGATGCAATGGTCTTTTCAGTTGAAGGAGATGGCAAATGGACTAACCAGGCCAATTGGGATGGTGCATTTCCCGGAAAGACAAATTTCCTGGGCGACACCATTGTAATCGATGCTTTTATCACTCTTAATACCGATATCACTATTGAAGGTGTAGTTCTGGTTACAGAGACTGGTAGCCTTCTGGGAAACAAACAAATTGAGATCAGCCCTACGGGCACCTTAATAAATGAAGGAAATTCCATCGTTAAGAAGATTGTCAACAATGGTTTGATCGTAAATCGCCTGATCCTTGAGTGTACTGGCGATCTTTTGAATTATAATACCATCAAGAACTACGAAACGGTTTTAGTTGGTTCGAGTATCTACAATACCGGTGCGATCAATGGAGATGGAGGTCAATACTTTTCAGGAGAAGTTCTGATCAATCAATTAAAAGGGAGCTTAAGCGGAAACATTGATATCTGTGCAGCAACTAATGTTGCCAACTTTGGTAAACTAGACTCAACCAGTATTAGCATGTGCGGATACCATATGGTCAAGTCTGCTACTCTTATGGCATTTGCAGATGGAGAAGGGATAACCCTTAGACTACTTTCTCCAAATGTCTCGAATTTTTCACACGCACGAATTCTAAGATCCACAGACGGGGAAGACTACTATCTGGCCGATGTGATAAGCGATGATCAGATCAATAAGATCAATCACGAAGCCATTCATCTTTTCCAGGACGAGTTTCTATTCGACGAGGGATTCATCTATTATAAGGTTACTGTGGTAGATATTGATGGAAGACAAAGCGAACTGCCAACGGTGGCAGTTTCTAAGCCTAAGCGCACAGATAATGAGTTTGCAAGCGCAAACTAGAACTCTTCATCATTATTAGACTTTGCCACTCCAAATCTCTTTTGAAGAGATCGATAGAATAGATCCCTGTACTTCTTTTGATCCCTCCAGTTAAATCTGTTCTCCAATTGCTCAGTGGCATATTTTGCTGCTCTCTGATAATCGGTCATCTTATTCAGATCAGAGATAGCTTTCTCGTAAAGGGTCTCATCTCCACCAAAAAGCTCCTGTACATACAGGTACCTTTTATTTATGTCGATGATCTTTCTCAGGTCTCCCCTATCGGCGATCTGCTCTCCCAGTAAAGGAGTATCCTTCTTAAATCGATCATTCCTAATTTCGCTTTCTCCTGAGTTTTCTACCTCGGCTTTGTTTTCAGTTTCATGTGGTTTTACCTCCTCAATTTCAAAAGCAGTGGTTGGTTGTACCTCTTGCGGCTTTTCCTCAGGCTTCTCTTCTTTTCGCCCTACGGGCGGATTTTCGTCCTGGCCTAACTTGACTGGACCTTCAGTTATGCCCGACCCATTGGGTTCCAGATCACTAAGTGCTTCATATGCATATCTCAGATAGTGCTTTAACAGGTCGATCTCAATATCGGCCGGTACGGCCCCATTAGAAAAAATACGATCACTAAAGACCTTGGCTTTTTGAATTAACTCAATTACTTTTTTGCTTTTGTTCATGCCGCTTTAAATTCGCCGTTCCCAAATTTATAATTCTCCTTAGAAGAACAGATGTTTATTGAATCACAAATAAAGAACCAAAAAAGAGGTTGGATCGAGGTCGTTTGTGGTTCTATGTTTTCTGGTAAAACGGAAGAGTTGATAAGAAGAATGCGGAGGGCAATCTTCGCGAATAAGAAAGTAGAGATCTTCAAACCCATCATCGATACGAGATACGATGCGAATGATGTTGTCTCTCACGACTCAAGGAAAATCCCCTCCACTCCTGTCAGTAGCTCTGAAAACATTCTATTACTTGCCCAGGGAATTGAAGTCATTGGAATAGATGAGGCCCAATTTTTTGATGATCAATTGCCACATGTATGTCAAAAATTAGCAAATAATGGTGCCAGAGTAATAGTTGCTGGACTCGATATGGACTTTCAGGGAAATCCCTTTGAGCCTATGCCATCTATAATGGCAATGGCCGAATTTGTAACAAAGGTTCACGCCATCTGTGTTCACTGCGGAGACAACGCATTACACTCATACCGCAAGGTTTCGGGAGAAGGCAAGATCCTTCTGGGAGAAAAGGAGAGTTATGAGCCTCGTTGCAGATACTGTTTCAATAAAGGTGAAGACATTTGAAAATTAGCAATCAAAGCGCTTGTCCATTAAGCGACAGGGCAACAAATGCCAACGAATTCACCTTTGTTATTGGTATCAAGTTTTGCTAAATTTACCAATTCGATAAAATCACTTAACGCTAAAAATCTATTACCAAAAACTGTTTATTTATGAAAAGGTTACTTCTACTCGTTCTTGGCGTTGGTCTAATGTTCGGTGCGCAAGCTCAGACTTTCATGAACTTGCCAATGCAAAAAGCGTCCGTTGCTGACTTCGGACCTGTGCCTGAAAACGCCGAGGCTGTATTAGAGCAATTCCACAGAAATTACGACAACAACAAATCAACTAACGGAAGAGCAATCTCTGTTACCTTCCCACTTGATTATGATGGTGTTGAAGCTACTTACGCAAACGTTAATGCTCTTGACTACGATCGCGTTATCATTCGTGTAAACCGCAGATTCGATCAGGACTCAACTAGAGTTCTTCGTTGGGCTATCCAAACGTATGATACACTTATCGACTACGTATCTAACCCAACTTTCCCATTTGATAGCTACCCATGGGCTACTACTCAGGTAACTATCGATTCTTTGAACTTCGTTTATGGTCACATCAACAACACTGGAACAAATGATACCCTTATCATTACTATCCTTGACGGTGACGACCTTACAACATTGAATGCTGATTCAGGTGGATTGAGCGCTACTATTCTATGGCGTGATACTATCATTACTGATACAAGTTTGACAGGTCCTGGTGCTACTCCAGGTACTATCTCTCTTGCTACTTACAGTGCACCAGTTGGTCTTGCGCTTAATACTAACCAGCAATTTGCTGTTCAGCTTGACTACTACGGTCCATTGAATGATCCATTCTATTGTTACACTGGTTTCCGTGATGACTGTGCTGCTGCATGTGTAGCTGAGCCAACAACTATCCAAACTCGTTTCGGTGAGAACTCAATTGGACGTTATGTAACAAACACTTTCGAGACTTTCACTCCAAACGTATTCTTCGATTGTGATAATGACAACAACCCAACTCCGGGTGGTTGTGAAGCATACTTCATGCAGAACCTTATCATCAATCCAATTCTTACTGCTTCAGTTGAATTGAATGTTACTGCTGCTGCTGATGTTACTTCTGGTTGCCAGGGTACTCCAGTTCAGCTTAACGCTAACGTTGTTGGTGCAAGCGGAACTCCTACTTACCTATGGAGTGGAGCTGTAAACGGTAATATCTCTGCTACTAACATCGCTAACCCTCAGTACACTATCGGAACTGCTTCTGATGTATTGACTGTAAGAGTTATCGACGGTGGTGATACTGCTACTAGCTCTATTCAAATTACTTCTAACCATATCGAGGTTAACGCTGGTGCTGATCAGCAGATCCCATGTGGAACTACTGCTAACCTTGTTGCAACAGCTCAAGGTGACCTTGTAGGTGTAACTTACACTTGGAGCGATGGAACTAACGGTTTTGCTAATACTGGAGTTTCAGCTGGTAACTACACTGTTACTGTAACTAACACTGCTGGATGTTCAGATAACGATCAGGTGATCGTTTCTTACCCTGGTGTAAATCAGTCAGTAAACTTCAACCCTCCTACTCCTGCTTGTGCTGGAGCTGCACAGACTTACTCAAACGCTTCAACTAACACAGCTGGATGGACATGGACATGGAACTTCAACAACGGAGATCTTCGTTTCGGAACTGATGCTACTTACACCTGGGCTGCTCCAGGAAACTACTCAGTTCAACTATCTGGAGATAGCGCTGGATGTGTTGTAGACGGAAACCCACAAACAGTTACTGTTCTTCCTTCAACTGACCCGGCTTGTGCTGGCGTTGGAATCGAAGACGTACTATTTGCAGCTAACATCAACATCTTCCCTAACCCAGCTACTGATGTAATTAACATCGAAGTAGAAGGTCTAACTGATGATCTATCGATTTCAATCATGGATCTTACTGGAAGAGTTGTATTTGCAGACGTTGAGACTAGCTCTTCTAACTATGTTAAATCTGTATCACTAGCTGACTACAGCGAAGGTATCTACCTTGTACGCCTTGTAAGCGGTGATAAAGAAGCTACTAGCAAAGTTCAGATCAGCAAGTAATCTTCTTTAGATAAATTCTATAGCCCCGACAGGCACTTGCCTTGTCGGGGTTTTTTTATGCCCAATAGTCAGTTTTATCTTGAGATCAGAATACCTCATTGAAGATGAAACTCTCCTCAATCTTTATTCGGAGTACAGTTCTATGTATTCTATCTCCATTTTTTCTTTCTGCACAAGAAAAACCTAAAGCCAGGGAAATTGTCGGTTGTAACCACAAAGCCATCCTAGGTCTAAAAGAACAAGCCCTACGGGCTGATTTCTTTCACCAGCTTGACTCAATAGCAGGACGCCTAAACCAAGTAAGTCAAACCCTCCCCCATATCGTTGATGATCTTACTCCCCTATACCTTGATTCGATTCTCGCCAGTCTGAATCTAGATTCTTTCAAGGCACACAATTTTTATCAGCAGGAGTACTCCTTTGGACCATTTCCATGCAGTAAGTCAGGCACAGATTCTTGTGAAGATTTCATCTCAATTTCATTCTCCTCAGAGGAGTGCTTATTCGAGATCCATGTCTTTAATTCCTATGACATTGAGTTGGATAGCTGCAGTGAATCCTCGATCATCTATCAATTCAGAATATCAAATGGAAGGATCGAGGACTTGCAAAGAAGTGTGGCAGGATAGCTAAAGCAGAGTTAAAATGCGAGTTTGAGCCAGACATAGATTGCCAGGATTAGAATAGCAAAACCAATCCAGCCAAAAACCTTCCATGCAATTGGAAATTCGCTAAAACACAATTGTCTAAATACTTCTATGGCAAGGGTTCCTAGTCCAAATTAAGAAAGAGAGAAAAGACCAGGCCTTCCCCAACCCTTTCCACTTGAAAGTGATTCTCAATAACTACAGTGAAGACGATAATAAAAGCCAGATAAACCAGAGAGGAGACTCTTAGAGAGCTTAGTTTCTTATCAATAGGGCAAAAAAAAAGACGACCAATAAGGCCGCCTTTGATTTTTATTTCTCAATGATTACTTAGATAATGTAACCACTTTGCTATCAAATAATCCAGTAGTAGTAGCAACATTAATAATGTAGTTACCACGTGGTAGATCCTGCATATTAATTGTTACTGCAGTTTCACCCAGAGCTCTTCCGTTGAACTCATCACTTTGTACCATTCTACCAGTTACATCAAACACATTCACGATGATGTCTGCATTATCGTCAAGAATGAAATTGATCTGAGCGTAATCTACAACTGGGTTCGGGAAGATCTTGAAGTCCACTTCGCTTCCAATACCAGGAGTTTCAATGCTAGTTTGAAGATTACATCCGGCAGGTGTAAGAGTAGTTGATCTGAACATACCTTTTCCATGGGTACCAGCATAGATCACCTGACATCCATCATTGTAAAGAGGCTCTTGAAGAACACGGAATACCGGAGTACGGCAAATACCACCGCCGTTGTTTGACTCAGTCCAGGTTTGACCAGCATCATCACTTGTCCAGATTCCTAAATCAGTTCCCAGAATATAATTGTCTCTATTGTCATAGTCAATCACTACGTCAAATACAGGCATAACCGGAAGGTTATTTTGGATAGACGTGAATGTTGTACCGTTTGTAGAGCGATAAACTTTATTGGACCCACCATAGTTTCCTGTTGTTGCAACAATGTGATCTGAATCATTTTGATCTACTGCAACTCCAACTATTTGGGCAACTCCACTCAATACTTGTTGAGGAGTTACGCTAACTGTAGATTGCTGAGACCCTGGAGGGTAATTCAATGTAGCACTAGTCATTCCCTCAATTCTGTATAATCTTCCACTCGATGTTCCAACATAAACGATATCTCCATCTTCTGATGCTGATATTGAGTAAGGAGTACCGCTAATTCCATTAACTCTATACCACTGTGGTTGAACGCTAAGGTTAAGAGCATCAGGAGTATACCAAAGCTGGCTGTTCTTAGCCATGTAGAAGTGTGAAATTACCTGGTCAACGAATCTGTAAGTTTGGCCGGAAGTGAGATTCTGGGTCAAGGTCACTTCAAAAGCATAGTTGAACGTTTTAGAACGAAGGGTGATTGTTTCACCAACAACATAATTTCTATCAGCTGTAAAGCTTACAGAGTCTCTGTTGTTAATGGCTGTAGTTGATTCTACTAAAAGACCCACAGCAATGAATGGGGCATCGCTTCCATCCCAGTCAGTATAGTTTCCATTAGGATCGATCTTAGCATCATAAAAACCAGAGAAAGATTGTCCTCCGTTACCTGAACGCTCAAAAGTCGCGTATTGAGAAGAGGCGATCATGAAGTTTGGATTGATATGAGAGATCGCGCTATATCCACCATCACCACCTTTAACCTGAGTAGCAGCTTTTGAAGTATTTCCTTTAGCATCGATCAGCTGTGTCCCATTATCCTGAGTTCCTCCCATAATGCTACCACTCAAGCCTACAGAGATATCATAGAACTGGGTAGTTAAATAATCGCGATTTCTGATAGAATAATCGGGGAATGGGAATGCAGATTTAGCATTGGTGGTTTTATTAACTCCCCCATCGCTTCCAACATACATGATGTCTGGATTATTCTCATCCCATGCAATCGCATGCTTATCAGCGTGGATGTATTGAGGATTTGCTGCTCCACCGTTCAAACTGGCTGATTGCTTCCATCCTGCTCCACCTGTTGCTGGATCTCCCCAAGAGAAGAACTGAATTCCACCAACATAGATCTTATCTGGATCATCTGGCATTACAGCAATAGTATTGTCAAAGTCACCCTGACAACGTGCTCCCTGAGCAAAAACATCATTAGCAGAAGAAGTTGCAGGAACAACCTTATCCCAGGTTTGACCACCATCCTGAGTTCTGTAAATACCTTCCAGGCAACCTGCTGTAGTAGTAGCGGCAGCGTAAACGATATTACCAT
>CAXDOZ010000115.1:0-7788 GCA_963991145.1 uncultured Chitinophagales bacterium | reverse complement strand
TTCTTGAGATTTAGCTAAGTGAACGGCGCTAGATCCATTTTACCGCAATATATTAATGTTTTAAGTCTTGCTTTTGCTTGCTCAGCTGAAGAAACCCCCAATCCCCCAGGAACCCAATACAATCCCGAGGTTCTCACTGTTCTCCAGGATAATTGCCTTCAATGCCATTCAGCTCCCAGCCCGATAGGAGGAGTGATTCTGGACAATTACACGGATGCCCGTAATGCAACAGAGTTTGGGAATCTGTTAAGCAGGATCAACAGCTCAAGCAATCCAATGCCACCTGGCGGCATGATGGATTTAGATAGTCGAAATGTCTTTAAGGATTGGGGTAGGGAAGGTTATCAGGAGTAGTTATCCCGCAGCCTTTATCTGTAACAATTTATTGAGCCGTTCAACAAGCTTCAAAGTTATATCAGAAAAATATTTAATTAGTCTTGAATGGCTTAGGTTTGGATTACCTAAATAAAGATTCTATGAACTCCATCAAGACTTTGGCCCTAAGAACCGCAGTAATCATTATGCTTTTTGCATTGAGTACTGCAAGTATAAATGCACAGGATTTATTGCTCCCTGAAGATAAGCAAGGAAAAGATTGGAGTTTTAATGTGACTCCGTACTTATGGTTTGCCGGCTTAAAAGGGAATATGTCTGTAAACTCAATTAATGCTGAGGTTGATGCAAATTTTGGGGATATACTATCTCAGTTTAAGTTTGGATTAATGTTGTATGGAGAGGCCAGATATTAGCAATTTGGCCTGGCGATGGATGTCCTTCATCTCCAATTGAAAATGCAGGGGGAAACTCCTATCGGAGGATCAGCAGTAAGTATTGAACCAACAGTTACTTTTTGGGAGACTTCCTTCTTATATACACCACTGTCAACCGAACAATGGGTAATTGATGTTCACGCTGGTATCAGAACCTATTTTGGAAAGAATGAAATGGAGAGAGAAACTCTTTTACCTCCACCAGGTGAAAATTCAAGAAGTCTATCGTCTACATGGGTTGACCCAATTATTGGAGCAAAGGCCTATTATCTTCCTCATAAGCATTGGCTAATTAAAGGCCGCTTTGATATTGGAGGTTTTGGAGCTGGCTCAGATTTCTCATGGCAAGCCTATGTTGGTGGAGGATATAAGTTTAATAAAACTTGTTCCATCCTGCTGTTATACAGAGGCTTAGGATTTGATTATAAAAGTGGAAGTCTGACGAACAGTAACTATTTCGCAATGGATGTTACACTGCAAGGATTTGTGCTTGATTTACTTTTCAATTTCTAAGAGCTGCACTAATCTGCACTTATTCATGTGCATACATTAGCCCGTATCTGGCAGCAGTGTAGCCCTCGAAGAACTCAGCAATTTCTAATACTATCTTATAATTCCCAGTGCTTGGTGGTTTTGTAACTATGTAAGCATTCTCGTATTCCTCCATGTCACTAGCCACAAAGTCCCATTCATTAGTTTCTTCGTTAAGCCCATATAGCTTCATGTTGAGGTCTTTCACCCCGCCATCTGCAAAAGCAAAAATGTAATATTCCCAATCAGAAGTTAAGGTTCTAAAGCTCTCTTTCTTTGTGAAGATCAGATCGTATTCCATTCTCACGATCTCATATTCAAGACTATCAATAACAGACACGAGTTCTGATCCCAGATCATGAATGGGCTCCATTAGAACGCCGTTTATGCATTGTGCTGAGCTGCTAAGTCCGATTAATGAAGTACAGGCAATAAGAAGTAGATGTTTCATTTTATTGAATTTGAATATTTACTAAACATTTACCGTCTGAAGAACTTCCCTGATCTTTCTCTTCTTAAGTTTTTCTGCAATCAGGAAGGCAACGGGGATAAGAAGAAATGCCACATCCCATAAATAAGGATTAATAAAAGCTAATGCTGCTCCAAGGATTGCAAGCATCGGCTCAGTTAGCATCTCCCGTTTATAAATTCTGACTATTCCTTTAGGTACATCTTCATGAAGCAGATAATGCTTTGGATTCGAGGCATAATTCAAGCTAAAGTAGGACAGCCCTCCTACTAGCAGGATATTTACACTCATACCCACTCTGATTGCCACATTTTCTGGATTCTGCTCTAAATACGTATTCCAAAAAGGAATTAGTAAAACCGCAGCAAGAAACCCAAGCTGTAACCAAATGAAGGTCTTGTTGATCACTTTTACCGAGCCAAAAAGCTCAAGGTGCTTTGTCCAGTAAATAGCGACAATAAGAAATGAGATAATAAAGGCCCACATGTTCTTGAGCTGCTCAATTAAAAATGGCGCGACTTTTTCTTTTCCTGAAAGGTTTCCAAATCCTGGAACTTCAATCGAGAGGACCATTATGGTCATTGCGGTAGCAAAAATGATATCCGCCAAAAATCGAAGCCTTGTTCGCCACTCTGTTAACTCGTATGGTCTTAATGGGTCCTTTTGCATTCCAGATGTATTTGGATTATTCCAAATATATCGAAAACTGATTGCAATAAACTATTGGCTAAAACTTGGTATGGATTGAGCAACTCTTTCAGCCTGAACGATATGTCGCTCATTGTGATTGAGTACAAATCTGAAAGTATCTCCAAGCCTGATCTTAACAAATCTTGATATGGTGATTGGAACCTTTACCGTGTTGAGATTCTTAGCTCTTGCCTTGTGCAACAACTCTACCATTGCATTTTCATACTGAAGGAATTCTTCAATAACTCTTCTGTCCAGATTCATTCCCAAAGGATTTTTCTCCTTGAAGGTCTTCATGGGCTTTACACCCGGTAGCATTGAGTTTGCAAAGTAGTTCCCAAGCCAACCTGATTTAAACTCTATTGCTGGCGGGACATTAGAATTACTGATCTGTTTTTGTATTGCGGGGACATAGAACTTAGAGTACATATTCAGGTGCTCCATGCATTCCAGAATATTCCAGCTATCCTCTGAGCTGCGATAAAGCAAGACCTCATCACTCAGAAAATTAAATCGGTTTACCCGGTTGATCTGGTTTTTTGTCTCTTCAGTAAGATTTGAAATTAATGTCTGTGCTTTCATGGTTTTTAATTTTGAAAGCAAAGTTCAGCCCTGCCAAATTCCTGGGCATTGATTCAAATCAAGATTTCCGGATCCGGGATAGGGTCTCGGGAGTCATTCGTAAATAGGAGGCAATATATTTGGATGGGATCTCCTGAAAGAGTTTTGGACTCCGCTCCCAAACCCTCCGATAACGCTCTTGAGGAGATGAGATCAAGAGGTCTTTTTCTCTTTCCATTTGCTCAAGCACAAACTGCATCAACATTTCATTCCAGAGTTCTGAGGCTTCTTTATCCTCCCTGATGAATTTTTGGTACGCAGCACGATCGGCTGCCTGCAACTCGGTCTTTCTCAAAGCCTGAATGAAAAACTCGGTTGGCCCACCATGAATAAAGCTATCAAGCGCAGTGATCATGTTCCCTTCATATCCAAAGCGAATGGTATGCTCCTCTACCTCATCCACGATGTAAATTCTGAGACTGCCGGATTTAACAAAGTAGATATGATCTTCATGATTCCCTTTCACCTTTAGGAATTCATTTCGATCAAGCGAGATCTCCTTTGAAAAGAGATCTGCCTCAGATAGCAACTGAAATAGTCTTGATAAATAGGCCACAGTGGAAATTTACGCAGAACTCATTTATTGATTTATATCAATGTATGGAAGAGAACGGCCATCTAGCTTTGTGATACAAAGAAACAAAGCCATGAAAGCAATTACATATCACAACTACGGTTCACCAGAAGTTTTGACCTTAAGTGAGGTTAAGAAGCCAAAGATCAATCCGGACGAAGTCCTGGTTAAAGTCTATGCCTCCTCAATTACAACTGCAGATTCAATGATGCGTCAGGGTACTCCAAAGTTTGGGCGTATATTTTTGGGCCTTAACGGCCCGAAGAAGAATGTGATCGGAACTGGATTCGCCGGGGTGATCATGGAGATAGGGGAGAACGTAACCCATTTCAATATCGGAGATCGCGTATTTGGAGAAACCTCTACCGATTTTGGAGCTCATGCAGAATTCCTTAAGATCAGTGAAGATGGAGTCCTCATGGACATGCCAGATTTCCTTGAGTTCGAAGAAGCGGCTTTGCTTTGCGATGGACCCTTAACCTCATTTAACTTTCTTAGAAACATCCATTTCACCACCTCAAGTGATAGAGTATTGATCAATGGCGCAGCGGGAAGCCTCGGTACTGCTGCTATCCAGATTGCGAAGTACTTCGGTGCAAATGTCACTGCAGTTTGTAGTAGAAAGAATTTTGATTTTGTTCGATCTCTTGGTGCAGATCATTGCATTGATTATCACGAAATTGATTTTACTGAAACTCAGAATGAATACGATGTGATTTTCGATACGGTTGGCAAATCAAGCTTTACCAAATCAAAAAAAGTACTTTCCAGAAATGGGGAATACCTTTCACCGGTGCTTGGAGGTAATATGCTGTGGTCTGTTCTGAAAACAAGTTTTATATCTGATAAAAGAGCATTATTCTCAGCCACAGGACTGAAGAACGCCAATGATCTGAGAAAGGACCTTGAAGAGGTTTTGCAGATCATTGAGAAGGGAAAACTTAGACCTGCTATAGACCGCCTTTGGTCAATGGAAGAAGTTGCTGAAGCTCATGAGATCATCGACTCAGGTCATAAGCGAGGTAACTTTGTATTACAAGTGGCTTAAGTACTTGCCAGCTTCTTTCGAATGCGGCTTAAATGCTCAGGAGAAACCCCAATATAACTGGCGATCTGATGCTGTGGAACCCTGTTGAGCAGCTCGCTTCTTTCCTGTAGTAGTTTTTGATAACGCTGCTCAGGACTTGAGGTGATAAAATCGGATAGCTCATCCTGGTATAGTCCGGTCACTCTTTCTACTTCCTGACGAATTACAGTCTCAAGCCTTGGAATCCTTTTGATCATATCCTGCTCGAGTTGCTCTGTTCCTAGAGTTAAGGTCGAGTCCTCTGCGCAAATTAAAAAATGCTTTGCCGGGGTATTATTCGAAGAGGATGAGTAAGAGTTTACTGGTTGAAACTCTGAATAGAAGGCCGTGGTCTTTTCAATTCCATCCACAATTCGATACTCTCGAACCAATCCCTCAATAACCATATAGCAGTTTTGAGAAACCTGACCTTCTTTGAGCAGAATAGTACCTTTTGGGTAAGACTGAATATTGGTGTTCTCTACAATGATGTCAACCTCTTCAGGACTTAACAATTGGAAACCACTAATAAAGCTGTGTAGCTTTTCTTTCATAGACTGAAAATAGTTAATCCGATAATTAAGCATTCCATCTTTTCGTAAGTTCAATCCCTTAAATTGCTCTTATGCGTAAAATACTCGTCGCTTACTTAAACCTCTATGGATCGATCAAAAAAATCATCTGGAAGCTACAGGGGAAGACCCCGGCAGATAAGATCGATCAGCGAATCATTGAACATCAGGCCTGGAACGAATTCTGCGATTCACTAAAATCCGCAGGGAATAATCTTTACTTCGGTGCAGCACCTCAGGATGCCTTTAATCAAGCCGAAGGCCTAAGATATTTGAGCAGGCTGACACGTGCTGGCCTTGAAGGCTTTTTAGAATTTAGTGATCCTGGTTTCCCCATTCTTCGACACATGGTTGGTCCTACGATCAAGATGGGTGCAGATAATCCAGACAATCACTATTTAAATGCCAAGATCAGCGGTGACTACGAATACAAGATTATCGGAAAGAGAAACTCAATCCACTATGTAGGTTTCTTTACCCAGAATGGTAGTTATGGAACTTCAGGTGGGCTCCAGCCATGCGATGTTCTCGAAGGAACTGATCTGGTTTTGGAAGATGATGGGTCTTTTGAGGTCACTTTATCCAAAGAGAAAAAAGGAAAGAATTGGCTCAAGATCGAAGATGAAACGAGCTTATTGATGGTTCGTCAAACCTTTATGCACCGTGATACCGAAGTGCCCATCGAAGCGAGGTTGGAAACGGTAAACGGCAAGCCACATCCCGACAATCTGACTTCAGAGCATGTAAATGATAGCCTGAATATGGCTGGCTTGTTTGTGGCAGGTGCCTCACATCTTTTTGCACGCTGGTCCAATGGATTTACAAAACACGCCAATAAGCTTCCACTATTCGACCCTAAGGTCTCGAATGATGCGGGAGGGGATAACTCGATAACCTATTATCACAGTTACTGGCAATTAGCTGAGGATGAGGCATTGGTTGTGGAATCAACCATTCCCGACTGTGATCACTGGAATTTCCAACTGAATAACTATTGGATGGAGTCTCTGGATTATCGCTATTTCCAAATTTGCGTGAATAAGGGTAATGGTGTTTTGCAGGAGAATGGAACGGTTAAGGTTATTGTTTCAGCAAAGGATCCAAAGATTCCAAATACAAATTGGTTGGATACGGCTGGACATGATCAAGGCACAATGTGCTGGCGTTGGTATAGGTCAGTGCTGCCACATGAAGAGAATCCTGAGCCGGAATGTAAGGTGGTTAAGTTGAATGAACTGGTTTAATGTGTTGGGACTGTGCAGCGCTCATCGTTTTCTACCTTTTCTCGACAGAAAGTCCTTTGTCATTTTGTCAATTTGCCAGTTTGTTAATTTTTCAATGAAAACTCCGAAATTCAAATAGTAATAAAACCTCCCTCTCATGGCAAAAACAGATACATCTCACCACGACGATAGAATGGCTAAGATGACCTTTGCATCCATCTATCCTCTTTACATTGATAAAGTTGAGAAGAAGGGAAGAACAAAAGAGGAGTTAGATCAGGTGATCGAATGGCTTACAGGGTATGATAATAGCAAGATTCAGGAACTGGCAGTTTCTGACATCAACTTTAAGGACTTCTTTGAGCAATGCGATCTTAATCCAAACTCCAAATTGATCACCGGTGTGATATGCGGTTATCGCGTAGAGGGAATCACAAATGATATCACTCGCCAGGTTAGATATCTGGATAAGCTAGTGGATGAATTGGCGAAAGGAAGGAAGATGGAGAAGGTGCTTCGCAGTTAATGTGATAATCCGGTAATTGGGTAATAGGATAATTGATGCTGGTGCAAGGTGGTACTTGAGATTGTCTTATCTCATCGGCACAATCAATATCCGCCAATTCGCCAATTCGCCCATGTCCCGACAAGCGCAGCTTCGTTGGGATGTCACATCTTCCTATCTTAGTTTCTATGAAGAAAGAACGCTACATACCTCTTGGAGTAGCTTTAGGTGCTGGTATAGGATCAGCCATTGGAGTTGCTATGGATAACCTTGCAATGGGTGTCGCAATGGGAGTTGCAATTGGGCTTGCCATTTCAGCGGGTTTAACTCAACAAGCCAAAAAGAATGAGGAACAAGAGGGAGATGATAAGTAGCGAAATGAAATTAAAAACAAACGGATGCGAATAGTTCGATCCTCTGAATACCAGAATCGACCAGATCTTATCAAAATAGTGAATGCCGGCTGGCAACTCACTTATCCCTTAGGCACAAAGATCGACCTTACTAAAGACAAGCTGATCAAAGCCGCCCGAAAGGAAACGAAACTTCAGGATTTTGGACCTGAGACCGATTGGGAAGAGCCGCTGGAGAAATTATTAGAGTCGGTAAATGAAGAAGCACAGCTAAACCCCTTTGGCAGATTTATCACGAAAGTGAGATTAGTAGGGCTTCTAAAATCAAGGCTCTACGCAAACTATTGGTTTACGAAGAATCCAGAGATCCTGGAACAGGAGCCCTATCCGGTGTTTCTGAGCGCTGCTCTTCAA
>CAXDOZ010000114.1:0-7824 GCA_963991145.1 uncultured Chitinophagales bacterium | reverse complement strand
ACCTTGCCTATTGGATCTCTGCCGGACTGTCAATTTGTTTTTTGACCCTGGGCGCATTTTTAATTTTTGGTACTGGAAACACGATGCCAAATGGAGGTGCAGCTTTTGCCTATGAGGTGATCGGAATGTACACTTCTGCAATTGGGAATTGGATCTATTTCATTATTGCAGCTGAGGCTTTCTCGATCATGTGTGGGACGAGTATTGGCGTCTTTGATGGCTATAGCCGTGCTCTGGAGCGCGTGTTAGAAATAATAAAAATGGATAGAGGGGAAAAGGAAGAAGACCTACCCAAAAGGAAGTTTTATTTGATTTCGCTCTTCATCGTGGGACTGGGATCCTTTGCAATCATTTTTATTTTCCTCGACAATCCAAAAGGATTCAAAACACTGATTGATGTAGCAACCACTATATCATTTCTTATAGCCCCATTTGTAGCAGCGATCAATTTCTATCTGGTAACGAATAAGGATTTCCCTGAGGACGCTCGTCCCGGAGCAATGATGCGAATTCTAAGTTGGCTGGGATTGTTGTTCCTTGGTGGCTTTGGGCTGTTGTTTTTAGCGAGTTAACTGATCATTCTGGCATATCAAAAAAGGAGTCGTCTAATTCAGGATTTATCTCAATCTCTGAAGCATAAATCCCCATCGAAATTTCACCATTCACAAGAATCTCAGTTGTGAAATGTTTGTAAGAACCATTTTCGAGAAGGTCATACTCTGAGAAAATATTGGTCGCTACTATTCCATCCTCGGTAGTTGTTTCTGTTGCGTGCAGCAAATAGGATTCCTGGTCAAAATAATAGAAGGTTTCATCTCCTTCGTTTGTAGTCATTCTAACTTTAAAAAAGTCGCTAAAACTAATGTTACCAATGCCTTCATAACTGATCGTGTGTCCTTTCTTCTTATAATCGATAAAAACATTCTCGTACATCTCTTTGGAGGCTGCTTCACTTTCCTCTACAGTAGCTTTAATAGGTAAAGTGCTTTGCATTAAGGGGTTTTGATCCCACTTATACTCTCCATTAAAAGCTGAAATAATGCTTTGTCCTGTGAATGAAATTTCTGTGTAGATCTTATTGGGCTCTGCTGCCACAATGGTCACCGGCATATCAATTCCCATTGAAGTCATTGTGCCAGTTAGCTTAAAGCTTTTTATTTCCTGGAGTTTTTCAATACCACCAAGTGCTTCAAGATACTTTTGGACGATTTCATCGGCGGATTGGGAATAGACATTTGTAATTGTACCAAATGCAGTCAGAATTAAAATTGTAGATACCAGGTTTTTCATATTCTATTTTTTACTCCAAACTGAATCAATTTTACAACCACTGTTTCTCAGTAGACCTAGAATTGGACAGCGAGCATCTACTCTCTTTCCCAGCTCCATTACATTTTCTTCTGAGAGATCACCAGAAACGAAGAATTCTAGTCGTGCATTTTTATAGCTCTCATTTGAATGGTTTTCAATTCCCATAAACCCGGCAAGGTCTAAATCAACTTCCACATTTATTGTGATCTCCTCTATGCTAAGTGATAACTCTTCAGCTACGACCTGGGCCTGTTCGTTCTGACAAGCTGCCAAAGCAGCGATGAAGAATTGCATTGGATTGGCACCTGAATTTTTTCCGCCATCTTCAACGGGCTCATCAAGTTGGAAGGACCACTCCGTCCCAGTGATATTTACTTTTGTTTGCCAGCTTTTGCCAAGAGCTTCAGCTTTAAATGTTTCTAAATATTGGTTTGACATATGAATGCTTTGAGGCTTTCAAATTACGTTTTGCCTTATTTATCCAAAGTTTTTGTTTCTGCCTGAAATTTGCTTGCAATTACTCCGCAAACGATTGCGACCAGGAATGCCGGAGCCATTACGTCGAGCTCCTGGAAGTATGCTCCAATGCCGGGAATTTCTGCCACTACGAATTTGAAAAATGGAACGCTCAGGAATCCTGTGATCATGGAAACGATTGCTCCTCGTTCAGTGTAGCCTTTCCAGAATAAGCTTAAGATGATCACCGGACAAAAAGTAGCGGCAATCCCCGACCAGCCAAAAATGGCAAACCAAAAGATGGTTCTTTCCGGAACGATGACTGCAATGGTTAAAGCGAGTGCCAAAGCAAGGATTGCCATCACTATGGTGATATTTCTACTGTAGCGGGTGATTGTTTTTTGGTCGACTTCCGGATTGTAAACTTTCTGATAGAGATCCCGGCTAAGTGCAGAGCTGCCTACCACGAGCAATGAATCAACAGTAGACATGATGGCCGATAGAACAATCGCTACATAAAGTCCAACAAGAGCTGCAGGGAACATGTGATCTACAAGCATTGGAAGAACTGATTGTCCGGCATTTCCCATGATCGCCTCTGCATCTACACCGGAGCTAGTAAATACATATCGACCGATAATTCCTATGGTAACTGCTGCTGCATCAGTAAGCAGTGTAAAGATCACTGCCACCCAGCGTCCTTTATCAATTTCATCTTCGCTTTTAATAGACATGAATCGCACAAAAACCTGTGGTGATCCAAGGAATCCCAATCCAATAAAAGCGAAGCCTCCGAGAGTCGCAGCATTCATCCAGGGATCAGAAGAGGTGCCCCAAACATTTAGCATAGTAGGATCGATCGCTTTGATCCCCTGAAAGATCTCTGAGAAGTTCCCGATCGTGAAAATGGCGACAATAGGAATGGCGACTAAACCAATGAACATTAAGCTTCCCTGGAAAACATCGGACCATGCTACGGCTACGAATCCGCCCAAAAAAATGTAAGCCAGAACGATCAGAAAACCGATGAGTGCACCTACGAAATAGTTTACTTCCAGGAAGGATTCAAAGGCGGAGCCAGTAGCATCGATCTGGGAGGAAACGTAGATCACGACAAATACGGAAAGCGCTATGGCAGCTACCTTTCGTAGGTTATGAGTGGTGGATTTAAAATGGGATTCGAGGTAATCGGGAATGGTGATGCTATTGTATTGATCTGTCTTCTGCTTAAAGGGTTTCGCCATAAAGAACCAGGCTAATCCAACCCCGAGCACTTCGCCCACAACAACCCAATAAACGCTCACCCCACTCATTGCTCCCATTCCGGTCAAACCAAGTAAAAGCCAGGCACTTTCTCCGGTTGCCCGGGAAGAAAAGGCTACAACCCAATAATTGAGTTTCTTACCTCCAACGTAATAGTCCGAGATATTTTTGATTCTCTTCGAGGCGATTAATCCAATAATGAAAAGTATGCCCAGATAGAGGGCGAGGATGAGGTATGAGTAGAACACTCCGTTAAGATAGGCAAATAGGCAAATAGGCGGATGGGTAAAACCCAAATGCTAAAATCGGAAGTCAGTTAGATCATTAAACACAACTTCAGCTCCCATTTCCCAATCCGGGCTGCCATAAGAAATGATTTTGAAAGTGGTCATAATCTGTTCATTTATTCCTCTTCTAATACTTCAATGTCAATCACTCTACTATTTTGAGTAGGAGGTGTTTGATCAGTATATACACAAAGCTTCACCTTATATTTCCCGGGTTTAGGTGGAAGCAGGATTGGTAGATTTAGAGGGGCATCGCTGTTTTGAATGTCCTCGATCTTAAGTTCAGTCCTAATTTCTATAACTGTAGCTCCCTGCTGGAAGATCTGATAGCCTAGTTTTGGTATGGCAGAACTATTCTTATTGAGATCTGATGAACTGTAAATTTCATTCAAGACTTTTATTTTAATTTCAAGTGAGTCGGCCACTTCATATGAGCTTTTGAGCGATTCAATTCTAATGAGAGGATAGAACACAATTTCATCCTCATCTAAAATGAAATAATCGGCGAAGCCAGGGACACTGAATTCCTTAAGCGGTTCTTTTAATCCCGCAGCTGAAGTGCTTAAGACCAGAGATTCCTCTCCAAGAAAATCTTTACCATTCTCCAAGAGATCATACTGCGACCTGCGATCGTATATCGTTCCAATGCACCAGGATCTTTCACCAGTGTAGAACTCATATTTAGCGGCATGAGTAAAGTCATTGAGGAAGATAAGCTGTCGGCCAGCTGCTTCCGTTTTTATTTCCTGAGCCCATTGCTCCCAGCCGTGATTGGGGTCTCTTTCAAAGCTATCTGGTAGGTAGTCATATATAAGCAGGGAGCGAGCTGTCAGAATCGATATTAGGCTTACTAAGCCAGTCCATTTTATCCAATTCTCGGCCTGCGGCCGGATATTATCGAAGTATTGGATCCCCAGAATTAGCAGGGGTGGAATCGCCATGGCTGTCCAGTGAGAATGAACCGGTCCTCCTCTAAATGTGGCAAGGAAAAAGAAGAGATAAACCACTAATACAATCGATTTTAGAACTCGATCAAAAAAGGTTCCTGATTTTGATCTAAACAAGGAATAATAGAGAAAGAAGCCAATCAATGGACCTAATACCAATGGTTGGATCCATAAGTATTTGAGCGTGTTTGTGAATTGATAAGGCTCCTGCCACCAGCTTCTCTCATTTAAATGAAATTGAATAGAAGCCCAGTCATGGTTCATTTGCCATATGATATGAGGAATCATGGCTGCAGCTCCAATAAGCACTGCTAACCAGAAACTTCCTCTTCTAAACACCATCGGCGCAGCCAAAACAACTGCGAATAGCAGAAGGATTCCATGGTACTTTGAGTATAAAATACAAGCCGCAAGTAGACCCAGTATAATTCCTTTGGAAATTGAATCTGTATCAAAGTATTCTTTCAATACAAAGAGGAAGCAAATTGAAAAGAATATCAGTGGGACATCCGGTAGCGCAAGAAAGCCTGCCAGATGAATTGGTACACATGAAATACTGATCCAAAAGAAGATCTTGAAGCTTTTAGGATTGGTGATCCGGTAAAGGAGATATAGACTGGCAGTTCCCAGTAGAGTGAAAAGCAGCCTGACACCCAATTCATTATTGAAGATCGCATATCCGGGCTTAATTAGCCAGGCCACCATTGGTGGATGGTCCAGATATCCCCAGGCAGGCGCTTTTGACCAGATCCAGTAATAAGCTTCATCACCTGTAACATTTAGGAAGTAGGATTGGAGGAGGTTGATGAGCGTCCATCCAATAAGATAGATTGTGAGAGAGGATTTTAGCTTAGCTGAAGATTGCATCTAGGGGTTAAAATAGGATAATAGGATAATAGGATAATAGGATAATGGGGGAATAGGGGAATCACTCCTGTGCCAAGGTTATAGTCATTGAAGAGCTTAGGTGAGAATGCAATCTTTCTTTAACCCACCTGATCTCTCAGCTTAAAGAGTATCTCCATGATCTCTACCTGGGGGGCTTCTTTGACTTCATATGCACCCGGGATGCTTTTTGCCAGATCTGATTCTTTGAAAGCCTGAAGAGATTGGATTGAATCCCAGATATAAAGGCCTCCGTATTCACCGGGTCCAATCTTTACATAGTACTTCTGAAGTAGACCGTCTATAGCTTGAAACATGCCTTGCCTTTCTCTAGCACGGCTTAATAATTCTACCTCTGGCAGATCAGATTTCAGTTTGATGAATTGTAGGATCATGGCTTAGGATTTTGGTTTTCAATAGATTGTTTATCAAGGTAATAATTGAAAACCAACTATATCCTGTTCGGAGACCGTTTGGTCGATGAGATTTGGAGAATTGAACTTTTTATGCTATTATAATGATATCAAAATGATATCAGATGAAAAACGAAAAAACAGTAAAGTCTTTGAATGGATATGTAATGTTAATGATCGTCTTAGCAATTCTTGCAGGGATGGTTGCCGCAACAGTGATGTTTGACCAACCAGCCTACTTAGGCCTTATCGGCCTGATCTTGTTTTTGTCCATTGGTTTCTTCATCGTAAATCCAAATGGCTCGAAAGTCCTGGTGCTTTTTGGTGCATATAAAGGAACCGTGCGAGACAATGGATTCTTTTGGGCTAATCCATTCCTGAGCAAGCAAAGCATCTCCTTAAGAGCCAGAAACTTCGATAGTGAAAGAGTAAAGGTGAATGATAAGATCGGTAACCCGATCCTGATCAATGTGATCCTGGTTTGGAAGGTAGACGATACCTTCAAGGCTGCTTTTGAAGTCGATAAGTACGAGGAATTTGTACGCGTTCAAACCGATGCTGCTGTTAGGAAATTAGCCGGATCCTATCCCTATGATAATTTTGATAATGAAAAAGCCACTATCACCTTGAGGTCTGGAATGGATGAGGTAAATGATGCTCTGGAAAATGAGATCACAGAGCGCCTGGCAATTGCCGGAATACAGGTAATGGAAGCTCGAATTGGATATCTGGCTTATGCGCCAGAGATTGCAAATGCAATGTTGAAGCGACAGCAAGCGGTTGCCATTGTAGCTGCGCGAAAAAAGATCGTAGAAGGCGCAGTTGGAATGGTTGAGGATGCTTTGCATCAGTTATCTGAAGATAAGATCATCGATTTCGATGATGAGAAGAAAGCCTCTATGGTGAGCAATCTAATGGTTGTACTTTGTGGAGATAAGGAAGCTGTTCCGGTTGTCAACGCCGGCACCCTAAACGCCTAGCAAGTGCCTAATAAAAAGTCATTCGTTTTAAGGATCGACCCAGAGGTTTTCAAAGCAATTGAAAAGTGGGCTGATGATGAGTTCAGAAGTGTGAATGGTCAGCTCGAGTGGATGATCTCAAAAAGCCTGAAAGAAGCGAAGAGATATCCGAAGAAGAGTTCGGGGGATGATAAAGAGAAATAGATCTTGGTTTAGTGGGATATTGTGGTATTAGGATGGTGTGATTTAATTCTCTGATTTCTTAGGCATTAAATTCTAACTTTAGCTTATATGAAATCACCACTACTTTTTAAATCCATCTTTATTATTCTCTTTGGTCTTCTGATCAGTATTGAAGGAAAAACTCAAATTTGCGATACCCCTAGCAATTTGAGTTGTGCTGAAGTTCTTGATACCCAATTGGGATTTAAATGGAATTCTGCCTCAGGAGCACTTTCTTATGTTCTAAGATATAGAGCAGGCAGCGGCGGAAGTTGGAATCAGGTAGCTGTTAATGATACGATTACCAGTCAATCGGGTTTAACTGCTAATACAGAATATCAGTGGCAGGTTTATTCTGTTTGCGTAGGAGATTCCAGTGATTGGTCAGTTATTCAATCCTGCAGAACCAGACCAAATTGCAGATTTGCAGAAAGGGTTCGATGTTCAAATGAGACTGACACCTCTTATACATTGACCTGGGATACTGTAAGAGGAGCAAGTTCGTTTCTCGCTCGATATGCAATAGTATTTGATGAAATTGATACTATTCCTACTACAAATAATACAATTGTTATTACCGGATTATCTCCAAATACATCTTATCGCAACTATATAAAAACCGTTTGCGTGGCTGGCGATACAAGCTTATGGTCATCTTTAACAACCTGCAGAACTGCGAATGTTGTATCGATACAGAATATTCATTCAATCAGTGAATTGAATGTGTCTCCGAACCCAAGTAGTGGGTTCTTTACTGTCCAGTTTAAAATGGACACACCTAAGGATCTGGAGTTGAGAGTGACCAACTTATTAGGTCAGCAAGTTTTCGAACAAAATATTCAAGGGACCACAGGAGAACTTAACTATGAAATTGATCTAAGCGATCAGCCGATAGGTTTCTATTTGATAGAGCTTAGATCTGAAACTGGAAGGGAAATCAGAAAGGTTGAACTTAAATAGCTTTCTATTTCAATTCCTTAGAAAATAAAAACTTCGATTGCCCAAGAGAGTCCCAATCCGGAATCTCACAAATCTCTTTGTAGTCATGCTTTCTGTAGAATTCCGGAGACTGATAGGCCAT
>CAXDOZ010000113.1:0-7849 GCA_963991145.1 uncultured Chitinophagales bacterium | reverse complement strand
AGATTTCTGCCTGTCTCGTGGGCTCGGAGATGTGTATAAGAGACAGACTCACAACCTTGAGATTCTAGAAGGGGCTGCCTTGAGAGAGGCGATTGCAAGAGAGCAGGTTGAACCGCGTCAACCACCTATAATGCCAATAGATGTCCTGATCCAATATCTGGTGACGCTTGCAGTTGGTGATGGATTCGATCCCAGGTCGACATACAAAGAGATCATCTCAGCTTACTCATACCGGGAACTTACACCTGAGGACTGGAATTGGGTTCTTGGTTTCCTTAGCAATGGAGGAAAGGCTTTGACTCAGTACGATAATTACGCCAAAGTAGAGGAAGAGGATGGCTTGATGAAAGTCACGAAGCGATCCATTTCGCACCGTCATCGAATGAGCATCGGGACAATTGTTGGAGATACAGCAATTAAGGTGAAATGGCTTAAAGGCGGGCTCTTAGGCACTGTAGAGGAGTATTTTATCGCTCGTTTAAAGCCCGGCGATTCCTTCATGTTTGCCGGCAGATTGCTAGAATTTGTGCGCTTTAAGGAGATGGTGGCTTACGTTAGAAAGTCTAAGAAGAAAAAGGGCGCAACTCCACAATGGATGGGCGGTAGAATGGACCTTTCCTCAAAGCTGAGCGATGTTTTCAGGGAGAAGATCGATGCCTTTACCACCGGTGAGATACAGGACCCGGAAATGGAGACTCTGGTGCCGATCATGGATCTTCAAAATCGGATCTCTGAAATACCGGCAAAAGATGAATTGCTGGTTGAGTATTTCGAGAGCAATAAGAAGACCTATCACCTGATCTTTTTCCCTTTTGAGGGAAGGAATATCCACGAGCTTCTTTCCTCGCTAATTGCCTATAGAATTGGCCGGGAGGTTCCATTGACCTTTTCCCTTGCATTTAATGATTATGGCTTTGAATTGAGCTCAGATCAACCCATTCCCATTGAGCGCTTTCTTGATAAAGGTCTGTTCAGTCCTGAGAATCTGATGGATGACGTAATGCGTTCGATCAATGCAGCCGAGATGGCGCGCAGAAAGTTTAGGGACATCTCAGTAATTGCGGGACTTGTTTTCAAGGGATTCCCGGGTAATATCAAGCGAACCAAACATTTACAGGCAAGCTCTTCACTTCTCTTTGAGGTCTTCTCGGAATACGATCCAAATAACTTGTTGATGAGACAGGCATTTAATGAAGTCTTCTTCGATCAGTTTGATGAAGTGAGACTGAGAGGTGTAATGAATCGAATAGACAGCCATGAGATCATCTACCGCAAGACCGAGAAGCCAAGTCCATTTGCCTTCCCGATCATAGTTGAGATGCTTAGAGAAAGAATGAGTACAGAAAGCCTTGAAGACAGAGTGCGAAGAATGTTGAAGCAAATGGAGCTCGATTAGCTTGGAATCCTGATTGGCTAATCCTTCCTTTGCCAGCAGTGATCAGTAGTTATCATTTTGAATTTCTTGGGCAGGACCTTCAACTGCTTCCGCAGCGCGCAATTTTTTGGAAAGAAAAGAAAGCCTTGATCCTGGCGGATCTTCACCTTGGAAAGGCTACTCATTTTCAAAAGGAAGGAATCCCGGTCCCGGTTGGAGTCTTCGAAGATGACCTAAAGCGTCTCAGCCAGATTGTTGAGCATTTTCAGGCTACTGACATCTACTTTCTGGGCGATCTCTTTCACAGCGTTCACAATGAGGAATGGGAGCTATTCAAAGACTGGATGAAAGAGCACGATCAGGATTTTCATTTGATTCTGGGGAATCACGACATCTTAAGAGAGAAAGATTACGAATCTGCCGCCTTTGCAAGCCTGACCGAGCGATTTGAGGCTCCACCATTTGTCTTTATTCACGACTCAGAGGACAGGGAAGAGGAAAGTGAATTGTACCCGCTGGCTGGACATGTTCATCCTTCGGTAAGGATCTCAGGTCCACGAAATAGTCTGCGCCTACCTTGCTTTTACTTTGGGAAGGAATACGGTTTAGTTCCTGCATTTGGCCGCTTTACGGGCACTGCTTTAATTCGGCCTAAACGGCCGGATAAGGTCTTTGCTATTGTGGAGTCGAAGGTGCTACAGGTTCAGTAAGCTTGCTCTTAACTCTCCATGAGATCAATACTGCTCTAAGTCCGATAGCCATTACCAATGGAATGATAGCCGGATGTAATTCCTGAGGAAGGAAAATCCATGATAAGAGCAGTAAACCGATTATTAATGCATAGCTACCGAAGTACTTCTTAAGCCAGAGAGGCTTATACCGCATTCTGATCCAGGGAAGAACAAATAGTGTTGTTGGCCATGCCCAAAGCAAATTGAAATTGAATGGAGTTGCCTTGTGCTCGGTTCCAAACCAAAGCGTGAACATCAGTACACCTAATAAGCTGATGAACAAGAAGAACAAGAGATCAAATGTGCCCCAGTAAGTACCGAGTTTCTTCTCTATGATACTCACGATCAGACATACGAGAAAGATCAGTGATGCCAACATCCAGGGTTTGAAGAAAACCTCAGGTGCCTTCGCTCTTGGGGTGAAGACGATTTGAGTAGTGACTCCAGATAGGGACTCTTCTCGACCATTTCTTAAAATGGTAGCAGTCTGAATTCCCCTCATGAGATGATCCGGTAGAAACATTGTGCCCTTTGCAGTAGCCTTTCTGTCGGTTGGCAAGCCCAGGCAGATATCAATTCCAAGATCAATGTAGGGTCTGATCTGAATGTATGGATCAATTAGATTCCTGTAGGGTGTTCCAGTGGGCAGAGCGTTTGGGTTCCAAATGATCTTATCCTTGTAAACCGAATCTAGAAGCACCTGGATCCTCGTGGCGCAATTATCGAGGAAGAAGTCATATCGGTAGAATCTATTCTCTTCCTGGGCATTCTCCATCATCAGGTCGAACATGCGCTGCTTTTCTTCCTGAGTCATCAAGAGCTCAGTCTTGTAAACCGGCCTGCCTTGTCGTTCATAGCTGGCAGGGAAGAAAATGTAAGGATCTACGCTTAGGCAATAATCTAGCTGCCCGCGCATGAAGCGAAGCGTGAAGTTTGGCGTTTCAAAATCGAATGTCCCCCAGTTAAAAACCAGGTCGAGATTGTTTTCTGGATCCTCGAGATGGATGGCAGAGTGACCGAATAACTGGTACATCTCCGGTCCGGGTTCCGCAGTTAGAAGAGAGAGTTTAGCTTCTGAGCTGAGCGTTTTTGCTTCTGCCGAAACAACCGAAAAGATTAGAATGAGAAGCAGAAGACTCCTGAGCTTATCCATCTTAGTTGAGTTGGGGATCTTCAGGATAAGTTGCGATTACCTTATACTCTCCGCCTTGTCTTTGAAGGATCTGAGACCACAGATCACGGTCATTTGGTAGGAGTACATCATTAGCTTTTGCCTTCAAACTGATCCATGATTTTTCATCTACCTCATCCTGCAGTTGTCCCGGTCCCCAGCCTGAATAGCCGAGAAGGAATCTTATATCTGAGGGATCGACCTGACCTAGAGCGATCATGCTTCTGAGGGTTTCAAAGTCTCCACCCCAGTAAATACCGGGGAAGATCTCAATGCTTCCTTCAAGCTGATTACCAAGATTGTGCAAATAGTGAAGTGAATCTGTTTGAACCGGACCACCGAGCCAAAGTGGAACGTCAAAATCTGGGAAATCGTCGAGCACGTCGTTCAATCGGCCCGAAAAGGGCCTGTTCAGGATAAAACCAACGGCGCCCTCTGTGCTGAACTCACAGATGAGAAGCACAGTTCGCTTGAAGTTTGGATCTACCATAAATGGCTCTGCCAACAACAACCTTCCTTTCCCTATGACCTGCGTACTTAAATCCATCACCTTAAATCTGACCACTAATCTATTTGACTCTCTAACTCAGAGGCTCTTATTATCCACAATTTTCTCACAAGAAGGGAGACCTTACTGTCCTTCTCTTAGTAACTGCTCATAACCAATGAGTTGGTCATAAAGCCCTCCGGGCGGATTTCCATATAGGAAAATGAAGTAGTCATTTTCTGTTTCCTGACTATCTCCCTCGATATGCTTAGTCGAGAATTCACCACTTTCCCTTTCAAGAGCGACGTATTGATAATTGTAAAACCCCTGCTTAACATAGGCTATCCCCTCATAGACACCGTAATCTTCGCGGTATACCATCTTTAGCTCCGGCTTTATTTTCCAGTCAGATAGCTGTCCGTATATGTAAATGTCATGATTGGGCATGTAGTTCGCATCTTTCAAGGTGAAATGAACAAAGGCGTAATCTGATTCGATATGGTCGGCTTCTCTTTCGCTGAGGAGAGGAACAAATCTTCCATTGATATCGATCTTTGAAAAGTAACTCTTGTAGGAGCTCGGTTCATCCGGTTGCAGATAGGCATCGATCTGATTGTAACCAGTTTCAATGTGATGGACCCAATTGGTGGCATACTGCAATGTTGAGATATCAAACTCTCTGAATTCCTTACCTCCAGGAAATATATACTTCCGATTGTCTTCAAAGGAAAGACCGTCATCCATTACGAAATTTGGCTTGAGATCTTCGAGCATTATATCCCACCTCGAGTTTTGAATGACACTTGCCGAAAGATCGCGGTAGGGGTCAAGCTGCCTTGCTTCGGTCGTTTGAAGGAAGGCTTTAAACCTGATCTCCTGATGAGAAAAGGAGTATTGACTGATCAATGATGGTCGATAACTACCCTCAATGCTTGCCTGTTTGTCAAGAACAAAGAAGCGCTTCTGAAGTACTACTGAGTCGGGGTGTCCACTCTTAAAAACCTGTACGATATAATTTCCCGATTTAGTGATCCCGATCTCCTCATTAGGGATCTGAATTTGAAAGTGGGCGTAATTGGCAAAGGTTCCCGAGCTATATTCTCTATCCCAAAGATCCCATTGCTGTGGCCCTTCAAGGTATTCGAAGTATTGGAGTCTCTCTTCAATATTCCAGTTGCGATCACACAAAACGAAGCGGTATTCGTAATCGGGTTGCTGCTCGTCGAAATCGTCGAAATGAAGAGTGATGCTTTGGCCGGAGTTGAGTTTTATGACAGGAAAAATGAGTTTCAGATCATTTAGCTGCCAGTATGCAGATCTAATGGTTGGACTTAGGCTTCCATCACTTGTATTTGTGTTTTGAGCCCAAAGAAGTGGAGAAGTAATTAACATTATCAGAAAAGACAATGCGATTGAGTGGATTCTACTCATGTAGTCAAAGGGTTCTAAAATCGTGCCATACAAGGCTTTGTCAAAAAGCTGAACTGAATCTTCGCCTCGCAATTTGCACAAAATTCAGAAATGGGGAAAATCAATGGAATAGGCTGTTAAATTATTTGAAACTTGTTTTAGCTTTGCGCTGAAATTTACGTGACAAACGACCATGAATAATAGGCCCTCATTCAGGTTTGTCCTGAGTCTAGCTAGCTTTCTTGGAAAGCAATCCTTAAGAGTAATTCCTACGATCGTCTTATTACTAATCGTTTCGACCGGATTCGGTCAGGAAGAAGCTGCAGCGCAACAAGATATTTATGCGACGCGCGGGAATCAGATATTGATCTTAACGATGACAGCCATTTTGATCCTTGTGATCTTTATGGCTTTTGTTTTATCGGATAAGATCATTAAAGTTTCCTCTCTAGATGCAAAAGCAGAAGGTGATTACTCACTACTGCCAAGTGTTAAGGAAGTCCTTCCAAAGAAAAAAGGTAAGTACTCCGGAGAATCCCCCGTACACGATTTAAAGCAAGGATTTAACATTAAGATCCAGGGAAAAGCTCCTAAATCGCAGATCAAAGATTTTCGTTCAACCACTTACAGTGTAAAGCCAACAGATTGGAATGGCCTTCAGCCAATTCCTAAGATGGTAGTAGCTGAAGGTGATGAGGTGAAAGCCGGAGATCAGATTTTCTATGACAAGAAAATTGATGGAGTATTCTGGACAGCACCAGTTAGTGGTGAGATCGCTGAGATCCGAAGAGGAGATAAGCGCGCTATCACTGAAGTGGTGATTCTTGCAGATAAGACAAACAAATTCAAAGAGTTCGGTAAGCTGAACACTGAAGAAGCTTCCAGACAGCAGATCGTAGATCGTCTTCTTGAATCAGGAGCTTGGACATTGATCAATCAACGTCCCTATGGCGTTGTAGCTGAGATCGATACTGTTCCAAAAGCAATTCATGTTTCAGGTTTTGACTCTTCTCCACTTGCCCCGGATTACAATCATGTAATGAAAGGCAGAGGCGCAGAGCTTCAGGCAGGAATGGATGTGCTAAAACGCCTTACAGATGGCGCAGTGCATCTAAACCTAAATGCTAAGTACAAGCCTGCTGATGCTTACACTTCTTTGAAAGATGTTCAGGTTAACTGGTTCCAGGGACAGCACCCAGTTGGTATTGTTGGAGTTCAGATCCACAACATTGATCCTATTGCAAAGGGAGATGTAGTATGGACATTGAACGTAGAAGACGTTATCACGATCGGAAAGGTTATTTCACAAGGTATTTATGATCCTGTGAAAACTTTCACCCTTGCAGGTCCTGAACTAGAGAACTCAGGTTACTACCGATCAAATGTTGGTCCTAATATTGAAGCGCTACTAACTAATAATCTTACAAACGAGCACGTTCGTGTGATCTCTGGTAATGTTCTTACTGGAAAGGCAATTGAGAATAACGGCCACCTTGGTACATTCTCAAATGTTGTTTCAGTAATTGAAGAAGGAGATTTCTTCGAATTCTTTGGATGGATTCTTCCATCATACGCTCGTCCGAGTATATCTGTAACCTTCCCATGGAGATTGTTCCCATTTGAGGAATTCAAGGTTAACACGAATACGCACGGTGAGCGTCGCGCATTTGTGGTTTCAGGAGAATACGAGAAAGTACTACCAATGGATATCTATCCTGTTCACCTTCTTAAATCAATTCTGGCGAATGATTTCGAGAGGATGGAAGGCTTAGGAATCTACGAGCTAATAGAGGAAGATCTGGCACTTTGTGAGTTCGTTTGTACGAGCAAGCAACCAGTGCAGGAGATCTTGAGAGATGGAATTGATTACATGATAGAGCAATCATAATCAAGCCTTTAGGCTTAATTAATTGAATTAAAAACAAGAGTTCCAATGGATTTTATCAGGAACATTTTCGACAAGGTCAAGCCAATGACGGAGAACAATAAGTTTCTCCACACTACTTATGACGCGCTTGAGACCTTCTTTTTTCAACCCAACCATGTAACTAAGTCAGGCGTGCATGTACGTGATGGTATGGACCTTAAGCGTACCATGGTTCACGTAGTGATCGCACTTCAGCTTTGTTATGTGCACGGTACCTTGAATATCGGCCACCAACATTATTTGTCACTTGGTCTTTACGAAGGAATATTTGATGGATTGGGATGGAAGATGCTATACGGTTTAGGCCAGCTACTTCCAATCTTTATTGTAACCCACGTAGTTGGACTTGGAATTGAGTTCTTCTATGCTGCGCGTAAAGGGCATTCGGTAGAGGAAGGATTCCTGGTGTCAGGAGCCTTGATTCCTCTTATCATGCCACCTGATATTCCATTATGGATGCTTGCAATCGCTACGGCTTTCGCTGTGATCATTGCGAAGGAAGCATTTGGTGGAACAGGAATGAACATTCTTAACGTTGCTCTTACCGCTCGTGTCTTCATCTTCTTCGCCTATCCGGCGGATATCTCAGGGGATGTAGTTTGGGTGGCTTATGAGTACAATCTGATTCACAACATCTTCGGGATGGAAGGAAGAGACCTTGCTATGCTTGGCCTTTCTGCTCTTCCGAAAGATATGAGTTGGAGCGATATGGTCGTCCAGGGTTATTCCGGGGCCACACCGCTTGCAC
>CAXDOZ010000112.1:0-7857 GCA_963991145.1 uncultured Chitinophagales bacterium | reverse complement strand
GGTCCTGGGCGGAATCCGGCTGCGTTACTGGCGATTGTGAAGATGGTTGGGGAGTTTACATTTACGAAAGCGGCGGAATGCACGTGGGCTTCTGGGATGAGAATGGCGAAGAACACTTACTTGGGATCCACTTTTGGGGTGATGGCGACTTCTATCTGGGCTTATACAATCATGGAGACAGAGAGACCAGTCCTCAAGGGTATTACAGCTGGAATACTGGAAATGAAAAGACCTTCTTCGGGGATAACATCACTTCAGGGAATGATTGCCTATTGGGGGATTGCTATAAAGGCTGGGGCGCTTACAGATTTGAAAGCGGTAACATTCACATCGGCTTTTGGGAAGATGGAGTTCAGGATTATTTAGGTTTTAAGTTTTGGAGATATAGTGACTTCTTCTTCGGCCTGTACAAAGACTCTGAAAGATTAAAAAGAGGAATGTACTTCTTCGAAGATGGAACAATTGATCCCAGAACTGAAATAGTAGATTACGAATAATTCAATAGCTATGAAATCAAATATCTTTTTACTCGGTCTTTGTTTGTTGTCAATTTCCTTATTTGCTCAAAGTAATTCGGTTAAACCAGAAAGTAGATCTAGCAGTTCAAGTAGCTCAAGTAGTAGTAGCTGCAAAATGGGGAACTGTTATAACGGTTGGGGTGTGGCACTCTTTCCTTCCGGAAATTTGTACTGTGGCTTTTTTAAGAATGGTTCTGAGCATTATTTCGGTGCGAAATTTTGGAACACTGGTGGAACCTACATTGGAACCTGGTTTGAAGGAGATTATGGAGACGTTGGCCATGGTATTGAAATCTGGCCAGATGGAGATTATAGAATGCAAACAGATGCAAGAACCTACTGGGGAGAAACCGGATGTGTCGCCGGTGATTGCGTAGATGGCTGGGGAGTAAAGATTTATGAAGGAGGTGGAATGCATGTTGGCTTTTGGGATGACGAGGGTGAGGAACACCTGCTAGGATTTCATTTTTGGGACGATGGAGATTTTTGGATGGGACTATATAACCATGGAGATCGCAAGGATAGTAGACAAGGATTATATTGTTGGGAGGATGGAACAACACAGGAATATTTTGAGAATACCATCAGATACCAGTACGGATGCTTAATGGGTGACTGTGAAGATGGCTGGGGAGCCTATAGATTCGAAAGTGGAAACTTGCACATTGGCTTTTGGGAGAATGGTGTCCAAAATTATTTTGGGACAAAATTTTGGCAATACAGCGATTTCTTTTTTGGATTGTATAAAGCCTCTGAAAGACAAAAAAGAGGAATGTATTTTTATGAAAGTGGTACAGTTGACCCAAGGACAGATAAAGTAACCTATAACTAGATCAAAATGATAAAAACTCTATTCACCCTTTTAACCGGAATCTTTTTTTCATTTTCCCTATTTGCTCAGGGAAACTCAGTAAAACCTCCTAACTATAATTCAGGTCAAAGTTCTTCCTCTAGTTCCAATGGCTGTATCCTGGGTGATTGCCAGAATGGTTGGGGTGGATTTAAATATTACAATGGGGATTACTATTTCGGCCTTTACAAAGATGGAATGCGCAACTACCTGGGAGCTTACTACTACAATTCTGGCGCAAGCTTTATTGGAAATTGGCAGGATAATGAGGACGGTCAGGGTATTTATATCAATTCAGAAGGAGGATGGAAGGTCATAACGCATCCTGGCTTCTATTGGCCTGAGACCGGTTGCCTTTGGGGTGATTGCGATAACGGCTTTGGGGTTTATGTCTATGATAATCAGGACATCCATGTTGGATTTTGGGATATGGCAGGTGAAAAGCACCTTTTTGGAGCTCAATTCTGGACCGATGGCGATTTTTGGATCGGGGTATACAACCATGGAGATCGTGATTCTGACGCTCATGGAATTTATGCCTGGGATGATGGCACCTACGAGATCTATACAGACGCTATTAATTATTTACGCGGAGGCACCGAATGTAAATACGGTGATTGCGATTATGATTTTGGCATTTATTGGTGGGAAAGTGGAGACCATCACACAGGTTACTGGGATGACGGTTATCAGGATTATCTGAGTTTCAAATTCTGGGCTGATGGAGACTTTTTCTTCGGTTTGTATAAAGATGGAGAGAGGCTAAACAGAGGCTTTTATGTTTATGAGGATGGCTCAGTTGAAGCCAGGACGTCAAGAGTCTCTTACTAATTTTTAAAATCCCTTTCATCCCTGTTTTATTCCTTTTCAGGTCTAAAAAATTAATTCTGAGCCTATTCAATAGGGCTTATACCTGACTTGCCTGAGCCAAATAAAATAAATTGGTCATGTGAATCAGGAGTTAAATATCCGCGCTTCAGAGCCAAAAGACTACGATATCATAAGAGAGATCGTACGTTTGAGCTTTGGTCAACCTGCAGAAGCCAGGTTGATTGACAGCGTGCGTGCTTCTGAGAATTATCTTCCTTCATTCGACCTTGTCGCTGAGATCGATGGCGTGATTGCCGGTCATATTTTGATCTCGAAGATTGATGTCCAAACTGCAGAAGGCATGGTGCCGGTTCTGGGTTTGGCCCCACTAAGTGTTAGTCCTGATCATCAGCATCACGGCATTGGTGGGGCACTGGTTAAACATGGCATAAAAGTTCTTCAAAGAACAGATTTCCCGGGAATGTTTGTCCTCGGGGAACCTGATTACTACAATCGATTTGGATTTGAGTCCAGCTCAAAATGGGAAATTCAAAGTCCATATCCAGTTGGTGAAGAATATTTCATGGCATACGAAAATGGAGAAGATAGCCTTTTAGACCTCGCTGGGATCATCTCCTACCCCGATTACTTTAAAGAGGTCTAGTATCTAAATCCGGGCGAAGCCCTAAATTGAAAAAGATGAATACCGATGCCATAAAATTGCGGGCATGGGAATACAGCGATGTTCCATTGCTCGCCAAATACGCGAATAATAAAAATGTAAGTATCAACCTTACAGACTCATTCCCTTTTCCATACACTGAAGAAGATGGCAAACGATTTGTATCCAGGATCAGAGAAAAAGAAGACATCCCAGTTTTCTTAATTGAATACAATGGTGAGTTTGCCGGTGGAATTGGCCTGCATCAAAAGAATGACATCTACCGAATCTGTTATGTTCTTGGATATTGGGTGATAGAACCGCTCTGGGGAAAAGGAATAGTAACTGAAGCCATTCGTCAGATTGTGATCAAGGGATTTGAACGGCCTGATCTGGAAAGAATTGAAGCCGGGACATTTGAATGGAATAAAGCCTCAGCAAGAGTTCTGGAGAAAAATGGCTTCATTCTTGAATCGATCATTAAAAAGGGAGCAATTAAAGACGGTAAAATAATTGACCTTTATAATTATCGAATACTTCGAGAGGAGGCATTAGATTTAGGACTAATAAAAAAGTAGAAATGAGAACATTGATGAAGATTGTTGCGACTATCGCGATTGCATTTCTTAGCCTCAACCCACTATCGGCGCAGGATGGAGACATTTACGACAAGATGTCTCAGTACGTATGTGATTGCACAAATGGAGTCCTTTCCTTCCTCGATGAGGATGTGAAAGATGCTGTTATGAATATGGAAAAGATGAGTGAAGAAGAGGGTAATGCCTATATCGAATCACTTGATCAGGATCTATATCAGCGCTTGGTAACTCAATCTGTACAACTTAGTGATGGAGAGATCGCAACTGGTATTGAAACCTGTCTGACTAAATACGACAGTTCATTATCGGAAGAAGAACTCACAGAGATTGAAGAGGCAACCGCTACAGACGAGAAGTCTAATCAATTCATGAATGAGATCATTGAGCGAATGAATGTGGAAGATTGTGCCTTTGTGAAAATGCTTCTCATTCTTGGTTCCGACTATTAAACTCTAATATGGATGCCTTGGAATCCATGCAAGATGTGCTTTCTGCTCTTCATCCAATCACGGATGAAGAGTGGGATAGCATTAGCTCTAAGGCTGAAATAATATCAGTTCCAAAAAAGACAAGGATCGTGGATCTGGGCCAGATCGCCCGGGAACTTTACTTTGTTACCCAAGGTTCTATTCGACTTTACTACCTGAAAGATGGCTCTGAATTCACAGGTTTCATCTTTACGGAGAATCTCTTTGCAGCCTCTTTGGAGAGCTTTATTGACCAGGTTCCCAGCAATCAAATTCTGGAGACAATTGAGGATTGTGACTTGATCAGTATTCCTCATTCTCATGTAATGGATCTCCTTCAGAGCTCCGAGTATTTTAAAACGATCTGGAGAGTGCAGGCAGAAAGGCGTTTTATAAATGCTCAAAAGATCCTATCGTCTTTCATTCTTGAAACACCTGAAGAGCGATACAAGCACCTCCTCGAAAATCAACCCGAACTAATCCATCGTATCCCACATCATATCATCGCCTCATATCTGGGAATAACCCCGGTTTCACTTTCAAGGATCAGAGCTCGTTTAGCTGAAGATTGATTTCTTTACATATGTTAATGCAAGGCCTTCTTCACAGCAGTAGAATTGCATTAAACAAAATCAATTGTCATGAGTGCTATCTATACCGAAATCGAAATCAATGCTTCTGCTGAAAAAGTTTGGACCATTCTAACCGAGATTGAAAAGTATTCTGAGTGGAATCCATTTATTGTAAAGGGAAGTGGAAAAGCTGAACTAGGTTCGAAACTTAACAATGTGATTATTAACGATGGAAAGGAATTTACATTCAAACCTACCGTAACCAAATCTACTCCAGGCAAGGAGTTTGAATGGCTTGGACACCTGTTCTTTCCCGGTCTGTTTGACGGTCGTCATTACTTCCAGATCGAGAAACGCGGTGAGGGTAAAGTTCTTCTTCGACACGGCGAGCGCTTTAAAGGAATTTTAAAAGGAATCATTCTGTCAAAGATCAAGGAAGACACACAAAAAGGCTTTGAATCGATGAACAAGGCCCTAAAGGAAAGAGCTGAGTCTTAAAAAGCTATTCTCTCTGTTTGATTGCGCCTAATAGATGTTAACTTTATGCCATGCGCAATAGAACAATTCAAATTCTAAAGAGCTGCCTCTCGCTGCTCTTTTTCTATTTTCTGGCTTCTTGTGGCTCTTCCCTTGATGTCGTTTACGATTACGATTCGAGTGTAGATTTCGCCGAGTACAAGACCTTTCGATTTGGAAATGTAAACATGGATCCGGAAAAGATCTCTGATATCGATAGAAAGAGAATAGTGGTCGCTGTAGCAGAGGATCTGATCGCGAAAGGATATACTCACGATACTTCTAACCCGGATATCATCGTCCACCTGATCGGGAAGACCAAATATGTAAAGGAATACACCGGAACTACTACCAATTCTGTTAGTTACGGAAACAATTATGGATACTACGGTGGTTATCCGAACTATGGATACGGTTATGGATATAGGGGCGGTTATCGATATCCTTATAATCCCGGTTATGGCTATAATTCCGGATTCGGAGTAACCAGCACCACGACCACATCAACCCCAACATATGATGAGTATACTGATGGTACATTGATCATCGATATCGTTGATTCAAAAGGTGGCAATATTGTTTGGCAGGGTATCGGAACCAAAAAGATCTATGAGGCTTCCCGATCCTCTGAAGAGTCTGATGAACGCGCCAGAGTGGCAATCAGCTCGATCATGATATCTTATCCTCCGGGAGTAACTGAAGAAGAATAATTATGAAAATCAAAATCCTATCCCTCTGCTTTCTTGGATTCTTAATGCAGGCATGTAGTTCATCATACCTGAACACGAAATACGACTACGACTCTTCTGTAGACTATACTCAAATCAAAACCTATGCCTTTGGTGAGATCGATATGGATCCTGAGAAGATCTCAGATTTTGATCGTGCCAGAGTGATCAAGGCAGTGGAAAGAGGAATGAAAGGGAAAGGAATGGTTCAGGATACCGCAAATCCGGATGTAGTTTTAGCTCTCTACGTCAACCTTAGTTCTTATAAAAAGCAGACTGCCAGTGTTGGAGTGGGAGTAGGTGTAGGTGGATATGGCCATTACGGAGGAATGGGAGTTGGCGTAGGTGGATCAAAACCGATCTACGAATCTGTAGATGAGGGGACGCTAGTTGTCGACATCATCAAGACGGATGGAATGCAATTGATCTGGCGTGGTGAGGGCCAAAAGTCAATTGATCAAAAAGTAAGAAGCTTTGAAGAAATGGATAAACGACTCCAATATGCAGTTGATAAAGTTCTCGAGCATTTCCCCCCAGACGAATCCAAAAAGAAGAAGGGCTAACTAACTTGGGTCGATAGCCAGGCGGATATTCCAATTGATATCCAGAGCTCCATTTGTTCTTGTAACAAGCGGGGTCCAGGTTGAATCTGAAGCATCCCAATGCCAATCTCCATCTAATACGGCCGGACCAGGATCACATCCTAAGATCCTTCCATCAGAGATCTGAGTGTATTCGATTGTAACCCAAAGATCAGTGCTTTGAATATTGTAAGGCGTAGTTAGCGTGTGACTATTCCAGGCGAAACCTGTAAAGTTGGTAAGTGGGGCATCATAGATCAATTGAGTAGGCTCTAGTCCTCCACTCGAAGTGTAAACTTTGATCCTTGCAGATTGCGGCAATTCCTTAAAGTAGTAATACACTGAAACAAGATTCTTTCCAAGGTATGGAGCCAGTCTGGTTGGACTAAAGCGAACGCCACTTTCATAGGTTTGAGCAGGAAGGAATGGTGCATCAAAATTTGCGGCATCGTAATTCAGGACCTCCAGATTATCTGGAATATCCGGTCCATTGTTGTTGTCCTTGTCACAGGAAACTAGTCCGATAGAAAGAAAAAGAAGTGTGGTAATTACTAAAGATCTCATTCAATAAATTTTCTCTAAAATATCAAAAAGCATGCCTCCTTTTGCCTCAAATCCCTAATTTGAAGCATGGTTACTAGTTTCCGAGCCGGCTTTGTAATGACCTGGAAAAGGACATGGTTTGTCTCTATTCTTTTATTGGTATACACCTCGATAGCTGTTTGGTTGTACTTCAATAAGGATTTTGACCTCTCGATCATCGGAATCATCTTTTCGTCTATTCTTTTCACTGCATTATCACTCTTTCTTGCATTCAGAACCAACTCGGCCTATGAGCGCTGGTGGGAAGCCCGGAAGGCCTGGGGGGCCATCCTGAATGATAATCGATCCCTGGTGAGACAGCTTGTTTCCTTCACCAATGGAAAGGAGTCCGACATGGTGGAGTTGATGTGCCGCAGGCAGATCCTTTGGAACTACACCTTTACCGCGAAGCTCCGACAGATTGAGATCAGCGATATGGCAAGGGATTATCGAATTCTAAGTCCGGGCAGTGCGAACGACAGCCAAACGCTACTTAACCAACAAGGACAGGATATTCAGAAACTTGCTGATAAAGGCATCATCAATCAGTATCAGCAAATGACCCTTGAAAACACCTTGATGAAGCTTACTGATTCAATGGGAGTTTGCGAACGCATCAAGAACACAGTCTTTCCTGTTTCATATATTCTCTTCACAATGATCCTATTGATCATTCTGGTAGCCTTTGGTCCCTTTGCCATGGCAGAAGATCTTAACTATATGGCGATCCCGGTCAATTTGATCATTGGCTATTCCTTTTACGTGATCGAATCCATTGGCTTTGCACTTCAGGATCCTTTCAGCAATTCTCCCACCGATACTCCGATGCTTGCCATCTCCCGCACCGCCGAGAAGGATATCCTAATGAGCCTCAGGAAGGAGGAGTTGCCTGAATTGCTGCAAGCAAAGGCTGGGGTGCTTATGTAGCTGTCTCTTATACACATCTCCGAGCCCACGAGACAGGCAGAAATCT
>CAXDOZ010000111.1:0-7886 GCA_963991145.1 uncultured Chitinophagales bacterium | reverse complement strand
GCACCAAGAACTCCTCCCAGTGCAGATGAAAGAGTAGCACCCCAAATACCCGCAATCACAAGACCTGGAATCCATGCCGAAGTAACCAGGATATTGTTGTTGGTTCTAAGAATGGTAGGGTGAATGTTATAAATGATATAGAATGCAAGTGCGATGTAGACTACAAATCCGGTCCCGATTGCAAGCATTGTCCCAAGAGGAATAGACTTCTTGGGATTTTCAAGGTCACCGGAGAGGGCAATGCCCGCTGTAAAGCCTGTCACTGCCGGGAAGAAAATTGCGAAGACGGTTCCAAATTCAATATCTGTGCCTTCAAAGAAGAGTTGGGGAGGAGCAGTGCTACTGTCCATTCCGGCAAAAATGGAAACGAGGGAAAGGGCAATCGCGCCAAGTATAAAGTATTGAGCCTTAACGGCTAAGTTTGTACTTATTAAAGCGATGATAGTAAGTGTGAAGAGTGCTGCAGTTCCGGTTAGTCTGTAGTCATTAAGAGTAGACCCAAGGTTCCAGGTAGCATTAAAACTCTCTGCAAATCCAATGAGGTAGAGTGATATGCTTAGCCCTGTTCCTACAAATAGTGTTAATCCGATCGAGCCTCCAATTGGTAAACCAAGGCTTCTACTAAGCATATAGTAAATGCCACCTGCTTTGATTTTCTTATCGGTAGCAATTGAGCTTACAGAAAGGCCTGTTGTGACCGAGATGACATGCGCTAACAGAATGACCAATATGGTACCGATAATACCGGCCTGACCAACAACCCAGCCCATACGCAGGTACATGATCACGCCCAGGATGGTCAACAGCGAGGGGAGAAATACTCCGCCAATGGTCCCAAACTTTTTTCCCTCTTGGCTCTCACTCATGTAATCGAAGGTATTGAATAAATGCACGGAGAAAAGGAGGCTGCTATCGGTTATCCTCAAGAAATGAACATTGGGAGAACGACCATCGGCCCGTAGGGCTTAATTCCATTGAAAACACTATTTTCAGGGCAAAATACCCCCCTTATGAATAAGTTTTTACTTGCACTAAGTTGTTGCATTCTGTTTTTTGTTTCTGGCTGTAAGAAAGAAGATGGCGGAGGAACCGGGAATGATCAAACTCCCCCAATCATAACTCTTATAGGAGATAGAAACGTAACAACTCCCTTTGGTGTCCCTTATGCTGACCCTGGTGCGATGGCTTATGATGCAGTAGATGGAGACCTTACAGACCAGATCATTGTTACTACCAATGTTGATGTAAATAATCTTGGTTCATATACTGTCTCTTATAATGTCACTGATGCAGCAGGGAACCAGGCTGTAGAGGTTATCAGAGATGTTGAGGTAGTGTTTTCTGCGGATGCTCTAGAAGGCGACTGGACCGTAACCCATGACTGCTCGCTTACTAGCGGAGTTGCTAACGATCAATCTGTTGAGTCCAGCAGCGATACAGAAATTACATTCATTGGATTTATTTCAGTTATTGGACTGATCGACTTTGACCTTGAAGGAACAATTGATGGATCAAATGTTACAATCGCTTCTCAGCAGGTTAATCAGTTAATTACCGTTTCAGGCTCAGGAACTATTGATAATGGAGGTACTGAAATGACCATTACTGTTACAATTGTGAATACTACCCCAGTTATTGGTGGCACCGAAACCTGTACTCTTAACTACGTGAAAAATTAGGAGCTGAATGGCGAGGGAGTCTGAAAAGACTAAGAAATTAAACTCAGATGACCTCGGATTCGGGAAGAGGTTTGGTACCGGGAATCACCGGGTCCTGAATAAGGCTGGTGATTTCAATATCAAGCGGATTGGTACAGTAAATACACTTTATACAAAGCTCATCAACATGAAATGGTGGGCTTTCTTCCTTTATACATTGCTCTTTTACATCCTCATAAACAGCGCCTTCGCACTGATCTACTTTTTTATTGGTGTAGACGAGCTCGGAGTTGACACCTCTAAGTACAGAGCAATTGATGAGTTGATCCTGGCTTATTATTTCAGTACTCAAACTCTCACAACAGTTGGATATGGATTTCTGAATCCATTTGGAAAGGCAGCTGCACTTGTAGCCTCATTCGAGTCTTTGGTGGGATTGCTAAGCTTTGCTATTGCCGGGGCATTGCTTTACGGTAGGTTCTCAAGACCCAGGCCTGGAATTATATTCTCGGATAAAGCACTGCTTTCTGATATGGAAGAAGGCAAAAGGGCATTGATGCTTAGAGTTGCAAATGCTCAAGAAAGCAATATGATCGAGGTAAAGGCAAGGTTGTTATGTACATACCTGGAAGACAAAAAGGGAAAGATTGCACGCACCTACAGAGAGCTCAAACTAGAGCGAAATGAGATCAGTATGTTGCCTCTTAATTGGACTCTGGTACATTGGATCGATGAGGGAAGCCCGCTTAACAATATGACTTACAATGATTTGGAAGAGAATGAATGCGAGTTTATCATCCTAATTGAGGCTTTCAATGATAGTATTGCCCAGTTAGTGCATGCAAGGACCTCATTTAAAATGCATGAGGTCTTAGAAAATCATAAATTTAAGATACCGTATTCCTTAGACGAGGAAGGAGTAACAACATTTAATCTGCATCTTATATCCGAATCAGAGCCTATGTAGCAAGTCTACTCTTGATGTAATTCTCATTTTCCACACAATTCAATATGGAATGAGCTTTGCATTAAAAAATGAAAGTTTACACAACCATTTAATCATCAATGCCGTATAAGGTGATTTGAAGGCATAGTTCACTTGGTCAAACAGTGTACAAAACCTTCAAAGCAATGATTGCGAAGCAATTGTGATAAAATGATATTTTTAGTGCCCCTCAAAAACGGGGATAGACTTAGGCTCATGAAAAAGACATTAGCACTTGCAATTTTAGCTTTCTGTGGATTTGGTTTAACCAATGCTCAGGAGGGACTTGACGACATCTTCAACGAGATCGATTTCGATGAAACAGAATCTCAAATGGAAGAGATCGATGTTAACGATTATGTTCGTGATATCACGGATGACTTAATCTCCATTGATGAGAGCTATACTGAGGATAGCATGGAGCGAAGCGAGCAGTATACCACTGAAAGAAATCAGTATCTGCAGGAAATGATCAATAAGCCTGCTACTGAGTGCTTTGATAAGAACTCTCTGAACAGCTTAAAGAGCTCCACTTTTTCAATGATCAGTAATAAGGTCTTGAATCCTTTCTATTACGATTTGGTACTTCTTGCTGAAACCAAGACAGAGGAGAAACTTCTATTATTAGAGGAAGTGACCACTGAATCAGAAGAGATAATCGAAGAGATGGCTAAGGATGAAACAAACGTCACAGTGCCTCTGATCAAAACTGTTGTTAGACAGCAGCTCAATCATTTTGAAGACTTGATCGAGGATAAGGAAAAAGTTTGGCTCGCTGACCTGGGAGACATGAAAGAAGGGGAGAGGAAGGTGAATTTGAGCCTTAAAGAAGGAATTGAGCCTGTAGAAGGTGCCGAGTTTGGTGACGAGGTTTGCTTTATCTACAGCAGAAAGAAAACAAATAGTACAGCTGGTTCTGATGATAACGCCAGCTTAGACTAAGAAGCGAAACATATTTTAAGAAGGTCTGCATTGCAGACCTTTTTTGATTTACAGAATACCTTAATATTTGATTTCTTTGTCGCAATGAAAGAGATCCTTTGTCCAATCGACTTTAGTTCTAGTTCTGAGAATGCCTTAAAGTATGCATCCCACCTTGCAGAAACGATTCCCGCCAAGATCCGGGTTCATCATGTCCTCGGTCGTAAAATAGACCCACACCAACTTAACATAAGTCTGGCTGACGAGAAATTAAAGGATTTGATCAAGAAGACTTCAGAAGAGACAGGCATTACGCTAGAGACCAAGACTGAAGTGTCATCAGGTGATTTCCTTGAGAATATGAGCTCTAAGCTTATTTGCGAAGGAGCCTGGATGGTTGTAATGGGTACCAAGGGAGCTAGTGGATTGAAGGAGGTCTTTGTAGGGTCAAATACGGTTAATCTTATAAATAGATCAAGTTTGCCAACGCTTGTGATTCCTGATGGATCAAAGTTTGAGCCGATCAATAATATCCTGTACGCAGCTGATTACAGACCCATGGATAATGATTATGCGCTGCAGGCACTAAAAGATATTGCTGAGGCAAATTCTGCTGAAGTAAGAATGGTGCACGTGATTGAGAAACCAAAGGAAGCATCTGAAGAGAAGCGTGTAGAAAGACACCGCCAGGGACATTTCTTTGAGCCAGAAGTCAAATACAGTTATAAAGTGGTGAAGGATAAGAAAGGTGTGGTCCACGGAATAAAATTCTATCTGGATAAGAAAGGAGATCACGGTATGGTTGCGATGGTAAAACGCAAGCATGGAATCCTTCACGATGCCTTTATCGAGAACCGCACAGAGCGCATGGCTTACCATTCAAGTATGCCATTATTAGTTATGCCAGATTTATAGGCCTTTATTCCTATAATTAATATTATGTTAAGTATAGGAATTGAGCAAAAAGAAAGCCCTAACCTATATGGCCAGGGCTCTTCTACTCTTTAAGAATCTAATTCTTATTTCATTTTTGCTTCCACCTGAGTCAATGCTCTTTGCACAGCATCGTTATCAGGCTCAAGTTCAGCTGCTTTTTGAATATGCGGATAAGCCTTTTTGAAAAGCTCAGTTCTCTCAGCATCCAATTCCTCATATCTAGCTTTGTCTTCATCGCTGAATCCAAGGTTATTCATTTCCTCGATCATAAGGTCGGCTTGCTTGGTGTAAACAATTCCCATGTTAAAGTGAGGACGGAAATCTGCATCATCTAATGCAGCGGCAGCTTCATAAGCTACAATGGCATCGTCCCATTCCAAAAGCTGTACATGCACATCCCCTTTTACCATTTGAAGACTAATGTTTTCAGGATCCATTTCAACTGCCTTCAAGATCTTTTCTTTTGCCTCAACAGCCTTCCCGTCTTCCAAATAGAAGTTAATGTCCTCTGTAAGAAGAATCATACTGTTTGGGTTAGCCTCAAGTCCTTTAGCGATTACCTCTCTTGCCTTTTCTGTGTTTCCATCTGTTTTATACAGATTAGAAAGCCTTGCGTAAGCATTTTCATTTGTAGGATCTTCAACTAATAGCTCTTCATAGATAGCAATCGCTTTTCCGTATTCTTTGCCATTTGTTGCAGCCAGTGCAGCATTATTCATTGCATCTATAGGCTTGGCAGCACTTGAAAGGCCATTAGCTTCTAAAAGAGCAGCTACATCCTTAGTCTTATAGAAATAGGTATATGCATTCGCGTAGTCACCATTGTTGAAGTAATTCAAGCCTTGATTAAAGATCTCAGCAGAAAGATTCTGAACGAATGTCAATGCTTCTTTCCCATCCTTGAACTTCTTATCCTCAATGCTGATGGCCTTTTCAAATGACTCGAAAGAAGTAATCAAGGCATTTGGGTAGTCCATTGAAAGGTTGGCGTCCTTTGCCAGGTAGTAATAGATCTTACCGCGGTAGAACCAGGTCTTTCCCTGAATACCAGTAGTCTCGTGTGTGATTGCTTCATCAATGTCCTTCTGTGCTTCAACAAGTTGCTCTGGTCCATCCGATTGCTCCTGAACATACGCGTTCATGCCGTTCCAGGCCCCAATCACTTTTGAGTTTTGAGCAGATGCAGTGAATCCAACACTAAGTGTGATCAATGCAATAATCAGTTTTTTCATGATTTTAATTTCTGTGGGTTTATGTTGATTATTCTTCAGTATTCTCTTCAGGGCTTTCATTCGCCTGGTCTTCGTCCGGATTCTCTCCTTCTTCGAGCTCTTCAGCCTCTCTATCTTCCTTGGCGTTCTCCACTTTTGCTACTGCTGCAATCGTATCATCGCCTTTCAGATTGATCAGTCGAACTCCCTGCGTGGCTCTTCCCATGATTCTCAGATCTTCCATAGCCATTCTGATAGTGATTCCAGAGCGGTTAATGATCATAAGGTCATCATCGTCAGTAACAGTCTTAATGGCAATAAGCTTTCCTGTTTTATCAGTGATCTTAAGCGTTGTAACCCCTTTACCTCCTCTGTTTGTGATTCGATAAACCGGCTCATTATTCTCTGGATCATCTAAATAGGTTCGCTTACCATATCCATTTTCAGAAACCACCAGAATACTGGTGCCTTCATCTTTCATCTGCTGATTAACACATATCATGCCAATCACCTCATCATCTGCTCCTTCAAGGGTTACACCTCTTACTCCGGCAGCTGATCTTCCCATTGATCTTACCGTAGATTCATTGAATCTAATGGCCTTTCCACTTTTCTTAGCAAGTAGAATGTCAGATTTTCCATCGGTCAGCTTGGCTTCAAGAAGCTTATCTCCTTCTTTGATCGTAATAGCAATGATACCATTGGTTCTTGGGCGGCTAAACTGCTCCAGAGGCGTTTTCTTGATCACTCCTTTCCTGGTGCTGAACACCACAAAATGATTGTCAAGGAATTCTTCATCCTTGAAGTCCTTTACAGGGATATATGCCAGGACTTTATCCTCTTTTGGAATATTGATCAGATTTTGGATTGCTCTTCCCTTAGAGGTCTTACTTCCTTCAGGAATTTCATGCACTCTCATCCAGAAACACCTACCCAATTCGGTATACAATAAGAGGTAATTATGAGTGGTAGCAAGGAACATATGCTCTATGAAATCCTCATCTCTCGTACTACCACCACGAGAGCCCTTCCCTCCTCTATTTTGAATTTTATATTCGCTTGACAGAGTTCGCTTTATGTAGCCTAAGTGAGAAATTGTTACAACAACTTCTTCGTCTGGGATCAGGTCCTCGATATTCATATCGCCACCGGCGAAATCGATATCGGTTCTTCTCTCATCTCCGTATGCTTCTTTGACCTCGAGAAGTTCATTCTTAATGATGTCCATTCTCATTCCCTCATCTGATAAGATCAGCTTCAGGTGCTCAATGGTCTTCATCAATTCATCGTACTCCTCTTTGATCTTTTCGCGCTCCATTCCGGTCAGGCGCTGTAATCTCAATTCCAGAATTGCTTTGGCCTGAACTTCAGTTAGTTTAAAGTTCTCCATTAAGCCCGTTTTGGCAATATCAGGAGTTTGACTACTACGGATCAATGCGATCACCTCATCAAGGTTATCAAGCGCTATCAGGTATCCTTCCAGGATATGGGCCCTTTTCTCAGCTTGTTCTAGCTCGTATTGAGTTCTTCTTACAACTACCTCGTGTCTGAAGTCAATGAAGTGGCGAATTAGGTCTCTTAGGTTTAGAAGCTCAGGTCTTCCATTAACAAGCGCAACATTGTTGACACCGTATGATGTCTGTAATTGGGTGTATTTGTAAAGCTGATTCAGAACAACATTGGCTACCGCATCTCTTCTCAACTCTACAACAAGTCTTAGACCTTTACGGTCTGATTCATCACGTATATCAGTAATACCGTCGATCTTCTTGTTATTTACAAGCTCAGCCATCTTCACGTGAAGCATAGCCTTATTCACCTGATAAGGGATCTCAGTGATAATGATCTGTTCTTTGCCGGAACTCAGAACTTCTACCTCTGCCTTACCTCGCACGATCACTTTGCCTCGACCAGTCAAAAAGGCTTCACGAACACCATTGTATCCGTAAATGGTACCACCAGTTGGGAAGTCGGGAGCTTTTACATACTTAACAAGCTCTTCAATATCAATATCCTTATTGTCGATATAAGCGACCATTCCATCTACTACCTCTGAAAGGTTATGAGGTAGGATATTAGTTGCCATACCAACTGCAATCCCTGATGCACCATTTATCAAAAGGTTCGGGATCCTTGAAGGAAGAACAGTTGGCTCTTTAAGAGAATCGTCAAAGT
>CAXDOZ010000110.1:0-7894 GCA_963991145.1 uncultured Chitinophagales bacterium | reverse complement strand
GGGGTCCCAAACAGCTTCGCGTCCGCCACCGAAGCCAAGTGTCTCAAAACCCATAGACTCAAGAGCTACATTTCCGGATAAGATCATTAGATCTGCCCAGGAGATGCTCGCGCCGTATTTCTGTTTGATCGGCCAAAGTAATCTACGGGCTTTGTCAAGGTTTGCATTGTCTGGCCAGCTGTTTTGAGGAGCAAATCTTTGTTGCCCTTCTCTTGTACCACCACGACCGTCGCCAGTTCTATAGGTTCCGGCAGAGTGCCAGGCCATTCTGATGAATAGTCCTCCATAGTGACCCCAATCTGCAGGCCACCAGTCCTGAGAGGAAGTCATCAGTTCCTCAAGGTCTGATTTAAGCGCCTCGTAATCCAGATTATTAAATGCTTCTGTGTAATTAAAATCCGGACCCATTGGGTTTGATACATCCGAGTGCTGACGAAGAACACTAAGGTCTAATTGATTTGGCCACCAATCTCTGTTGGTAGGTCCGCCAAGACCAACAATGGCTTCTTCCTCCATTGAGTATTCCTCTTCAGGATTTGCTTCAGCAGACGAAGCTGAAAATCCAGATTCACCGCCTTTCTCTGCTGAGAAGCCAGCATGAACAGGACATTGAGAAATATCGCCCCCCATTGGATGGTGTTGGGCGCTTAGAGAATATGTGATCAGTAAGCTGAGAGTGAGGTATAGGTATTTCATGTTTTTGGATTTGAAATCAAATAAAACTGTTTAACCTGACAATCATCAATATGTTCTATCGAATGATTCTATTTATAGATTGAAACTATTGATGATGATGTGTAATAAGTTACGAAATTGAGCGGTAGGCCTCACGAACTAGTTCGTGAGAATTGACGAATTGACAAAGTGACAAAATGACGAAGGGACCTGAGCTTTTGTAATTCATTCTGGTATTGGTTCTGGTTTTTATTCAGGTCGACTAAGAATTCTACAGCAACAACATCTCGGCGTCTCCAGCTACCTCCAATCCGGAATAACTTCCTTCATCTTCAATTATCAGAACTCCATTCTCATAGATCCTAAGATTGGTCTTAGCCAGGATGCTCTCATTTACCTTTCCAACCATGTCTCCTTTGATAGGAGATTTTAATTCATAAGCATCATTCTGCTCAACGTGAGCCTCTAACCTCACTCCACCTTGCTCAAACATAAAGTCGACACCCTTTTCTGTAAGCTGAGTCTTTCGTTTTGCATTATTGTAAGTAGCAAAGACCTTAATTTTTCCATTATACAGCACGGCTGCTATAAAGCCAATAAAGAAACTTCCCATCCATGGGATATGCGCTACTGAAAGGAAAACAGATAGATTCTTATCCTTCTTAAAGTTGTTACACTGAGACCAGATCCAGGCTTTTGGGAATGATTCTCCCCAATCCTTTTCTACATAGCCTTTTGCATTTTCCAAATTGAATTGGACATCTCCTTTTTTAATTTGACCACTTACAAAATGATTCATACTTCCCAGTCCGTGGTAGCATTGCATCATTGGAGTGTATGAGTACCATCCCATTATTCCAGGGCGAAGAAGAGACTTTGGAAGAGGTGTCCAGTTTTTAAATTTCAAATTTGCTTCGAAACCCGGAAGATCAATTTGAATTCCTTCCGTAGAGAATTGATTATTGCCGAGAGAAAACTCCAATCGGCCCGGAACGGGCTTAAAGTCTTCCAATTCAAAATGGTGATAGTCAGCTTTGCCATTTACCCCGTCAAGAACCTGGATAAATGCATGTTTGTCATTCTCATCAACAAGAGAGATCCCGGGGATGAAAGCATGAGATAGATTATTCTCCTCATCTACGATCTTATAATACCAGCCCTCAAAGTATTTCTTCTTCCTTCTCCAGCCTTGAAAATGCATTGGATTATGCAGTAAATACCACCAATTCTTATTGTTCATGCAGGGATTTAATAGTTTACATTGTCCAAATATGGACGAAAAAAAGTTTAAAGAAATAAGACTATTTCCTAGCAAACATTGAACGGTTCATTAGGTTTATATGGGATAAGGGCAATATATGATGCAGCAGGAGTATGACATAGTGATAGTAGGGAGTGGCCCGGCAGGTGCAACAACAGCGCGATTCGCCTCAGAGTCAGGACTTAAGGTTCTTTTGGTAGATAAAAAGCAAGAGCTTGGAGCTCCTATTCAGTGCTCAGGAGCAGTTTCAGGACCGGGACTTGCAGCCGCGGGTGTAGAGCCGGAAGATGAGTTTGTTTTAAAGTCGATCTACGGTTTTGAGATCTTTAATGCAGAAGGAGAATCCAATCGAATAGATTACCGCGAACTGAAGCCAGATAAGTATCCGGGCGAAGCCCTGGGTTATGTTGTTGACCGACGAAGATTTGATCGTCGACTGATGACTCTGGCAGAAAGAGTAGGAACCGAGGTTTGGTTGAAGACCAATGCAATCGGATACAAGCCTCTCGAAGACGGCACCTGTGAAGTTTATCTCAACCGCTTCAACCAGGATATCACCGTGAAAGCAAAAGTGGTTGTTGGTGCCGATGGTCTTCAATCGCAGGTAGGCAAATGGGCCAATCTTCGAACACATATTAAGCTTAGTGAATTAGCATCTTGTCTGCAGGTCATTGTAGATAAAGTGGAAGCAGATGGACTGCTTGAAATCGTAACCGGTGAAGAATGGGCGCCCGGAGGTTATGCCTGGGTTTTCCCAAAAGATCATGGCTATGCCGAGATAGGATTAGGAGTAATTAAGAGCATCACAGATCTCGATGCCCGCTATTACCTCGACCGTTTTATGAAGGAATCATTCTTCAAAGACCGATTTAAGAATGCCCGGGTTCTCGAAATTCAGGGTGGCGGAGTACCACTTGCATCTCCTCTTAAGAAGCAGTTTGCTGAGAATCTGATTCTGGTAGGTGATGCAGCCCGACATGTAAACCCGATCACGGGTGGAGGAATTCATACAGCGCTTTCAGCTGGTCGCATTGCCGGGAAATATCTGGCAAATCTGATCAAGGAGGGAAAGAGGCCTACGGCCGATAATCTCGAGGGGTATCAGGATAAATGGTACGAAGACCAGGGAGAGAAAATGTGGAAGCTGTATAATGTCAAGACCGACATTTTCAAAATGAAACAACCCGAGCAGGATAAAGCGCTTTTCGATACGATGAGCTATTATTTCAGTCCTGATTCTGAATACCGCAAAATTTAAAAAATGGCAAAGAGAGAAGCAGTAGTATTTGATATTGGATGGAATGCTTGTATTAATTGCGGTGCCTGTGTTGCGGTTTGTCCGCAGGAGGCAGGATTTGTTTCTGATTTCGACACCATCGCCGTGAACAAAGAATGCGATATTGCCTGTATGATCTGTGAAGATATCTGTCCGGTCACTACAATAACACACAAGAAAGTCTCTGAATTAAAAGTCCCCGCCTAATGCGATTTGTACAACACAAGAAGGAAGCTTACTGGTTTTATCGATTCCTTTCAATTTTTTACGATAAGTATGTAAATCCTCTTTTCTGGACCGAGCGCATGCGAGATGAATCACTTGAACTGGCACATCTTGACGATGAGGGTTTAACCGTGATCGATGTTGGATCTGGAACTGGCTTTACCACGGAAGGGATCGTGAAGCATGTTAAGAATGAAAATGTAGAATGCGTGGATCAGAGTCCGCATCAAATGGCAAAGGCCAAAGCAAAGGAGACTTTGAAAGGATGCGGATTTCAAACAGGTGATGCTGAGCAGATCCCTTTCGACGACGATACTTTTGATCGCTACGTTTCTGCCGGTAGTATTGAGTACTGGCCAAATCCGCAATTGGGAATCTGTGAATCTTATCGAGTGATCAAACCCGGAGGAACAGCTTTGAATATTGGCCCACTTGAACCAAAGAATGCATTTGGAAAATGGATCGCAAACACCTGGATGCTCTTCCCGAAAGATGAGGAGTATATCAAGTGGTTTGAGGATGCTGGCTTTGTAGATATAGAATACAAATTTGTGGCTCCTCATTGGTCGACCAAAGAGCGATTTGGGATCGCAATATCCGGGCGTAAGCCCGAAGCCGGAAAATCTCCGATCCACGATCAGGTTTCTGAAACGGAGGACATTAATGAGAAGAAGGGAATCCTTGGCTGGTTACACACTATTTGGAGAATCATTATCGGCTCTACAGCCGGATTTCTGTTTATCCCTGCTGCATTGTATGGTTATCTGCGTTATGCTTTTCACGGACAAAAAGATGTACCTGAGGAGTATCGCGAGAAGTTGACCGGACATCAAATCACAGCTATTCTGATCATTCTTGGATTGATTGGACTGATTGTATGGCTGATCATTAAGTAATGTCGGATCTCAATAATCGAATAGCAAATTTCTACGACCGCTCCAGCGGCATTTGGCTGGATATCTGGGGTGAGCACATGCATCATGGCTTTTACGGTTTTGATGGAAAAGAGAAGAAGAACCATCAGCAAGCGCAGATCGACCTGATCGAAGAGGTTTTGAAATGGGCTGAAATTGAAAAAGCAAAATCCATTTTTGATGCTGGATGCGGAGTTGGAGGAAGCTCAAGATATCTATCCAAAAAATTTGGAGCGCAAGCCTACGGAGTCACCTTGAGTCCTTATCAGGCCGAGGCTGCCGCCGAATACAATCGGGCCGTAGGCCTTGAGAATGCGGTTAAGATCGAAGCACGTGATATGATGTCGGTTTCAGAAGGGGATAGAAAATTCGATTTCATATGGTCGATGGAAAGTGCAGAGCATATTAAGGATAAGAAAGCCCTGCTCGAGGTGTTTTTTAATTTGCTGGAGCCCGGAGGGAAGTTTTTAATGATTACCTGGTGTTGCAGAGATCAGCCTCCAGCGTTTTCCAGATCTGAAAAGCAGCTTCTAGAGAATCTTTACGAGAGTTATCATCTCCCTCCGATGATGCCAATGAGTCAAATTGCAGGATTTGCCAATGAGGCAGGATTCCTCAATTTAAAAACCGACAACTGGAGTAAATCAGTTGAGCCATTCTGGAAAGCAGTAGTAAGCACTGCTCTTACGCCAAAGGGAATGATGGGACTTTTCAGATCAGGATGGGGAACCATCAAAGGGGCGATTGCAATGAAGTACATGATTCAGGGACTTAGATCAGGATTAGTTGAATTTGATTTACTCACCGGTCAAAAACCCGAGTGATGATATTGAACTTTGTTCGATTTGCCCGGCCGCATACGGTTATTGGAACCACTCTTTCCATTCTTGCATTATATGCCATTGCCTTCTCTTATTCAGATCAAAGTGACTTTCACATCAGCGAATTGATCATTACGCTGGGATCCTGCCTTGCTGCCAATATCTACATCGTTGGATTGAATCAACTCACAGATATTGAGATCGACAGGATCAACAAGCCATATCTGCCCTTAGCTTCAGGTGCATGGACAATTCAGCGAGGTCGAACCATCATTGTTGTTTGTCTGCTCGCAAGTATAGTACTGGCGATATTTATCGGGAAGTGGCTCCTGGTAACTGTTCTATCGAGCTTGGCGCTTGGCACGGCCTATTCATTACCTCCATTCAGGTTGAAGCGATTTTACTTCTGGGCTGCATTTTGCATACTTGCTGTAAGGGGATTTATCGTCAATATTTTTTTGTTTTTGAATTTTAACTGGATCATCAATGGGAGCGATGATCTGCCTTTTGTGATCCTGTTACTTACCGGAGTGATCTTCATCTACAGCATCGCCATTGCCTGGTTCAAGGACCTGCCCGATGATGAAGGAGATAAGAAATTCAATATCTCAACCCTGACCGTCGAGATGGGGAGAAAGAAGATCTTCAAATTGGGAATGATCATGCTGAGCCTGGCGATCATGTTCACCATCGGTTTTGCTCCTTTGATGGCAGACAGTATTAATCAGCCCCTATTTATTGGCGGACATGCAATTATCCTGATCTTCTTTTGGATCATGGCTAAAAGAGTTGATCTAAATTCTAAGACCTCAATCGCCTTCTTCTATCAGTGTGTTTGGGGAATGTACTTTGCAGAGTATGCGCTGTTCGCCTTTTCAGTGTATTAGATACTTAATAGTTTCACTAATTATTGATATTGAATAGTTTAGACATGTTTCTAATCTTTAGGAAATGGCACATTCAGAACTATTCAATAAGATCCATCAGGACAAGAGGTACTTCCAGTTATCTAAGAACTTCCCAAAACTCAGTCAGAAAGCCTATTCAGATGTTCACGATGAACAGGGCAACCAGTATGTAGATCTGGTCCAGGAAGGAGGAGGAGTTCTGGGAATTGCTCTGGTTGGATACGTTTGGGTGCTTGAGAGCTGTAAGATCAGGTTCATGAGCCTTGCCGGAACAAGTGCCGGAGCGATCAATACAATTGGCCTGGCAGGATTAAAGGAGCCTCACGAATCAGTATATCAGGACCTAATTGAATTATTGGGTAATAAGTCTCTCCTAGATTTTGTAGACGGTGGTAGTTCTATGAAGAACTTCATCTCTAAAGCCACACAGGAGGATCCAAAGATGATCTGGCTCCTTCTACGATACGGCTATCCGATTTACAGCAGGTTAAGAGACTATCTTGGAATGAATCCTGGAGATAACTTCCTCGAGTGGCTAAAGGCAGCGCTAAAGGAGGCCGGAATCGAGACCACAGCGCAGTTAATAGAAAGAAGAAATACAGTTGCGACAGCCAATATTCACTTTACCGGTGAAGGCCGACAGGAGTTCAGAAATACCGTGGGAGTAGTTACATCTGAGATCACGACAAATTCTAAGATCGTTCTTCCACGAGATGGGAGGGTATTCTATGACGATGTAGACAATACAAACCCGGCAGAATATGCCAGAGCTTCAATGTCCATTCCATTCTTCTTTCACCCTTATCGCAGAGATCTGAGCAAACTTGGGGCAGGACAAACAAATCACGAGGGCTGGATTGAAGTTGCCGACTATCGAGGTGAAGTACCAAAGGAGGCAATTTTTGTGGATGGCGGAATGCTATCAAACTTCCCAATTAATCTCTTTCATTCAGATACTCCGAGCAAGCTTCCTCCCAGGAAGCCAACCTTCGGAGCAAGATTGAGCGCTTACCGGAATAAGCCAAACAAGATCAAGAACAGCTTTTCCTTCGCCGGTGCCATGATCAGCACTATGAGACAGGTCCACGATTACGATTTCCTTTTGAAAAACCCGGATTTCAAGCAGCTGATCTGTCATATCGATGCGGATCAGGATTACAACTGGCTCGATTTCAATATCTCAGACGAGAATAAGATCGGTCTCTTCTTTAAAGGCGCTGAGGCAGCTGTTTCATTCCTGGACAAATTCAATTGGGATGAATACAAGAGTGGCAGAGTAAAAGGCTTTACCGAGTAATCTCAATTTTTTAACCCGACACAATGAACAAGCACAAATGCTGAGCGTTCATTAGTCATTTCCAACATTTGTTTAAACAACTAAAATGTCAGAACAGAAACTCTTTACCCCTTACAGCATGGGTTCGATCGAGCTAAAGAACCGAGTGGTTATGGCTCCTATGACGCGTTCTCGTGCCCTTGAAGACGCAGCACCAAATGAAATGGTCGCTACTTATTATGCTCAAAGAGCAGAGGCAGGACTTATCATTACAGAAGGAACCTCTCCATCGCCAAACGGACTTGGCTACCCTAGAACACCGGCAATTTAATCAGAGAAACAAATTACAGAATGGAAGAAAGTGACAGACGCTGTTCACGAGAATGGATCAAAGATCTTCTTGCAGGTAATGCATGTAGGAAGAGTGGCAGCAGCCGATAATCAGCCTTCCGGAGCGCAGATCGTTGCTCCTTCTGATAAGCCGCTAGGTGGAGAGATGTACGTTGATGGCAAAGGCCCTCAGCCGCACTCCCCAAGC